>ONIP01000036.1 GCA_900317955.1 uncultured Bacteroidales bacterium
CGATGGATAAACAGCAACGGACTTATCCCCAACGGCCAATCAACCTTCGCCAAAGGCCAAACAACCAACAGCCCATTTGCAAGCGACTACTCATGGCAGCTTGACTACTCCCTCTATATGGACAACCACATTGCGGCAGGCTTTGGTGTTGAATGGGGTGGAAACATGTATCGTTTTGCCACTCCGCTGATATCGGGAGGATACCAAGGCGACGACTACATCCTACAAGTCGGTTCCTCTGAACTCCCTGGCACTTGGAAAACCAGCGCCAACACCATGTATCTCGCTCTTCCTCTTCACTTCGTTTTCTATCCCGATGCAAGAAAGCACTCCTTCAATTTCCGACTCGACCTCATTCCGAGAATCAATATCGAAAGCAAGCTGTTGCAAGAATATATAAACTCAAGTGACGATGTAACCGAAACACGGCAATACTACAGAAGCATGCCGTTCAACCTGTTCAACCTCAACGCTCGTCTCAGTGCCAACTTAAGTCTACTTGGAGTATATGCCGAAATGGGAGTCACACCGATATTCCACGATGTGAAGAAAGCCGACGGATCGTCCTTCAACCCATTCCACTTGTCGATAGGCGTAGTCTTTAACTTATTCGACCTCTAATTGACCACATAATAATAAAGGCGGCAGGGAAATAAATCACCTGTCGCCTTTTCTTTTTTTTCTCAACAAAGGGATATTACTGACGCAACATCTTGAAAAACTCCCACAGCACGATGGCGGCGGCACAACTGACATTCAACGAATGCTTGGTACCCTGCTGGGGTATCTCGATGCTTCCGTCGCATAGGGGCAGCAACTCCTCCTGAACTCCCTCCACCTCGTTGCCAAAGATAATGGCCACCTTCTCTCCAAGCCGTTCCGGAAGGGCATCCAGTTTCATGCTGTCGTCCACTTGCTCTATGGCATAGACTTTATATCCCTGTTCTTTCAGTTCCCGCACACAGTCTATGCTCTCCTCGTAGTACTTCCAGGCCACGCTATCCTCGGCACCGAGGGCGGTCTTGTGGATGTCACGGTGAGGCGGTGTAGAGCAGATACCACAGAGACAGATACGCTCCACACGGAAGGCGTCGCCTGTGCGAAACACCGAGCCGATATTATTCTGGCTGCGCACATTGTCCAACACCACTGTAAGGGGCAGTTTCTCAGCCTCCTTAAACTCCTGCACCGAAATGCGGTGCAATTCCTCCATTGATAGTTTGTGCGCCATTTATGAATGTGTGAATGCGTTAATGTGTTAGTCCTTGGCGCTCAATAAACGATTAAGCGATTAAGGAATTAAATTCTCAATGTCATCCGACAGACCCTTCCAGCGAGATGCTCAGCAACTTCTGTGCCTCGACGGCAAACTCCATGGGCAGTTTCTTCAGCACATCCTTTGCGTAGCCGTTTACTATCAAACCCACTGCACTCTCAGGTGTGATGCCGCGCTGCTGACAATAGAACAGCTGGTCTTCCGAAATCTTCGAAGTGGTGGCCTCATGCTCCAATATCGCGGTACTGTTGTTTGCCTTGATATAGGGCCAGGTGTGTGCACCGCAGGTATCGCCAAGGAGCAACGAGTCGCACTGTGAGAAATTGCGCGCGTTCTCGGCGCTCTTGTTTATCTGAACCAGACCACGGTAGCTGTTCTGGCTGTGCCCTGCGCTTATACCTTTCGACATGATGGTGCTGTGTGTGTTCTTGCCCACATGTATCATCTTTGTTCCCGTGTCGGCCTGTTGGTAATTGTTGGTCACTGCCACACTGTAGAACTCGGCCGTGCTGTCGTCCCCTTGCAATATGCAGCTGGGGTACTTCCATGTCACCGCGCTGCCCGTCTCCACTTGAGTCCACGAAATCTTGCTGTGCGAACCCTTGCATATTCCGCGTTTGGTAACAAAATTATAGATACCGCCTTTGCCGTCCTTGTCGCCGGGATACCAGTTTTGTACCGTGCTGTACTTGACTTCGGCATCCTTCAGAGCCACAATCTCCACGATGGCTGCATGCAACTGGTTCTCATCACGCTGCGGGGCAGTGCAGCCCTCCATATAACTCACGTAGGCCTCTTCGTCAGCCACTATCAATGTTCTCTCAAACTGACCTGTCCCACGGGCATTGATGCGGAAATAGCTCGACAACTCTATCGGGCAGCGCACCCCTTTGGGAATATAACAGAACGACCCGTCGCTGAACACTGCCGAATTCAATGCGGCAAAGAAGTTGTCGCCGCTTGGCACCACCGAACCCAAATACTGTTTCACCAACTCAGGATACTTCTGCACAGCCTCGCTGATAGGGCAGAATAATATACCCTTGTCCTCAAGCATCTTCTGCGAAGTCGTCTTCACCGACACCGAGTCCATGATGGCATCGTAAGCCACTCCTGCCAGTTCTTTCTGCTCGCGCAGCGGAATCCCGAGCTTGTCAAACGTAGCCAACAACTCCGGATCCACCTCGTCCATACTCTTCTTCAACTCCTTCTGTTTGGGTGCGGCGTAATATATTATATCTTGGTAATCAACCTTCTCATACTTCAAATGTCCCCACTCGGGCTCTTCCATCGTCTGCCACTTTCTGAAAGCTTCCAGACGGAACTCCAGCAACCATTCCGGTTCGTTCTTTTTCTTTGAAATCAGACGTATTACATCCTCGTTCAAGCCCTTGCCAATGGTATCCGTCTCAATGTTTGTGACAAATCCCCATTTATACTCTTCGCTTGTAACCTCTTGTATAATACTATTATTATCTTCTGCCATAGCAATTTTTGTTCAATTTTTTTCAGTGCAAATTTACAAAAATTCCTCGACATAAACAGTCCAAGAATAAAATAAACACTCGCATGATTCGCTTAGTCGCTTATTCGTTTAATCGTTTAATCGCTTAATCGTTTAATCGTTTAATCGAGTTCCAAGGACTAACACATTAACACATTAAACTCGTTAATTCGTAAACGTGTTAATTCGTGAGTCTTTTGAAGCAAACAGGACTAAAACATTAACGCATTCACACATTAACGCATTCACACATTAACGCATTCACACATTAACGCATTAACGCATTCACACATTCCCCTCTAAAGGGTTTACTCGGCGAACAGAGCAATGGCGCTGCCCGACACCGAGTCGCCAACCAACCCTTTAAAATCAATACTCGAAGTGTCTTCCGCTACATCGATATTCACCTGTTTTAAACCAAACGTAGTGAAGAACGATGTTATCTGCCGCTTTCCATTCTCTTCGGCGGTTGCCAACAGCCTTTCATCCAATACCAACTGCAACAACTTCAACCGTCCTGCATTAGCGACAAGGTTAACTTCATCTTGCGACCAATCCCCCTTCTCGCTGAAAATCCGTATATCTGTGGGATTGGTGATAATATCCAATATCTTAGGTGGTGGCAACATCAGGTTTATTGCCGTGTCGCCCACAGTCTCAACCTCCATCTTCGAGAGGTCGAACCCTGCCCTGACTCTCCCCTTCACTATCAGCACAATATTCTTTCTCTTCAAAAATTTTTTCACCTCGTCCTGCATCATCACTTCCCCTATGTATTTGGCCGTACAGAACTCCGAAATCTTCTTCATTTCAGTAACAGTCTGTCCCAACGACTCATAATAATTCTTTTTGTTGTTGGACTTGACTATCACCATCATTGCCACAGCGGCTATACAGGCCAGAATCACCAACAGGATTATCCACTTTCTGTACTTGATCAAGAATTTCACAGCCTTCTGCAGCCATGTCTTCAATATCTCCATAAACGACTTCCCGCTTCCCTGGTCGGTAGTTTCCGTCGTATTCTCTTCGGGTGCAGCGTCCTTCGTCGCCTCTTCTGCCACTGGCTCAGCCTCGCAGGCTGTCTCCCCGGCATTCACCTCTACCTCGCGCACCTCTTCATCCATGCAGTTTTCCTGCAAGTTTTCCATATTGTTATTGTTGGGTTCCATGGTCTACCTCCTGTTTAAACTTAATATTCACATCTGTAAAACCGCTCTGACGCAGTAACATATCCATAAACATGCGGGCATTCTGGCGGGCATCTTTCAGTATCATTTCCGTTAACTCTTTGTCGTTTTTCAGCTCCAACTCGCCTTTCACCACTATCTCTGCCCGCTCCTGGCTGGTATACTCCGTCCGCAACAACGACACGCTGCTGTATATCTTCTTCACATCATCGGGCTTGATATTGTATGCCAATATCTCCGGCTGAGGCAGCTCCAGCTCTATCTCGCGCTTGCCAGTTTTCTTGTCCTCTTTTATGCGTACCGATTCCGCGTTGAATTTCTCCATGTCCAACCCGGCCTTGATAATCGCCTTGAACGAAATCAATATCTTGCGGTCTCCAAATAACTGCCACGTTTCGTCGCTGTTGCTGACAACTTTCTGCACCGTGTACTGCACCGTGCCCAACTCGGCAGCCTCTTTCAATTTCTGCTGCCATGCGCTGCTTTCTGGCGGCCGGTTGCATGATGCCAGCACCATCGTCGCAACCACTATCAATGGCCATATCATTATTTTTTTCATCATCTGTCCTCTCCTTTCTTATTGGTTTTCAAGTTATATCTATCAACAAGTTACATTCTCTATACCACGTGTCCGAATAGTGCGTCCGTGTTGCAAATATACATTTTTTTCCCGACAACGGGTGCGGATTCGTGAAAAAAACTTTTTTTTAACATCATGAGCACCTCCCCGTACCGCTTCAACCCGTTCTTACCCAACTCATGGCAACATAACAACAGCCATAGCTACTCACAGCACAGGCAACACCTCTCCTCCACGCTTTATTTGTTAAAAAACACCTCCGAGCGACTTTTTATCCCCTGCCTTTCAAAAATATTTACTACCTTTGCCTTGTAAATCAAAACTTATCACATCATGGGTATTTTAGACAATCTTCTTGGTAACAAGAATATTACAGAACAAATCAGTAAACTTGCAGGCAATGCCAACATCGCCTCTGCCATCTCGCAACTCACAGCCAACAAAGACTTCATGTCCAAACTCTCCACTGCCAAATCTGACAGCGACATCCAGAAACTCATCTCTTCCGCCACCGAGGCATTCAAAGACATGAAACTAACCGAAGAGGAAAAGAAAAACCTCGCCAGCCAACTCAAGAACGTTGCCTCGGGCTTGATGGGCAAATAGTCACTTCCTGCCCTCACGGCCTCCTTTCCCTTTGCATTATGCCCCTTAGGGTGTGGTGCAAGGTGCTTTTTGAGTGCCATCCGAAGCCCTTGGCCTCCTGTATCCCTACGGAAACAATCTGCCAAAACTAAATATTTTCAACCCAAATGAACCAACACATTCAAAACAAACCCCGTGCGTTTCGTTTCCGACGCTTCAGCCGTGCGGCCTATGCCGCCTTCAATTCCCTGCATCGGGTAGTCAACATCGGCCGTCTGGCCTCCTACATTGCCGACCGCCAGCTCCAAAAATCCGCTGCCGTACTCACCCTCGGCACCCTCTTGCTCCCCATGCAGGCACTCTCTCAGTCTGAAGACTCCCTCGACGAACGCCTCCTTCCCGCCGTCGCTGTCATTGCTCCGGCGGACTCCCTTTTCGGCTCTCCCGAGCCTGCGGCGGTTCTCACCGCTAACGATTTCTCCAACTCTTCTGTCCGCTCCATCGGCGACCTCGTTTCGCTCCTTCCAGGCGTCGACCTCCGCTCTCGCGGCGGCAACGATGTCCAGGGCGACCTCTCCATGCGCGGAGGAACCTTTGACCAAATGGTTATCCTCCTCAACGGCGTGAACATCACCGATGCCCAAACCGGACATTTCCTCCTCGACATCCCCGTCGACATCTCAATGGTGCAGCGCGTCGAACTCCTCTCCCCCGCCCAACTCATGGCCCGTGGCATAACCGCCTTCTGCGGTGCCATCAACATCGTGGTGTGCGAGGAATACCGCGACCAACTCGCCGCACTGATCTCGGGCGGCTCACATGCCACAGCCAAAGCCTCCCTCCTCGCCACCAAAACACTGGGGCCTTGGGCAGTCACCTTGGCGGGTGCCTACAACCGCAGCGACGGCTACATGCCCAACACCGACTACCGCCACGCCAGCCTCTTTCTTCAGGCAACGCGCCACAGCTTTCGCAACGACTGGCACCTCCAACTCGGTGCCCAATCCAAAGACTTTGGCAGTCAGGCATTCTACAGTACCGCCTACCCCGACCAGTTCGAATCCACCCGCACCCTCACCGCCTCGTTTTTCAACATTCACCGTTGGAACGATTTCCGCCTTGAGACCGCCCTTTACGGTCGCCTGCATCGCGACCGCTTCGAACTCTTCCGGCACGACTACGCCACCCCGCCACAGTGGTACAGTGGCCACAATCACCACCTCTCCTCCACCACCGGCATCCGCTCACGCTTGTCAAAAAAAGTAGGCATAGGCGAAGCACTTATTGGCATCGAAGCCCGACGCGAAGGCATCTGGAGCAACGTTCTCGGCACCGACAACCCCGACCTTGCTTCTCCCTACACACGCTCCGCCTCACGCCTATCCACTACCCTCTTCTCCGGCTACAGCCTTGTGCGCAACCGCCTCACTGCCCAAGCCACCGTCCTCGGCCTTTACAACACCGCCTTCGGCTTCAACTACGGTCTCTCGGCTTCCGCCGACTACCGTCTCGCTCCCAAACTGCACCTCCTCGCCGCCTTTAGCCGCACCTATCGCCTGCCCACCTTCACCGACCTCTACTACCAAAGCGTCAACCAAGTCGCCAATCCCGACCTTAACAGCGAACACAGTCTCGCCGCCGAAGTGACCCTGCGCTACAACCCCAGCACCTTTGCCCTCCAAGCCACACTCTACCACCGCGACGGCCGGCAAATCATCGACTGGGTGCGCCACCCCGATGAAGATACATGGTACTCCATGAACCATACTGCCGTAGGTGCCACCGGGGTCGACTTCGCCTTCAGCTATCAGCCCGACCTCCCTCTGCACCCCGCCGCAGGCGGCAACTACTCCTACTGCTATATTGACCGCGACCCCGGCAACATGATTTCCGGCTACGCCCTCGAATACCTGCGCCACAAAGCCACCCTCTACCTCGCCTTTTCCCCCATCCAAAACCTACGCCTAAAGGGCGATGCCATCTACCGCTACCGCGAAGGCAAATATACCGACTCCAACGGCAACATCTGCACATACGGCGATGCACTGCTGCTAAACATGGCAGTAGAATACTCCCTGAAAGGCTCCTTACTCCAATGCTTTATCGAAGCCCACAACCTACTCAACACCTCCTACCGCGACCACGGAGGAGTACCCCAACCCGGCCGCACCTTTATGGCAGGCGTAAAAATCAACACAACCCAAAATCAAAAATAAATAACCAAAGTTTGACAAGAATAATCCCTACAGTCCCCCACCGTGTTATCCAACATGGAAGAACTGTGATAGGCAAATTGTTTAACCAGCAAAACTATTTTCATCGATTGTTGTAACGCACCCCGCTTATTGCACATTTATTCTCAAATTGTTTTAAACTTTAAAGGTGCGATACTCGCAGAGAAGTGCTGTAGACCAATCGTCTAAAGAGCAAGAAAACAATGTCATTATTGCTGACAAGTCGGACTCGTCGGACTGGTCGGACTTGTCTGACTTGTCTGACTAATTCTCACATCCCACTTCCGGAAAAGGGGCATTTTTTTCCTATACACTGGTTGTTCATCTCACTGCGAGAGCATCTCACTTTTGCTTTCTGCATCTCTACCCCTAAATGTTCTTTGACAAAATCTACTGCCGTCAACACTGAAAGATAGGAGTCGCGTTTGCAACAACGCGGTCCTCCGTTTTCAGCCACCTGTTCCAGAGCTTTGGCAGTCATAAGATTGCACAAACGCCAAGAATCGGTTGAAAGGGGCGTGTTTCTCGTCACCACCGACATGAAAATGCCGGTACTGATTGCTGCACCGCAGGCGCCCATATAGCCGCAGGCACCTCCAGGCACCTGCCGCCCACGGCTGATTACCTCTGGTAAATCTTCTGCCAGGTTCAACCGCAACGAATCGGGCAAGGCATTGTTATAGGCCGTCAGCAACGCAGCCCCCACCAGCACGTGGTGCTCGGGGCCGTGCATGTGGCAGAACGTCTTCGACATCATCTTTTCCAACAACTCTATCGGGTCGGTGGAACGCTCTGCAAGACACATCACCACAATGGAATCCAGCCCTGCGGTATGGCATTCGCTGCACACGTAATGCCCATTTTCACAGCAAGTCTTGCTCGGCTCCCGTTTGTGGCACAGCGAACATTCCATCACCGTATCATGGTCCAAATACTTAAGCGGAGCCCCGCAAATAAGACATTCTTCCGACATTTCATTTTGCTGTTTAAGTTCAACATCTTTTTTCCCGTTGCAGGCAGCCATAAGTATCGCTGCTCCTACAACCAATAACAATATACGTTTCATATTTTCTAATTTCTTAGCCCTCGGACATTCCTCTCTTCCTGCCTCCACATCCGCTACCAATACGTTTGCAACGGCATCCTGAATAGTCTCACCCCTGCCTCAACGCTTTGTCACGGCAGCAAGTCAACCAAAAGTCCAAGGTAATAGGCATCGACCTGAGTAAATGTAGCGAGGTCTTTGCTGTCGATATCAAGCACTGAAACAACGTCCCCTCCTTTTTTCATCGGCACAACAATTTCGCTACGCGAAGCAGCACTGCATGCTATATGTCCGGGGAACTCTTCCACATCGGGCACCATAAGGGTGCGGTTCTCTTTCCACGACGTGCCACATACTCCTTTGCCAAAAGGTATATGCATACAGGCTATAGGGCCTTGGAAAGGTCCCAGCAGCAACTCCTCACCGACAACACGGTAAAATCCCGTCCACCAAAAACCGAATGTCTCATGCAGCAAAGCGGCAACATTCGCCATACAGGCAATGGCATCTGCCTCGCCATCAAGCAGCGACTGTAGTTGCTTAATCACACGAGTGTATTTCTCAGCCTTTTGGAGGGTAGCGGTATCGCGGGCGTCGCGGGCAGACTGGAACAAGGCAACAGGTAGATGGCAATAGCCCGTAGGGTTGGCAACAAGGTAGTCCTGATGGTAGTCCTCGGCACGATAGAAGTTGCGAAGGGGTTCGACCTCAACCTGTAGGGGGAGACCATAGTGCGTCGCCTCCTGTCTGAGGGCGAGCTGGATGAAAGGAAGGTCGTCAGAATCTGTGTAATAGATGCCTGTACGGTAACGTGTACCGCGGTCTTCGCCCTGCTGGTTGAGACTGGTGGGATCTATCGACTTGAAATACATCTCCAATAAGAACGGCAGGCTGACGCGCAACGGGTCATACCGCAGATGTACGGTCTCGGCATAACCGGTTGTGTCAGTATAAACCTCTTTATAGGTTGGGTTCTCGGTATTGCCGTTGGCAAAACCCACCTCAGTGAAAGTGACGCCGTCTATCTGCTTCAGGTAGTGCTCAGCGCCCCAAAAGCAACCGGCGGCAAGGTACAGCTCTTTTTCGATTTGCATGATATTATTGAAATAGGGTAAATAGCGCTTATGGATAACGGAGCGGGACACATCAACGATGCCTGCGCTCAAGAAAGTATTCGTTGCATTTGGATTCGGCCTTGGCACGAATGGCCGGGGTGATGCTGTCGTTAATCACTTTGACGACATAGAGCACGGCCATCAGGTCGTCGACAAAGCCCGTCCCAGGCAAGAAGTCGGGCAACAAGTCGATTGGCAGGATGAAATAGCCTAACACGCCAATGATAAGCCGTTTGTGCCGCAAAGGAATAGCCGAGTCGGTTAGAACATAGTACAGCAACAGCACATGGTACACCAATTTGCGCCCGGCCTTGCCTGCGGCCGACTTGATTTTGTCAAACAACGATTTGTTGTCATAGTGTTGGCCATACTGCTCTATATTTGCAGGGACAAGTGATTTATTTGACATACAGCATAATTGTAATGTGATACAACATTGGGACAATTGTTTTTTGTTCCGCCCTAAATAACTAAGAAAAGCACTTTTTAGTATATGATGCAGCGACTTCGTTCATGATATATAACATTTTTTTTCTTAACTATTTGATTTTTTTTCTTAACTTTGCAACTCAATATACCACAATAAAAACATCCGCCATAAACGGAGAACACTTTAAACATCAAACATTTAAAAACATGAAAACTAAAATCGCACTGTTAATTGTTTTGCTGGCTTTCATTGGAAACAATGCAAACGCACAAGTACTCAATCTCAACAACAACAAAGACCGTTTAACTATTGGTTTTCAACTTGGTGAGGTCGGTTGGAACACAACTTACCACGGTTTTGGCTGGGGTGTAGGCGTTTCGCTTTTTGGGGTTTATTTAGACTGTCTTATCTCCGGTCCGCAGCATAAATTCGACAAACATGTGAACAGCACTAAATGGGACGACGACGCGGAGTTTGCCATCAACGCAGGCTACCAGATTCCTATCACCTCCTGGCTCCGTATTGCACCCATTGTGGGATACTGCCAAACCAGTTATGGCAAAACCGATGCCAGCACCGTGAATGTAGAAGTGACCGAGAGTCACGGACGCATTTACCATGACTACCGTGCCACCGAACGTTTCCACTATTTCAACTATGGCGGTGGTATCTTCATCCAGCCCTTTAGACATGTAGAGTTTTATGCTGTCGGCACAGTACGCGCCATCTATGGCGGCATTAGCCTGAATCTGTCCAATATGGCAGATTCCAAGGAAGGAGCAAAATAAAAAATTGTTGTTATTCATTTTCAATCCCGTCCTTGTTGGCGGGATTGTTTTTTTATGTTCCTTGACAACAGGGGTCAATAAATGTAACGCATCGTGAGGCAGGGTGTTATTTCTTGTAATGGGGATGGTAGGTGCTGATAGTGTCGCGCAAATATTGGCGGGAGAGGTGCGTGTAAATCTCCGTTGTAACAAGGCTTTCATGCCCTAACATCTCCTGAACTGCTCTCAGGTCGGCCCCGTTTTGTACCAACTCGGTGGCGAAACTATGGCGCAGACTGTGGGGCGAAACGGTTTTCTTGATTCCAGCATCCAAAGCCGCTTGTTTGATGAACTGAAAGATCGCAATACGCGTCAGCCTGTGTCCGTGGAGGTTGAGGAAAACATATAACTCTTCGCCATGCTGAATTTCCAACTTGCTGCGGTCGTAGAGAATATAGTCCTGCAACAGTTTCAGGGCGTGTGCATTTATGGGCACCCACCGCTCTTTGTTGCCCTTGCCTATCACCTGTAACATCTGTTCATCGGCGTAGATATTGGAAAGTTTAAGGTTGACAAGTTCCGACACACGCAATCCGCAACCATAAAGAATCTCAATGATGACATAGTTGCGGAATCTACCGGGCAAGCCGAGTTGAAGTGTAGCCTGCATTGCGGCGATTTCGGCATCACTGAGCACATCTGGCAGATGTTTTCCACGGCTTGGCATCTCCACTTCGTCGGCGGGATTGCGCGGTACAACTTCCCTTGTAAGCAACATACGGTAGAAAGCGCGCCACCCTGAAATAATTCTGCATTGGGTAGTTGTTTCCACATGTGCCTCGGCCAGTTGGGCAACCACCTGCCTCAACAACTGGGGCGTAACCTCCTCTGGCTCCACTCTTGCAGCCTCGGCAAAACGGCGGAGGTGCGACACATCGCGCAGGTAGGCCTGAACCGAGTTGTCGGCCAGATTGCGCTCAAGGCGCAGGTGGGTTTCGAAATCGAGAAGGTAGCTTTGCCAATCCATTGATGGTGTAGATTTGGGAACGAGTGATTGCTATTGATGTGAAGAAAGGATTACCGACATGCAGGGGGCAACAGCAGTGGACATGAGTTTGGGGATGCTCTCATGACAGGGGCAGCTGGAGATGCTTGAGGGTAACGCCGGGAGGTGGCGGAGGGAGGAGGCCGGAAGGACAGCCACGCGGCCGGAGAGGCGGCAGCAGCTCAGGAAAGAGGTGGCAGGATGAGGGTCGGAAAGTATCATGACGGGTTAGCATTAACGATCAATACGAGACCACCATTCGGCCACATTGAAACAAGGGCACTGCTTGGGGGAATAATCGTTGTGACCGTGAAGAGCGGCTTGGGGGAATATGGCCTGAAGGGTCTTTATCAGGGTGATGAGGGTACGCTCCTGCGCCTTGTTGAGGGTGTTGGCAGGACGGCCCCGGCGGTCGAGACCGCCAACGTAGCAGATGCCGATGCTGTTCTGATTGTGCCCATAGGCATGGGCTCCAACTTTGTCGACCGGGCGGCCGGGATGAAGGGAGCCATCGAGGTAGATGACGAAATGATAGCCTATGTCCTCGAATCCCCTTTCGAGATGCCAGCAGCGTATTTGTTCGACGGTGTGGTGTCGGTTTTTGCGGGTGGCAGTGCAGTGGATAATGATATCGTTGATTTCTCTCATGGTGGAGGGGTACTATTAGTTTTGTGTGGCGAGGAGAATGGGAAAGTGTATAGGCAAGGGACTAAGAGCGAGGTGATTATTTCTTTTTCTTATGGAGGCTTTCGCCATCGGTGAGCACCCACCAGGCGAAGTCCCAAAGGTTTTCTTCCTCCATCATCTTGACGTAACGAGGGGTGAGGTCCTCACGACGGGCGTCGAGCTTGACACGACCATAGGCACTCATACGGCCTTGGACCACGGAAGCCTGACGGCTGAGATAGCGGGAGGGGTGGGCAGGATTGCTCTTGAGAGGTGTTGGCAGGCAGGCGGCAAGGAGGGCTGCCTCGCGCTTGGAGAGCTTGGCGGCGGAGTGATGAAAATAGTATTGGCTGGCAGCTTCGCAGCCATAGATGCCATCGCCGAACTCGATAATGTTGAGATAGCATTCCATGATGCGTTTCTTGCCCCAAACCAACTCGATGAGAGAGGTGTAGTAGGCCTCGACGGCTTTGCGAAGCATGCTGTGTTTGTGGGGGAGAAAACAGTTTTTGGCGGTTTGCTGGCTGATAGTGCTGCCGCCACGCTCACGACGTCCTTTCTTGCTCTCAACATAAGCCATCTTCATTTGACGGATGTCGAACCCGTGGTGGTACATGAAAAGGCCGTCCTCGGAAACGACAACGGCGTTGACCAAATTGTCGGAAATCTTGCTGATAGGCACATAGTCGCGTTCGAAGCGAACGGTGCGTTCGGGGTCGCCCACCTGCTGGAAGAAACGTTTGACCATGAGGGGAGTGAGGGGAGGATTGAAAAGGGCGCAGAAAAGCACCTGAACAATGGTGAAACCCCAGACAGCGAGCAACGAGACCCAGAGGATACGCCAGAGTTTGCCTCCGAAACTGAGTTGACGCCAACGGCGAAGGCCTTTGGAGGAGCGGGACTTCTTTTGTTTTTTCTTTTTAGCCATGAAGTTATACCTGTTTATTATGTTTGAATTTTTGTAGGAGCACCCATTTAATGAAAAAGAGAAGGCCGCGATTGCTCTCCTCGACGCATTGGAGGTCCAGCTCGGCGAGGGGTGTGTCCCAATTGATGGGCGTATAATCCTGCAAGCGGCGGTGAATGACGTTGACGAATCTGTCGAAATAGGGTTCGTGGTGGCCGGGGTTTGCACTGAGGGGCCAGGGAAGGCTGGCAGCAAGGAGGACGGCCTCGTGCTCGGTGAGGGAGGCGGCGGAATGGTGGAAATAGTGTTGGCTGGCCGCCTCGCAGCCATAGATGCCGGGACCGAACTCTATGATGTTGAGGTAGACCTCCATGATGCGGCGTTTGCCCCAGAACAATTCAATCAAGACCACATAGTAGGCCTCAATCAGTTTGCGGAGAAGGGTGCGGCTGTGGGGTAGAAAACAGTTTTTGGCGGTTTGCTGGCTGATGCAGCTGCCGCCACGCTTGGCACCGTCATGTTGATTGGAGAGGTAAGCCTCACACAGCCCCTTGAACAGGAAGCCGCGGCAGTAGGCAAAGAGTTTGTAGTTTTCGGAGCAGTCAACGGCACTGACCAAAAGGGGGGAAATGGACTCGAGGGGGACAAAACGATAGCTGTCGCGCAGAGGTACGGAGTCGGAAGCACCGCGGTTCTGAAAAAAGCGACGAATCATCAGGGGGGTGACGACAGGTGGGAAGAACTTGCAATAAACCACCTGGAGCAACGTGACGAGCCAAAAAGCGAAGACGAGCCAAACCGAAATGCGCAAAAAGAGGTTGTGACTGGAAATACCCCAAAACAGGAATGCGAGAACGCCAAGCGACAAGAGTATGAAAAAACACCATCGGCGGGCGATAAGCCACCGACGGAGGCGCAAAGGGGCAGGTATATCCGTACTCAAAAATCTAAACATCACGCTTGGTGCTTTAACAAATTACCTTGATAAATAGGTTGCAAAAGTACTATTTTTTTCCAATATAAGAAAAAAAATGTATATTTGTAAAATAATTAATTCAATTAAAAAACATATAAACACCTAAAATACAAAATAATATGGCAAAAGTAGCTATTAACGGTTTCGGCCGTATCGGAAGAATGTCCTTCCGCGCCATGCTGGACCACCCCGAGCTGGACATCGTGGCAGTAAACGATTTGACAAGTGCAGATACCCTCGCTTATCTGTTCAAATATGACTCCGTCCATGACAACTTCGAGGGCGACGTCCACGCCGAAGGCGACTGCATCGTTGTCAATGGCAAGAAAGTCAAAATCTATGCCGAACGCGATCCCCAGAATCTTCCTTGGAAAGAACTCGGTGTCGACATCGTCGTCGAATCCACCGGTCTCTTCAAAAAACGCGAGCAAATGATGAAGCACATCATTGCCGGTGCCAAGAAAGTTATTCTCACCGTTCCCGCCAGCAAGGCTGAAGACGTCGACGCCACCATCGTCATGGGTGTCAACGACAACGTCCTCACCAAAGAGATGCAACTCGTCTCCAACGCAAGCTGCACCACCAACTGCCTCGCTCCCGTTGCCAAAGTCCTCAACGACAAATTCGGCATCAAACGCGGTCTCATGAACACCATCCACAGCTACACCAACGACCAGAAGATTCTCGACCAGCCCCACAGCGACCTCCGTCGTGCACGTGCTGCCGCAGTCTCTATCATCCCCACCTCCAGCGGCGCCGCCAAGGCCGTTGGTCTGGTCATCCCCGAACTGAAAGGCAAACTCGATGGCTTCGCAATGCGCGTCCCCACTCCCGATGGTTCTGTTGTTGACCTCACTGCCGAGCTCAACTGCAACGTCACCAAAGATGAAGTCAACGCCGCTGTTAAAGCCGCCGCTGAAGGCCCCATGAAAGGCGTTCTCCAGTACGTTGAAGACCCCATCGTCAGCATCGACATCATCGACAACACCCACAGCTCCATCTTCGACAGCCTCCTCACCCAGGTCATGGACGGCAACTTCGTCAAGATTGTCAGCTGGTACGACAACGAGAAGGGCTACAGCACCCGCGTCGGTGACCTCGCCTCCAAACTGGCCACCCTCCTCTAATTCAATTCGTAATCTAACAATAAAGAACTCTGAGAGTCTCCATTTTCAGAGTTCTTTATTCTTAATCCCTATCCCCTAACTAAACATTATGCTTTTAAAAGACAAAGTAGCAATCATCACTGGTGCAACTCGCGGCATCGGTCGTGCCATCGCCATCCGCTTTGCTCAAGAAGGATGCAACATCTCCTTCTGTGGACGCACCCGTAGCCCTCAGATGGAATCCGTCGAACAGGAGCTCACTGCCCTTGGGGTCAAAGCGAAAGGATACCCTGTTGACATCACCAACAAACAAGGTACCCTCGACTTCGTTGCCGACACACTCAAGGAATTCGGCCACATCGACATCCTCATCAACAATGCCGGCATCACCGACGACGCTGCCATCAAACGCATGACTGAAGCCCAATGGGACAACGTCATCAACAACGACCTTAAAACAGTCTTCCTCATGACCCAAGCCGTCCAGCCTACCATGTGGAAACAAGGCTTCGGCAGCATCGTCAATATCAGTTCCGTAGTCGGCATCGGCGGCAATATCGGCCAAGCCAACTATGCAGCTGCCAAAGCAGGCATTATTGGATTCACCAAAACCGCTGTCAAAGAACTCGGTGCCCGCAACATACGAATGAACGTTGTAGCCCCCGGCTTCATCGTTACCGAAATGACTGGCGACATCCCCGAACAACTCAAAACCTACTGGCAAACGCGCATCCCGCTGCGCCGTCCCGGCACCCCGCAGGAAGTGGCTAACGCCTGCCTCTACTATGCATCCGAACTCGGCAGCTACAATACAGGCGACGTCATGCACCTCTGCGGTGGAATGGAAGACGCCTGACCCCTCCAATCCCCTCACCCCTTACTCATGCCATGAAAGCAACAAAAACACTAATCCTCCTGCTTGCCGTCCTCCTGCTTGCTTCCTGCCACCACCCCGCCACCACCCCCGACGAGAGCACCACCGTCTCCTACACCGACGACTACCAGCATACCGTCCAAATTCCCTGCGCCCCTAAACGCATCGTCAGCACCTCCCCTGCCGTCACCGAGATAATCTTTGCCCTCGGTGCACAAAACCTTCTTGTTGGACGCACAGACTTCTGCGTATACCCTCCCCAGGCGCAGGACATTGTCTCTATCGGGGGTATCAGCAACCTCAACGTCGAAAAAATCGTTTCCCTCCAGCCCGACCTTGTCATCAGCGGCTCCATGATTCCACAGAAAAGTTCAACTCAACTCGAACAAATGGGAGTACCCATCGTCTGTGTAATCGAAAAACAATCCTTCGACGGTCTCTACGAAAACATCAGTAAAATAGGCCAACTTGTAGGACGCACCCAACAAGCCGACAGTCTCAACCGCCGCATGAAAGAGCAGCTTGGCGAACTCTCACACCAGCTCGACAGCAACACCACGGGCAAACCGAGCGTATACTATGTTGTAGGATTTGGCTCCTCAGGGAACTTCACTGCTGGAGGCAACTCCTTCATCAACGACATCATCGACATGGCCGGGGGCCGCAACATCGCCTCCGAAGTCACCGGCTGGAGCTACAGCCTCGAAGCACTCATGCATGCCGACCCCGACTACATCATCATCCGGCGCGAAGACTCGGCAACCTTCTGCCGCACCCTCCCCTACAACCGTCTCTCGGCTGTAAAAAAAGGACAAGTCATCGCCATCGAAAGCGGAACAATCGACCTCCAGGTACCCCGCAACCTTCAGGCAATCCGCACCATTAACAGCCACCTCAAACAATAACCCCAAGCGGCAAAACCAAAAACAACCCGGCGCCTTTCCACTTAGCAAGGTGCCGGGTTTTTATTCTATGGAATCATCATCGCCCACAAAAAACAAGAAGGAGCAAAGATAGTCCTTCGCTCCTCCTCCATTCTCCTATCACAAGAACGGACTACTACCGGCACGTCCTAAGATATACCAAAGCGCGCTCGAGTTGGTTGTCAACACCACTCTCCAATAATCTGGCACTATAAAGAACCTCAATATCCGGCTTCACACCAAATCCTTCAATGTCATTAAAATCCTTGTCAACCATATGGAACGTGCTTGTATAGACATAGAAACTAAAAACATCCGAATAGATATTAGGGCCATCTTCAAAATAGGAATAATCCCCAAAGCATCCATCGTAGAACAAATCATGAAACACATTGGTCGACTCGCCCGAATAAAGACCTCCTATCGCGCCGTACGTCCTCTCACCAATAAACTTTCCGTAGGGCAAATTCTTGATTAGCATAGTCGACAACTCGGCACAACTTACCGACGACACATCTGCAAGAACTACAACAGGCTTTGGTTTGTTCATGTGCAAATCGGGGCAGTCCACAATGCTCTTCGACCATGCGCTGTAGTCCAACCTGCCAAACCCTTCCTTCACACGGGTGTACCCGATAAGCGTAGGCGACTGAGAAAGGGAACCGATTAAAGGCTCAAGGTCTGCAACACTGCCGCCAACATTACCGCGCAAGTCGATAATTATGCCCACAACAGAATCGTTGTTGACATATCCTGCCCCCGTAATGGCTCCACGGTGATACTGCGGGCCGTAAAACTTTTTTGCTGCCGCCTGAGCCGTGCGCTCATTCGGTAAATTAGAATAGGTAGCATAGAGCTGAGGCATCCGTGACATATAAAAAGATGTAAAGCGGAAATAAGCTATCAGTTCACCTTCATTTGCGCCTTTGAGCAAACAAAACCACGAACCGGGAAAATCGTATTTACCATAAGTAAATGGTTCACAGCCAACGAAAGTACCCGGAATGGCTTTTCTCTGAAGTATGCCCAGCTGAATATCACGCTCCCTGGTTGATGTAGTACTATGTTCGTATGTGTTTCGTCCGGGGCTGACCCTTGCTTCAAACTTGCCTTTTGCTGAATAGAAACGGCCTACAAGGTGATGGTCAAGCAAGCCCTCGAAAAGGCCGTTCCATGCCTCTGCATATTCACGTTGCGTAACAGGATTGTTGGCAGGACGGGCATCGAATGCCTCAAACACGGGACGGTATTTGTCATAGCGGGCATCCCAGTCGATGGAGTCCTTGTCCCAGAACACGTATCCCTGGTCCATTCCTTCCCAAACGGTCAAAAACTGCTGCAAATATGTTTTGCAAGCCTTTACTCTGTTGTTAGGGTTAACCTTGTCTAACGGCTCCTTCCGGCACGATACTGCGCAAACGGAGATTGCAAGAACCAACAAAATGATATATCTTCTCATATTCTATTTATGATGCGTGGATTAAATGTTTCATTTGCTATTTTTCATACGCTTTTACAACCAATACGATACTCCGACTGTAACGGCGAAAGTAGTATTGTAGCGTGGGTTCAGGAAACGCATGTACGGCTTCTGTATGTCTGTAACAGCATAATACCAGCGCACTTCGGCCCCGATTTCTATACGGTTGCGAATACGTCCGCTAATGCCGCCTCCATACGTGAAACCATATTCTACACGGTTGTCACGTTTCTCGTTGAATTCTACATCCTCATCATATTCATTGTCCTTCTCGTTTAAGAAGGAATAGGTCACACCCTCACGGTGTGACTTTAGCCAGTAGCCGTAATAGCCTCCTCCAAAAATATGAACCTTCACCTTCTGGCCAAAACTGAATTTCAGTTCGAGAGGTATATCTAAATACTCATTGGTAGTTGTAGTGGGTAATGAAACGTGCATGGTGGAGTAGTCAAACACATGATCCATGTGGTAGTTCTTTTGTATGAAAACCACACCGGTGTTGACGGAAAGCCATTTCAACGGTGCATAGCCGATGCTGATACCAAAAGCACTCCCTGCAGCATACTTGTCAAACTTCATATCCGACATATAACTCATGTCAACGCTATGATAGTTTCGGTCAATTCCTGCATTAATGCCAAAACTCCAATGGTATGTACGTTGGGGTGCATCAATATCCTCTTGCGCCGCAACACACATCGGCATTACTGCCAACAACGCGACAACAACACCTCTGGCAAAAAAGAATAAAAAAGAAGATTGTAGTTTTTTCATTGATAAATCAAATATGTTGATATTGTTTTTGAATCTATTCATTACCGCCGTTTATACCACCCTGCCTGTTACCCAGCCTATCCATCACGCTTTTCCTACATCATATCAAAACATTCGTGTCCTACCTGGTTTTTCTTTCAGCAGCAATTGTCAATTAGTCAAAAAAGGGTGAGCTGCACCACGTGTGTGCAGCTCACCTGTATAGACTTTATTCAGCGTCGCTGATAAATGGATACTTGTAATCGTATGCGGGGTCAAAGGTCTCTTTGATGGCCTGCGGACTTGTCCAACGGATAAGGTTCAGATAGGAACCAGCCTTGTCATTGGTACCGCTGGCACGGGCTCCGCCAAAGGGCTGCTGGCCTACTACGGCTCCCGTGGGCTTGTCGTTGTAATAGATGTTGCCCGCGGCATATTTCAGTATCTCTGCACCCTTGCGAAGTGCCTTGCGGTCGCTGGCAAAGATTGCTCCTGTAAGGGCGTATGGCGAGGTCTCGTTGCACAGGCGCAGTGTCTCCTCATATTTCGCATCTTCATACACATAGATAGTGATGATGGGTCCGAATATCTCTTCGCACATGGATTTATATTTGGGATCCTTGGCCAGAATGACGGTGGGCTGGATAAACCAACCTTTGCTCTTGTCGCCGGTGCCGCCAAACACTATCTCGGCGTCTTTGCTCTTCTTGGCATGCTCTATGTAGCGCATGCAGTTGTCAAACGAAGCCTCGTCAATCACGGCATTCACAAAGGCACTGAAATCGCGCACGTCGCCAACCTTGATTTCATCAAGCATCTTGCCGACAACTTTCTCCACCTTGGGCCACAGGCTCTTGGGAATATATGCGCGGGAAGCGGCGGAGCACTTCTGCCCTTGGAATTCAAATGCGCCGCGTACGATTGCCGTAGCCACCTGCTCGGCATCTGCCGACTTATGCACAAAGATGAAATCCTTTCCTCCAGTCTCTCCGACAATCTTGGGATAGGTATTGTACTTGGCAATATTGTCACCGATAGACTTCCAGAAACTGTTGAACGTACCCGTGGAACCGGTGAAGTGTACACCTGCGAGATTGGCGTCGGCAAATGCCACCTTGCCAATAAGAGAACCACTGCCGGGCAGGAAATTGACAACACCATCGGGCAGACCTGCTTCTTTGTAAATCTTCATCAACAGGTAGTTGGAGAGCATTGCTGTGGTACTGGGTTTCCAGATGCACACATTGCCCATCAGTACCGGCGATAGACACAGATTACTGGCGATAGACGTGAAATTGAAAGGAGTGATTGCAAACACAAAACCTTCCAAGGGACGATAGGTAACATAGTTGAGTGTACCCTTGTCGCTGCAAGGCTGGTCGCTGTATATCTGCGATGCATAGTGGGCATTATAACGCAGGAAGTCAACAAGCTCGCAAGCCGAGTCGATTTCTGCCTGCATAGTGGTCTTTCCTTGGCCAAGCATAGTGGCGGCATTGATAAGATAGCGGTACTTACCACTGATAAGGGTGGCAATCTTCAGCATGATGCTTGCACGGTCAATCCACGGCATGCTTGCCCATTCCTCGTGAGCTTTCATTGCGGCTGCAATGGCGGCCTGCACCTCCTTCTCGCCTACTTTGTAGTACTTGGCAAGAACGTGCTTGTTCTCTGTGGGCATGACAATCTCGCCCATCTCTGCTGTCTTCACCTCTTTGCCTCCGATAATCGGGCAAATTGTGGTGGTCTTCTTGTAAAGGTCTTCAAGAGCCTTACGAATCTCTTTGCGCTCGGGGCTGCCGGGCTTGTAGCCGAGGACGGGCTCGTTCTCTGGCTTAGGAAAGGTGAAAATGGTGTTGTTCATAAGATTTTATAATAGATTTGCGGATTATTTCCGCTGTGTTAATATTTCATCGAAAAGATTTGCAAATATACGGTTTTTTTTCGATATGCAAAAAAAAATGTATCTTTGCATTGCGAATATAACAATTAATTCATTAAAATACTTTACCATGAAAAGACTGAGTATCATTTTGATGTGTGTCGCCACGATGGCTTTGGTCTCGTGCGGCAGCACGGGTGGAACAAGCATTAACAGTGCCGCCAAGGCTCAAGGCCGCAATACCGCCAATGCACTTATCACCCTCTACAATTCTTACCGCAACACTGGCACCGTTAGTTTAAGCAACCCCACCGACCTCACCGCTGCACTGGTGGTCGCCACCGGCTACACCAACATCCGCTCCAACAAGGACAACCCCGACTATAAGAAAGCTTTTGCCGCCGGCATGGTCTCCGCTGGCTCCGGCCTCATCACGGCTGCCAACGTCGACTATATTATTAACATGATGAACAACCTTACCGGACTAAACGTCAACGCTGCCACTGTTTCCAACAATGTCGGCACCGCAACGGCACTCATCCAACTCCTCCAAGCCTTGGGCTCCACACCTGCTAATTAAGAGTACTATCGGTTACTCATCCCTATCATTAACCTACAGGAACTTCTATTAGTAAATGCCCCAGCAGGGCTTACGCTCGCTGACATCGTTGAGGCTCGGCAAAGTAAACTTGCTTGTTTTGCCGAGCCTCAACGATGTCAGCAAAGCCAACCTATCACAATCGTAGTGCAGTGTGGGGCAATGTAATAATTTTTCCACCTGCAAATATACTTTTTTTTTTAAATAATAACAAAATCTTGGGCGTAATGGACAAAAAGTAGGCTGTTTTTGAGACGAAGAGTCCGAGTGGACAAAAAGTAGGCTGTTTTTTCAGTCGAAATTTGGTGGGGACAAAAACAAGTCGTATCTTTGCACCGTCGACGAAGCGGAGAGGAGCTCTGCTGGGGAGCAACTCCTCAAGGAATAGCCGACGAGGTTTTATACCAAAGCAAGGGCTGCCATTACAGGCGGCCTTTCTTGCTTTGGGTAATACCTCCAGATGCCTTAGAAAACCTTTGTGCCGCAATTATTGTCGGATTACGAGTTGAGATACTCCAGTATCATCTTTATCTTGCGTCTTCGTGACATTCCATTGTGGTTTCGCAGTTTGTTCTTGAGGTCCGAGAAATGTCC
>ONIP01000055.1 GCA_900317955.1 uncultured Bacteroidales bacterium
ACCCCAATCCCACCACTTCTGCAGTGGACGTGGTCTCGCCCTATAATATCCAACGGATAGAGGTGTTCGACACCCAGGGCAAAATTGTCTCCACCTCCACCGCCAACTGCGGCAACGCACGGATTGACCTTTCCCCATTCGCCGACGGCACCTACCTGATAAAGGTTCACACCATCGACGGCACTGCCACAAAACAGGTGGTGAAAGCCTCCGGTTCCAACCCCTTAGGGAAATAATCACACCCGTATACAAAAGCAAAAAGCCAAAGTATTCAGCTATAAACTTTGGCTTTTTGTTTTTATTATTGTGAAGAATCGTGGAAAAAGTTGTATATTTGCATTTTCTATACAATAAAAAAACAACAACATGAAAAAGATTCTCAACATTTTAATTGCCGCGCTGATGGTCACAGTTGTCTGCTCCTGCAACCGCGGCTACTCTATTTATGGAGAACTTCCCGTCGATGGTTCCAACGGCGCCACCGTCTACCTCCTCAACCCCACCGACGGCTCCAAGATAGACTCCACCACCATCGAGGGCAACCTATTCCAATTCAAAGGCACGGTCGACCAAACTCAAGTCGCCGTAATCTCTTCCGTGGTCAATGCCCAGCAGTTCCAAAGTACTGTCGTACTTGAAAACGGGCAAATCCACATCAACCTCGTCAACGACTCCCTCTACGGCACACCCATGAACGACCTCTACTTCCAGGCCTTCACCGCCGACACCACCGCCCGCCGCCTCGAAACCGTGCTCCGCGACTGCACCTCCCGGCTCTACGCCGCTGCCACCCCTGAAGAGCAAGTAGCCATTGCAGCCGACTATAGCGTTGCCATGAGTGCATACGAAGCCTACCAGAAAAACCATTTCCGCAAAGTCTATGAACAAAACCCAGACAACATCATTGGTGCCTGCGCCCTTTGCGAACTCATCGACTACGAAGACGAAGACCTGACTTTCTTCAAGCTGGACAGCATCATGACCCACTCCAGCAAAGCCATCACCGACTTCGAACCCCTCAAAAAAGCCCACAAATGGCTCTTCAACCTTTCCAACACCAGCGAAGGCAAACGCTATGTCGACATTGAAGGCATCGACTTCGCCACCGGCAACCCCACCCGCCTCTCCAACATGCTGAGTCCCGAACAAGTCACCCTCATCGACTTCTGGGCCTCGTGGTGCGGTCCCTGCCGCAAAGAAATATCCGAAAACCTGGTACGCCTCTACGACAAATACAACAGCAAAGGCCTCAACATCATCGGTGTTGACGTCTGGGACAAAATACCCGACCACAAAAAAGCCGTCGAAACCCTCGGCATCACCTACCCGCAACTCATCGACACCACCCGCACCGCCACCGACAACTACGGCGTCAACGGCATCCCCACCATCCTGCTCCTCGACCATGACGGCACCATCCTGAAACGCAACCTCCGCGGCGAAGACATCGAACCCGCCATCGTCGAAGCCCTCGGCATCAAATAGCCCCCCTGCCAACGAACAAAAACAAATAAACATAACACCCCTATGAAACAACACATCGTCCTCCTTGCGCTGGCCGCCATGCTCATGGCCCTCCCGGCACAAGCCCAGAAGAAAGGCGGCAAAGCCGCTGCCCTGCCCTACAACGGCGGCATCACTCCCGAAATGATGCAACAAATGAAACAAAGCTACGGCGGCAACCCCACCGACAAAGCCCTGCGCAACATCCTCGTAACCAACAGCCCCGCCAAGCTGGCCCTCAACTACGAGAACGCCACCGCCTTCGACTCCCACTTCTCCAACCGCGTCGAGAGCAAAGCCGTCACCGACCAGAAATCCTCCGGCCGCTGCTGGATGTTCACCGGCATGAACGTGCTGCGCAACAAAGCCATCCGACAGCACAAACTCCCAGCCGACTTCCAGTTCTCGCAAGCCTACCTCTTCTTCTACGACCAGCTCGAAAAATCCAACCTCTTCCTCCAGGCCATTATCGACACCTACCGCCTGCCCATGGACAGCAAAGAAGTGGAATGGCTCTTCAAGAACCCCATTGGCGACGGTGGCCAGTTCACCGGTGTTGCCAACCTTATCGACAAATACGGCCTCATGCCCGCCGAAGCCATGCCCGAAACCTACAACACCAACAACACCTCCTCCATCAGCAACCTCATTGCGCTCAAACTGCGCGAGGACGGTCTGCAACTGCGCGACATGGCCTCGCAGAAAGGCATGACCCCCGAAAAACTGCAAGCCCGCAAAACCGAAATGCTCGCCACCATCTACCGCATGCTGGCACTCACCATGGGCGAACCCCCTGCACAATTCACCTGGCAACAGAAAAACGCCAAAGGCGAGATTGTCTCCACCGACACCTACACCCCCAAATCCTTCTACGAAAAATTCGCCAAGACCGACTTCTCCAAGTACTACATGGTCATGAACGACCCCACCCGCGAATACTACAAAGTGTACGAAATCCAATACGACCGCCACGTCTACGACGGCCAGAACTGGCGCTACCTCAACCTCCCCATGGAGGACATCGCCCCCATGTGCATCGCCTCCATCAAGGACAGCACCATGATGTACTTCAGCTGCGACGTGGGCAAGTTCCTCAACCGCGACAAAGGCTTCATGGATGAAAAGAACTTCGACTACGCCTCGCTCTTCGGCACCACCTTCGGCATGAACAAGAAACAGCGCGTCAGCACCTTCGCCTCCGGCTCCAGCCACGCCATGACACTCTGCGCCGTCGACCTCGACAAGGACGGCAAGCCCCTCAAATGGATGGTTGAAAACAGCTGGGGCAGCAGCTACGGCTACCAAGGTTTCCTCATTATGACCAACAACTGGTTCAACGAATACATGTTCCGCGTTGTATTAGAGGAGAAATACATCCCCGCCAACATCCGCGCCATGATGGACCAAAAGCCCATCATGCTCCCCGCCTGGGATCCCATGTTCGCCCCCGAGGAATAAAAATATCCGTTAGCAAGAAACACGAAATTCTGTGGATTACCCCGCAGAATTTCGTGTTTTTTTTTGCATAACCAACTCCCTACTGGTCTCAATTATTGCTGTCCGACAAAAAGAAATCAAACCATTTGTAAGTTATATAATATCAATATTATATGGCTTGCATTGATTTACGAAGGCTTGCGTGTGCCAAAGGCACACAATCCTATTAACCCCGCACTGAACACCGTAGGTGTATAGTGTGGGGAAAACTGTACTCATCCCCATGCGTGTCGAAGACACGCCACAACATGACAATCAACAAAGTAGCGTGCCTATCTCCATATCAAACCTGTCACCTCGTTCCATGCACAATCAATCAACCCTTGCCCAACAATTGTTAAACAGAAACAAACTGGCATACAACTATTTAACAACTGTGCATCAGTTGAGGGATGAATGGAGTTTGAATAGTGCAGCTTATCCTAAGCCTTGGAAACAGGACGGTAGACCACGCACCCGCCCTCGGTAGGATGGTCGTAGACCAATGTATCGGGTTGCTCCTTGCGGATGGCCCACACTATCATTACATCGCCCATGGCGCAGGCAGTCAAAGTTGCACCAAGCAACATGAGTATAAAACTGCCGGCAAAGAAAGAGACAACAAAAGGAATAATTCCCAACAGCAACAGGGGCATCAATGCCCCGGCAACATATTTCCGTTTGGTCATTGGCACGTCGATGTGGCAATAGACACCACCCGCCATAACCCCGAACCGCAAGTGGCTGAAACCGCTGTGGGTGGCGAGCATCCAGGTAAGGCCGTGTATCAACTCGTGAACCACAACGCCGACTGTAAAAAACAGCAAGAACAACGCGACTGCTCCAATAGGTAGCGAGCTGAAGGCCTCTGCATGAATGGCATACATGACAAAGAGTCCTGCCAACAGCAATACTACCAAAACAACCAATGCCACAATGTTTGCCTTGAGCATGCCGATGGTTCTCTGCTCAATTGTGTACCCTTCAATCTCAGGTATAGCCTCAACGGGTTTGCTGCGTGTTTTTTTCATCTTTGGACTTCTTTCTTTTTCACCTTAACGAATATACCTCAATAATAGTATATATCAGACTGAATAAAAAACGTTATTACAACGATTTTGCACTTCAACATCCAATATATGGAAAAAAAATCGTAATTTTGCACCGCGATTTAAATAATAAAAAATCAATAATTCAATAATCATCACATGAAAAAAGCATTTTTATTTCTCGGCGTAATTGCAATATGCGCCACCACTTTTGCCCAGACCGAACAGAAAGAGGACGAGGGCTACAAGTTCACTGTTGTGAAAGAGCTCCCTGTCACTTCTGTTAAAAATCAGCACCGTGCCGGCACCTGCTGGTGCTATAGCGGGTTGGCTTTCATCGAGGCCGAACTGCTTCGAATGAACAAAGGCACCTACGATTTCAGCGAGATGTACATCGTTGAGAACACCTACAACGACCGCGCCATGGCCGCCATCCGCACCAGCGGCGACGTCAGCTTCAGCCAGGGTGGTTCCTTCTACGATGTAATCTACGGCATGAAGACCTTCGGTCTCGTTCCCGAAGAGGTGATGCGCCCCGGTGTCGAATACGGTGACACCCTCTCCGACCACACCGAACTCAGCGCAATAACCGACGCAATGGTTGCCGCCATTGCCAAGAGCGACAAGCTGAAAAAACTCCAGCACGACAAAGACGGCCAGCTCCTCTGCCTCAAGGCCATCCGTGCCGCCCACGCAGTCTATCTCGGACAGCTGCCTGAAAAGTTCACCTACAACGGCAAGCAATACACCCCCAAGAGCTTCTATGAGAGCCTCGGCCTCAATCCCGACGACTATGTCAGCATCACCTCCTACACCCACCATCCCTTCTACGAGAAATTCCCCCTCGAGATTCAGGACAACTGGCGTCACGCCCAGTGCTACAACGTCCCCCTCGACGAAATGATGCAAATCTTTGACAACGCCATTGCCAACGGCTACACCGTTGCCTGGGGTGCCGACGTCAGCGAGCAGGGCTTCCGTATGGGCACCCGCAAAGGTTTCTGCGTGCTCCCCGCCACCACGGTAACCGCCACCATGGGCAGCGACATGGCCCACTGGACCGGCATGAAGGCCAAGGACATCCAGGACGAAGCCGCCAAACACCCCACCCCTCAGCGTTGGGTGAACCAGGTTGAGCGCCAGATTGCCTTCGACAACCGCGAGACCACCGACGACCACGGCATGCTCATTTACGGCACCGCCAAAGACCAGATGGGCAACGAATACTACATGGTCAAGAACAGTTGGGGCGACTACGGCGACTACCACGGCATGTTCTATGCCAGCAAAGCCTTCGTCCGCTACAAAACCATGAACATCATCGTTCACAAAGACGCTCTCCCCAAGGAAATCAAGAAAAAACTTGGCATCAAATAAAAAGATTCCATCTGTAAAACTTGTTAATGCGTAAATCGATTGACAAGTCGCCACATTAACATCAAAAAAAGAGCCTGTCGTCAGAAAGATGGCAGGCTCTCTCTTTTGTTTCTTCCTACGGCTGCACAGGTAAAGCCACGTTCAGAAAATCCCATTGACGGTTATTCTGGTTGAATATATTTTGGGGTGATTGCGTTTATGTCTAAAAAAAAATGTAATTTTGCAGGCAGAAAAGGGGGCTTCACTATGAGGTGAGGTACGAATGACTCCATACAAGCCGTAGCTCGAATACGGTTATCAAACGTACCTCACAGACAGCTAAGCAACCCGAAAACCGACTAATAAAAAAACTCACAAAGATATGTCTGATAGACGAGTAATAGGTATAGGAGAAACCGTGCTGGATATTCTTTTCAAAAACGACCAACCTCAAAAGGCCGTTCCGGGAGGCTCGACGTTCAACAGCATCGTCTCGCTCGGACGCGCCGGTGTGCCATGTGCCATGGTGACAGAAGTAGGAGGCGACCATATAGGCGACATCATCTGCCATTATCTGCAAGAGAACGGTGTGTCAACCGAATACGTTTGCCGACACGAACATATCAAGTCGCACATTTCGTTGGCTTTTCTGGATGAAAACAACGATGCTCAGTATGTTTTCTACAAAGACCACGCCTCTGTCACTCTGGACGGAAAACTACCTGAAATAGGGGAAAGGGACGTGGTTCTCTTTGGTTCGTTCTTCGCTATCAACCCTGCGATTCGTCCCGTTGTTGCAAATCTTCTGAACCAAGCCCACAAATCAGGTGCCTGGTTATACTACGATGTCAACTTCCGCAAAAACCATATCGCCGATTTGCCCGAAGTGATGTCCAATATCGAAGAGAACATGACACTGTCCAACGTGGTCCGCGGGTCGATGGAAGACTTTGAATATCTGTTTGGACTCCACGACGGCGACGCCATATACCAGAAGGTAAGCCGTTATTGCACAACGTTGATACTGACCGACGGAGCTCGTCGAATACGTGTTTATACCCCCAACGGCTGCGAGACATTCCCTGTGCAAGCGATTGAAACAATAAGCACAGTGGGTGCGGGCGACAACTTCAATGCCGGCTACATCTATGCACTTCTGCAAGGCTTACACGACCAATCACAGCGTATTGAGATGGCACAACGCTGGAGCCAGGATGTCTGCCGCCAGATAGGAAACAACATCAGCGACGAACTGGTCTCATTGCTTAAAACCACAAAAGCAAAATAGCCGACACCGTATGGCACAATATTATATCCGTGAGATAAGGCCACAGGAGATACCTTTGCTTGAGGATTTCCTTTATGAGGCTGTTTTCATTCCCAAGGGCGTCGCGCCACCGCCAAAAACCATTGTCAAGAACGAAGATTTACGGTGTAATGGACAAAATTAATGGTTTTTTAGCGGACATGCTCTCTAATGGACAAAATTAATGGTCGAATTTCATCCGAAATTTTGCCATATGGAAAAT
>ONIP01000013.1 GCA_900317955.1 uncultured Bacteroidales bacterium
GGGCCGACGGATAGCGACTTATGGGACAGATACCTGGACGGGAAACAAACTGTGGAGGAGTTATCGCAAGCATACGGGATAAGCAGTTCCACAATCAGAAGGCGTTTTTCGATGATTGTCATGAAATGGGAGCAGCCCATGCTCCACGGCAGTGGATATGTCCATGTCGATGCAGCCTAATGGGGGCGCAATTGGGGTATCCTGCTTGCGATAGACGACCTCACGGGAGCGGTCCTCTATCTTGAATTCATACGGCACGAGACCGTGGAGGATTACCGCACGGCAATAGCATCAATAGAGAATCGGGGATATTGTATCAAGGGCATCATCGTGGACGGAATGCGGAGCCTGTTCTCCGAGTTTGCAAGATACCCGATGCAGATGTGCCACTTCCATATGATAAGCATCATCCGCAGGTATCTCACTAAGAATCCGAGGCTCAAGGCGGCCAGGGAACTAAAGCGTGTGGTCTTCACAATCACCGGCACGGACAAGGAGTCTTTCGTCAGGGAGTACCTGAAATGGAAGTCGGACTATGCCGACACCATCAACCGCCGCAGCGTGTCGAAGAGGACAGGCTGCAGCCATTACACTCACAAGAGGCTTCGCACGGCAATGCACAGTGTGGATTCCTATCTGCCGTACCTGTTTACGTTCCAGCGGGAGGACTGTGCAGGAATGCCTAACACAAACAACAAAATCGAGGGTACCTTCACCGACCTTAAGAAGAATCTCAATGTCCATAGCGGACTGTCCAGGGAGAACCGCTTGCGGTTCATTTGTGGGTTTTTCAGGCATCGTATGCAATCTAACATGTCATAAACGGCAGACGCCCACCGACAGTTGGCGGGCGAATGTCTATATTGACTTGTCGTCATGCACAGCATTCCTATTCCTCACGGGTTGCTCCCCAGCAGAGCCCGCTATGCTTCGGAATGCGAGGCAAAAGTACTAATAGTTTTTTATCCGACCAAACGTTCATACAAAATATCAGCCTGCAATTTGACTATTAGAACAAAAACTGCAATTTTTAGCCTGCAAAATGACTATTATTTTCTATCAGATACATGAAAACAAGCTTCAACATCTACTTATTTCTCCCCAGCTGTATCATCCAACAATACACATAATGGAATTGAATTAGTTACAAACTAACAGGCACCAGTCCTAATTTATTGATACTCTCGTTGGCTTTCTGTAAAGCCTCATGGACTTCAAGAACTTCGGTATAGTCCCAGTATTTGATATCATTATTCACTCCAGGAAGTGCCTCAACCTCTTTTCTGATTTTCTCCAACTGTTCTGCATCGGAGACGGCCACAATACCCTGCACGGCCTTGTTGTTCTTGGCTTTCATTAGGTTGAGGATAAGGCTGTCAATAGAGCCAGAGGTCTGCACCTCAAAGACGTATATGATTCTGCCCATATTGCCAATAGAGACCTCCCAAACAGCATCAACCTTAGCGCCATTGGCCACCTTGACCTCAGTTGTGGCCTTGAAGCCCAGGCACTCGCCTATGTCCTTAATCTTGTCCCGTATGTCATTGTGGACGAAGCCGGATTCTTTTTTTGTTTTAGGAGCATCTACCACATCAATCGTTACTGGCTCGTCAATGTCTTTTTGGACCTCCTGCCAAATGAAATAGTCTAGGGCAATCAAGTTCTCCAAATCATCATAGCCCTTTTGCTTTGCGACACCCAACATCTTCTTTCCACATTCCGACAGATAGGCATACATCTTGCCATCCATAGCAGAGTCGTATTTGGGTGTATTGGGTACTTCAAGGATGGTAAAACCTGTTTTTGTTTTGCTATTCCACAGAATACATTCGTCCGGAAATGCTTTATTTAGTATTTCACTCATAATTGCCGGGCCAATCCCATTGATTTTCTGGCGAAAATCATCCCAGCGTTTGGCAAGCGAGTCTTCGCCGTAGAGCAGGTTGGAGAACTGAGCACGCAGCAGTTCTAACCCATTTGTCTCTATTAGATTGTCTATCTTATAGTGCTTATTGCCCCACATGCCCATAGCCCATAAGGGAGAAAGTAGATTGTAGAAATCCTCGGCCGACATCTTCAAAAGGCGCGATTTGTCATACTTTTGCATCTCTTTGGCATGGGCTTTGCGTTCCGCCAATTCATCAGAGGTCTTGTCCTTATGAGTAATACGCCATTGGTGGTATCGCTCCAGATAAGTGATGAATTTCTTTTCGTTCATATTATTTCAATATTTTTGATTTCAAAAGGTTATTCCTCCTCTTTTAGTTCTCCTCGCAGATATTTATCAAGAAGTATGTTGCGTAAATATGAGTGCAGATTGCTTAGAAACAGGTTTACTGCAAAGAGAGCATCAAAAAGTTTTAGGGAGTCAAGCATCACTTGGGCTTCTACAACTTCCTCGCACCTGCTAACATATAGCTTTTCTGTGTCAAGATGAGTTTCCATATTGCGCTCGTCTCTCCACCATGAAGAAGTTTGGGAGTGATGGTCGAGCAATGACGATAACTGTTTATATTGAAGTACCAATTCCTCGGAGAAATAATTTATTATGGTACCAACTTTATTCCATTCAGACCTCATTCGTGTTTTTTCCTCAAACCCATATAGTTTTTTAAATCCCTCGTTAAGAACAACCTTCATTTTCCCACGCATAAAACGTTTGTCGTAGTCGCAGTCTGCCAGCATGAAATATTTTCCGATAACCATACAGTCAATCATCGTAATTATTGCAAACTGCATAACCGAGACAATGACACAATACATTTGGTGGCCATCATCATCGTAGTCTTTAAACTGGTCCAACATCTTGGCCAGCATCGGCAAACTTTCCGAGTACTGAGCCACATCTTCGTCTATAATGGATATAAGTTTCTTTCGGGTAGCTTCGTCAAGACGATTCCCATTATAGTGGGTATCCCGAAAGAATCTTTCATATCGATAGTCTAGTATCGGTAAATATTGAATATCATCTAATTCGTTCATCTTTTTTTTAGGAAGATAGTTCATATCACCACCCTCTCTGGCATTTGCTGAATGACTTTGCCGAAAAGCAGCTTACCGTTGGCGTGTTTATTGCGCTTGATGCCATCGCTGCCCCACGTTCCCCATTGCTTGAAGAAGAATGCAGAGCCTTGCCGTTCGGTCTGTTCTTGGATGGAGAGTACCCACTCTTCTTTCATCAGGCGGGCTTGTGGGCCACTTTCGCCACCGACTATCACCCAGTCGATATTGCCGAGGTCCAATTCTCCCAAGTCTTCAATCAAGGGTTCGCAGGAGAGGAACCGTATCGGAGCGGGGAGGTCACGTAGGCAGTCAATACGCGGTTTGGATGATTGTGCCTCAACGGTCACACCTAACCACGCGTTGGCAGGCACGTCGTGGGTGTGGAAGTACTCGGCCATACGCTCGGCACGTTTGGTAAGCAGCTGGTAGCGGTGATGTGGGGTTCGACGGATGGTGTCCATCACACGGTCGATGAATTCAAAGGGCACATCCTTGTGGAAGAGGTCACTCATGGAACAGACAAAGATTGTATGCGGTTGCCGCCAAGCGAGTGGCTCCTCAAGGCAATCTTCATGAAGTGTGACCTGAAAACCGTTGGCATATTTCGCCAGCCTCATAGCCTTCAAGCGACGCGACATCACCTCGGCATAGCAATGCGCACAGCCCGCTGAAATCTTATCACAGCCTGTGATAGGATTCCAAGTCTTGTCTGTCCATTCTATTTTGGTCGTCTTCGTAGCCATCACTTGTTGATTATTTCATGTGCAATCTTGACTGCACTTTGATTGTTTGATGCACATGCGAAATGGAATATCGGGGTGTTTCTTGTATTGCGCAATACTAAGGGCTGTTCAGTGGCGTACTTGAAAATAGTTTTCATCTGCTGAATGTATAGCTCAGTGATCCTTTTGATAGGCTCACCCATTTTTTCCACGACTTCGACTTCGCCGAATAGGGTGCTGTCCTGTCTGGTATTGTAAAAGTATTCCTTCAAGAAAGACTCGTCTTTTCCAAAGAATGTGGTGAGTTTCTCAATATGTGTCAGTTTGCATTTCCTATCAAGCAATCGGTTGACAATAACACCTGTAGGGATAAGTATCCATAAATCAGTGCCAGTTCCTTTTAGTCTCTCAATTGATTCCCAATCAACCTGCATCCCAAAGGGATCAAGCAATACAAGAGCCTTTAGTTTGCTGTTGGTGTGCAGTGCAGTGGCCAACTTTTTCACTTCTGTGTTGGCATCTGAATGTCGAAACTCCAGTTTTCTGCCCTTGCAGATAGGGGTTAGTTTTTCCTTAAGTTGCTTGCTTGAAATTTCGTCCTTATCAATGAAATAGTAGTAGTCGAAGCCTTTTTTAGAAATGTTTAGCACACGTTCAGCAGCTCCTTTATATGGTGATAATTCATCTGTTGTAACATGGTGCTCGTTTATTAAGTCTAGCATCAGCTGATTGCCCTCCTCTGGTGCAGACTCTTGTCGAGAACCGCTGCCAGCAAATCCATCGAAATATATCAGTTTCCAATCATTTTGGTCGCGATATTTATTCATAATGGTAAGGTATGCATTAACATACTTCTCAAAAGCATTGAGTTTCTCTTCCGTCCATACTCCTCCCCACGAACTGGATGGTTCGGTGACGGTAGCCTGTCGTTCATTATTTGAGCCTGTATCAAGAGGTTTAATCATCATAAGATGATTAACGCGAAAAGGTCGTTTTTATTGCAGGAGCCTGAATAAAACTATTGGGCAGGTGAAATTGTATCATGAATCAGAGGGTACTCCACTAAGCGAGACCGAAGAAGGACCGAAGAAGGGAGATTCGGTGGAGTGTGCTAACTCTGTGATGTCCGTTTCACTAGATGTGCCTATAATGTGCCTTAGGGTCATTTTCTATGGTTTTTTGTCCTGGTTCTTATTGCTTATCAAGTAATCCTCTTACCTCTTTATCGAAGTCTGAGTCAATCTTTTGGGTGGGATTAAAGAGTTTGTACTCATCGGTTGCTTTTTTATCTGCTATCTCACGACTAATCTTCCCTTTGTCTGGTAAAAGGGCGTAACGTCTGAAAGACAAGAATTCATTGACAGAAGCGGCAAACTGCTCCATGCTAAAAGCATTTTCGCGCTCTATCAGGTCCTCTATGTAGTCGAAATAACCCGACACCGCACGTTCCAGTCGACGTATCTCCACCTCAGGCAGGTAGTTCTTGGCAACCTTCGTGTCGCTGAGCAGCACACGGCCATCGGGCGCATTCTTCCATGTCTGCAATCCCATGTGGTCTTTTGTGTGATTGGCACGGGTGTAGATAATCTCAGGTGCCGTCTGACCAGTAATGGCATAATGGAAGCGATTCTGCACCATTTGATAGAACTCGCGTGTAGTGGGCGAGTTGCGGTCGTAGTCGAACGAGCACTCCGCATAGATGTCGGTAATTTGTTGCCAGATACGTCGTTCGCTGGCACGGATGCTGCGCACCTTCTCCAGCAGTTCGCGGAAGTAATCTTTGCCAAATACCGCATTGCCTTGCTTCAAACGTTCCTCATCCAGGACAAATCCCTTCTTGATAAACTCGTTCAGTACTTTGGTTGCCCACTGTCTGAACTTGGTTGCACGAGCCGATGATACGCGATAGCCGACGGCGATAATCATGTCAAGATTATAAAAATCTATCGGTTCTTCCACCTCACCTCTTATACCTCTATTTACGACGGTTGCAATTTTTGCAACCGTCGTCTCTTGCCGTAGTTCTCCTTCTTTAAAAATGTTGGATACATGGCGGCTAATGCCAGATTTGTCAATATCAAACAGCTGGGCCATAGCCTTCTGCGTAGCCCAAATAGTTTCGTCCTTGATAACCACTTGCACTTTGCCTTCATCGTCTGGCAGCTGGTATAATATGAATTGTATTTCGTTAGTCACTTATTAATTTCTCGTTTTTGTGTTTGTTGCGTTTCACGCCGTCGGCGCCCCAGGTGCCCCCTTTTGTTTATATTTTAATCTGCAAAGATACGTCTTTTTTTTCAATTATAGAGGGTTCTGACCGTATTTAACTTAAATGAATGCGTTAAAATGAATGTGTTAAAATGAATGCGTTAATTTGTTAATGCGTTAATTCGTAAATCGATTAGCACATTCACACGTTAACACATTTAAACATTATTAATGAGCTAATTCATAATTCGACTAACACATTCACACGTTATCAAATTTACACATCATGAATGCATTGATTCATAATTCGACAAACACATTCACACGTTAACACATTTACACATTATTAATGCGCTAATTCATAATTCGACTAACACATTCACACGTTATCAAATTTACACATTATGAATGCATTGATTCATAATTTGACTAACACATTCACACGTTAACACATTTACACATTAAAATACAACGGCTCCCTCTCGACGTTTCATTTCCTTGAGTCTATACTTCGTCAACTCCCCATACCTACCTCTCCTTAACGATTTCCCAGTGTCCGTATCGTCTGCCACCCACTCGTTTTATCTTGTTGTCTTCCTGCAATCTGTTCATATATCGTACCAGCGTTGTTCTGGGAATTCCAAGTTTGTTGGACAGATTGTCCATAGTGACCCACGGGTCTGAACGCAAGGCATCCATTATCCTTAGTGCCATAGTGCCATCCATAGTACCATCCGTTTTGGCACTATGAGATTCATCGCCCATACTATGCTTGTACTCCTTAATCTGTTTCAGTAGATTATTGCAGTGATGCTGGAGCATAAAGGACTTGAATATCTTTGAATCCTCTGCTTCTTCACTTTGCTCAAGGGAACTGATGTATTGATTGCGTTTCTTTTTCTTCATTATCGACGGCACTACTCCGAACTCATACTGAATCATATTCATAACCAGTCGACTCATACGTCCGTTGCCGTCGGCCCACGGACGTATGTTCACAAGTCGGTAATGTGTTTCAAAACTCAGATCGTACACCTTCTTGATGTCATCTTTGTCGAGACTCTTTCGTTCAGTATTGAGCCATTGGCAGAATTCCTCGAGGCGTTCAGGCACTTTCTGATACGACAGATATGGCCTTCCACCTATGCCGGCGCTCACATTCAATAGCCTCAACTCGCCTTTTGCAGCGGAGAAGTTGCCAGCCATCGCGATGTATTCCAACCCGGTGTTTTTCATCACCAATGCCGACAGGCCACACAGCAGTTCCACCGAATAGTCGGTGTGATCGCGTGCATAGATAATGCTTTGCTCGTAAGCAGCTTTCAAATCGAGGTTCATCATTTGCTCGGTGAGCGGTTTCTGTGCGCCTATTCCTTCATCGAACAGAAGCCGGTTTTCCACCTCGGTCACTGTCGAGCCCTCGATGGCGGTGGACTGTGTGATGATGGAATACAGGTAAAACTTGGCATAGTCAATCTGCTGGTCTATACCGAGTTGCTTGTATTCTTCATATATGGGTCTTATAGTCATTTTCAGATGTGACTTTTTGTGTTAACAATCCACCAATGGCCTTGCTTACAATCTCCTATTTTTTGTATTATTCCAAGATTAATGAGTGACTACATAAGTTGTAGTTTATCGCTTTGTATATTAAACTGCAAAATTACGAAGAAAAAATGGATTAACAAAAAAACTTTTCGGGTTCGGAACCAATGGGAGACGGATTGCCGAAATGCCTTCCATGCCCTTACAGCATAAAGAAGAAGCAAACTACATCACTTGTTACTTAACACGATTCAACAACGGCGAGTTCCATCTCTCGTTGTCCGACTGCACCTCTGCTCGGTGGGCATCGTTCATCCCGATTCGTATGCCGAGGGAGATGCTGTCCTCCCACCAATATTCGTCAGCCGGAGTGAGGGTGCCCTCGGCACACTCTATAAACTCACAGCCCAACCAGCCGTACTTATTCACTGCCGTGCCATTGATACTACGCCGCTGAGCACTATTCTCTCCAACCATGTAATCAAACTGTATCACGGTGTCGCACTCCTTCTTCACCATCAACATATAACAGCCTGTGCTGTCAGCAAACATTTCGTCCCAATCATCATAATCATCCGGTCTCCCCTCTTCGACGCCCACCTCTCCGACCTTCAATCCGACCCCGTTATTACACGCAACCGAAAGCGCCAGCACTGCCACGGCCGACACAAAAAAACAAAGCAACTGTTTCATACTATAATCCTGAAAAACGATGCAAAAATACGCAATAAACCTGACACCGACAAAGCATACATCGCATGTTTTTCAACAAAAGTGTGTTATTATCATACTACCCACTGTGTGTCAACCCGATAGACCCTTCCCCTCGGTGAGTGTTGATAACTCATTTTCTGTTATTAGAAAAGTATTGTGTACTTTAGCACTCTGAAAAAAAAATGCGCCATCGCAGTAACCATTTGTTAATGTCAAACTTATAAAGAAAAGTACCCATGCAGTCCGACATGTTTTTGGATTTTGGTAATGACAATCAGCACATTAGACCAAAGACATATACCCAGTATATGCCCGACGAGATAATGAAATCATCCATCGAATACTTTGGAGGCGACGAACTTGCCGCCAACGTCTGGATGAACAAATATGCCCTTCGCGACGAAGACAAAATCTACGAGCTCAACCCCGACATGATGCACCATCGTCTGGCCTCGGAATTTGCCCGCATAGAGCACAACTACCCCAACCCCATGTCGGAAGAAACCATATACGAACTGCTCAAGGACTTCCGCTATGTCATCCCCCAAGGCAGCCCCATGTCGGGCATCGGCAACGACTTCCAAGTCGTCTCCCTGTCCAACTGCTTTGTTATCGGCAACAGTGGTAACAGCGACTCCTACGGCGGCATCATGAAAATAGACCAAGAACAAGTCCAGCTCATGAAACGCCGTGGTGGCGTGGGACACGACCTCACCCACATCCGCCCAAGTGGCAGCCCAGTCAAAAACAGCGCCCTCACCTCCACCGGCATCGTTCCGTTCATGGAACGCTACAGCAACACCACCCGCGAGGTGGCACAAGGCGGTCGCCGCGGAGCCCTCATGCTAAGCATCAGCATCAAACACCCCAACGCCGAACAATTCATCGACGCCAAATTGGAACAAGGCAAAATAACCGGTGCCAATGTCAGCGTCAAAATAACCGACGAATTCATGCAATGTGTGCGCGACGGCAAACCCTTCGTGCAGCAATACCCCGTCGACTCCCCCAACCCTTTGGTGCGCAAGGAAATCGACGCCCGCGCCCTCTGGAAGAAAATCATCCACAACGCCTGGGCCTCCGCCGAACCCGGTGTACTCTTCTGGGACACCATCCTCCGCGAAAGCGTCCCCGACTGCTACGCCGACTTCGGCTACCGCACCGTCTCCACCAACCCCTGCGGCGAAATCCCCCTCTGCCCCTACGACAGCTGCCGTCTCATCGCCGTCAACCTCTACAGCTATGTCGACAACCCCTTCACTCCCGAAGCCTCTTTCAATTTCGACAAATTCCGCGACCACATCGCCAAGGCACAACGCCTCATGGACGACCTCATCGACCTCGAACTTGAAAAGGTCAACAAAATCCTCGCAAAAATCGACAGCGACCCCGAAAGCGACGACATCAAGAGCGTGGAGCGCAACCTCTGGCTCAACATCAAGATGAAATGCCTTGAAGGCCGCCGCACTGGCTTGGGCATCACTGCCGAGGGCGACATGCTCGCCGCCATGGGTCTGCGCTACGGCACCGACGAAGCCACCGACTTCGCCGTCAAAGTACAGCGCACCCTCGCCTGCACAGCCTACGGCTCCTCCGTCACCATGGCAAAAGAACGCGGCAGCTTCCCCCTCTACGATGCCAACCGCGAAAAACTCAACCCCTTCATCCAGCGCCTTGCCGAAGCCGACCCCAAACTCTACACCGAAATGGTCCAAAACGGCCGCCGCAACATCGCCCTCCTCACCATCGCCCCCACCGGCACCGTGAGCATCTGCACCCAGACTACCTCCGGCATCGAACCCGTCTTCCTCGTCAGCTACAAACGCCGCAAAAAAATCAACCCCAACGATAAAGACTCCTCCAAACACAAAATAGTCAAAGACGAGAACGGCGACTACTTTGAAGAATACAACGTTCTCCACCCCAAATTCATCGACTGGCTCAAACTCAAAGGATACACCCAAGAACAAATCGACAAACTCGACGACAAAGAAATCGACAACCTGATTACCTCCTCACCCTATTACAAAGCCACCTCGGCCGACATCGACTGGGTGAACAAAGTCAAGATGCAGGGCGCCATCCAGAAATGGGTGGACCACTCCATCAGCGTCACCGTCAACATCCCCAAGGAAACCTCCGAGGAAATAGTAAGCACAATCTATATGACGGCATGGGAATCGGGCTGCAAAGGCTGCACCATCTACCGCGAAGGCTCCCGCCACGGTGTCCTCGTCTCGAAAAGCGAGAACAAAAACTGCAACGAGTTCAGCGAAAACAGGGCTCCCAAACGCCCCAAGAAACTCGAAGCCGAGGTTGTCCGCTTCAAAAACGAGAAAGAAGACTGGATTGCCGTCGTCGGTATGTATGAGCACCACCCCTACGAAATCTTCACCGGCCGCGCCGAGAGCTTCGTCCTTCCCAAATGGGTAGAGAAGGGATGGGTCATCCGCGTCAAAGAAAAAGGCGACGAACATGCCCGCTACGACTTCCAATTCCTCGACCAGGACGGCTACCCCGTCACCATCGGCGGCCTCTCCCGCATGTTCAAAAAGGAATACTGGAACTACGCCAAACTCATCAGCGGCATCCTCCGCCACGGCATGCCCATCCCCAACGTGGTAGAACTTATCGGCAAACTCAACTTCGACGTCGACAGCATCACCACATGGTCCAACGGTGTGGCCCGCGCCCTCAAACGCTACATCAAAGACGGTACCGAAACCGGCGAGACCTGCCCCGACTGCGGAGCCAAAATCATCTATACCGGTGGCTGCAAAAGCTGTCCCAATTGCGGTTGGTCCAAGTGCTCGTAACCAAATTACGGAACTTTTTAAACACATTTGATATCCGCAAAAGCCCTGTAGCACACAGGGCTTTTTTCATTGACAGCAACTCCCCAGGTTCGACAGTCCTACGGTCAATATACACTACTTCAAAAATTGTATTACATTTTTCGATTGCCATACAACTGCACACCAACTGCCATCCTACGGTTCTTCGATTGGGCGGTATCATTGTTTCTACCAAGGCACTATCTTCCATTCATAAAAACTGCCACCAACCTATTGCTTTCTTCAATAAAAGAGGGAGTGCCCATGATGGACACTCCCTGCTTTGTTATATCCTCCGGGCGGATGGATAACTGCCGCGGTTAGCGGACAATGAGTTTACGTACCATACTGACGTTGTCGCCGACAACACGGACATAGTAGGCACCCTGGGCAAGACCGCTGACGGTCATCTGCTTGGTGCAGTCGCCGGAGCAGTTCATCTCGTCGGACGCCACTGTGCGGCCGTTCATGTCGATAACGGTGATACGTATTGTTCCGTTGGCACCGCTGATGCTGATAGTGGTAGCCTCGTCGGCGGGGTTGGGATAGATGGTGCATGCCACATCGCCCTCGACGGTGGTGATGCCTGTATACGAAAGCGTGGAGAAGCGCTGCACGGGAGACCAGCTGCTGAAGACATCCTCGGAGCAGGCTGCACGCACATAGACTTCGTACAAGGTTTCAGGAGTGAGGCCGTTGATGGTGTAGGAAGGCGTGCTTACTATCACATCGGTACCATCGCCCTGGGTGAAGCCGGCATAGCCATAGGAAAGCACCCATGATTCAGCATCGCCTTGGGGAGTCCAGCTGACGGTGGCAGCGGTGGCGGTAATGCCGTTGATAGTCACATCGGCTACAGGCTGGCAGGCACTGGTGCTGAAGGCGATGGTGTCGCCCCAGTCGCTGTAGGTGGTGGCGGAACACATGGCGCGCACACGGGCATTGTAGTCCATGTCGGGATAGAGTCCGGTGATGGTGACGTTGCTGCTATAGACAGTGTCGTAGGCGCTGAAGGAGCTGTTAAAGATGTTCACCACATAGGCTACAGCATGGTAGGTGAGGTCGGGATTCCACGAGAGGGTGACGCTCTGGAAGTCGGCATCCGTCATGGAGAGATTCTCGGGCACATAGCATTCCAGCGTGTCGGTAATGCAGTTGCCCGTTGTCCAGAAGGAGAGCGAGGTGTCGCTGCAGATGCTGCGCACGCGGAAGTTGTAGGCGGTGTTGGGTTCGAGACCTGTAAAGGTGTAGCTGTGGTCGGTGATGCGGGTGGCTTCGGGCCATACAGTGGTGCTGGCGGGCTTCACTGCCACATCGAAACTGGTGGCCGGGCTGGTCCAGGTGGCGGCAACAGTGGTGGCCCCCACATTAATATTGGCAAAGGTGGGACGTGTGCAGGACTCGGAGCCATAGACCACGATGCTGTCGAGCAGAATGCCCAAGCCAAAGCCTGAGTGAGCCATGAAGGCCACCTGATAGGTTGACGACGCATTGGGGAGCATGACGGTGTCGAGCTGCCATTCGGTGATGCTGTTGCTCCAAGAGGCGACATACTCCCAAGAGGAGGTGGGGCTGGTGCGATAAAGCACAGCGAGAGTATCCTGGTCGGAACCCCAAGCGGGCTGGGCATGGTAGAAGGTCATCATGACCTCGTCGCTGCTCTCGATGTCGAGTATGGGGGTAATGAGGTAGGTAGTGTAGCCGTTGTAGCTGTTGCAGGTGAAGCGGGCATTGTATTGGCCAGTAGCGGCACCTGTCAATCCACCGTAGGCATTACCACCGCGGCCTGTAGTCCATTCCACTGTGCCGTGCGACTGGTACTGGTTCCAGCAGGCGATGCCATTCTCGAAGTCTTCCACCCACGGGAACTGGGTGATGACGCTGTCGCAGGAGGTGAGGCAGGTGGTCATGGCTCTGAATCCGGTGTCGGTTGCGCTGCATATAGGACGGACATAGATGTCGTAGGCAGTGGCGGGAGCCAAGCCGGTGAGGGTGGCATTGCTGACGGTCACCGTGCGGGTGGTACCCATACCGGCCGAGAAGCCGCTGACGCCGTACTCTACTATCCACGAGGAGGCAGCCCCGTCGGACCAGTCAACATCGATAGTGGTGGAAGAATTGGAGACAGCCACGAGGTTTTCGGGAGCCGGGCAGGTGAGCAGTGTGAAGGAGATATTGTCGATGGCGGCAGAGGGATTGGTGCCGAAGCGGCCATCGTTTACCCATACAATGGTCAGGTAGTAGTTGCCGGCAGCCAGGCTGACGGAGTTGTCGTCGTGCTGCCAGGTGTTGCGGAGATTGCGCTTGCCGCCGTCGAGGGCAATCCAGCCAGTGGGCAGGGTGCTGCTATAACGGTTGATGGCGGTGAAGGCGTTGGTAAAGTCATAGTCTTCAGGAACGAGTGCCACACGCATGAGGTCATAGCTGCCCTCACCCTGGCAACGCCAGTCATAGCTGATAGCGTATGAACTGTCGTAGGGTATTTGCAGATATGTCATGGCAAAGGAGATGGACTGGACAGTGTTGTCGTAGTCGTTGGAAACACCGTTGTCGCTAGTGACATACATGGCATGTGTGCCGCCGTGGTTGACAGCAGTGCCGGTGTACCATGTGTTGGAGCCTGAACGCTGGTAGACGGAGAAGGTGTTGGTGGAATCCTCAAAGTTGTTGTAGTAGGGCAGGAAGTGCGGGTCGGCGCCAAGGGTGGTGGCCATGGACGAAATGGGGTCGCTGAGATGTCCCGAGCAATCGGCATAGACCCATACGTAGTAGTTGGTGAGAGCCGTGAGGCCGGTGAAGGAATAGTGGGTGCTGGTAGTGGTATAAGTGGCCAGAGCAGCAGCAGGGTTATTGGTGGTGCCTATCTTGACCACATAACTGCCGCGGGCGGCGGTATCGGTCCAACTGACGGCAAGACGTGACATGCCGATAGAGTCGAAAACAACATTGGTGACCGAGTCGCAGGGATTGGGGACATAGATACTGAAGTCGTCGAGGAAGACAGTATAGTTGTTGCCCGTGGCGCGGAAGGCAATGCGGTTGCCGCTGCCGTTGTAGTTGATGCGCACATAGTAGGGGTGATAGACATAGTAGCCGGAGAAATCGAGGTTGAGGGTGTCGAGGGTCACGAAAGCGGTGTCTTCCCATACACCCACCTCGAAGGCTGTGGGGGCATTGTAGCTATAGCCTGCAGCATAGAAACTGAGTTCGAGTCCATTGATGGTGTCGATGGCGGGCAGGGTGAATATTTCATCCTGCGTGGAAGAGCTTTCCATCTCGAAATAGACATTGCCGCCATGGGCGTTGTAGGAATAGTTGTAGCAGGCGGGGAAGATGCCGGAGCTGCTGGTGCCGGTGACAGGAGCCAGCCAGCAGTTGGGCACTTCGCCAGTGTTGTAAGCCTCAAAGTCTTCGGTGAGAGGCAAAGAACTGCGGCTCATCACAGAGCAGGCGGTACGGGCAGAGGCGTAGGAATAGGGAACAGTGGCACTGCCGCCGCAGAGGCTGCCCACACGGAAGGAGTAGAGACTGTTGGCATAGAGACCTGTAACGGTGTAGGTCTGGGCGGTGGTGTTGGCTACAGCCACTGTCCAAGCGGTGTCGGAGGCAAGTTTATACTCAACCGTCCAATTCGTCTCGGTGAGACCGGGCACCCAGTTGAGGGTGACGGTGGAGGACGTGAAGCCGCCAACCACTACGCTGGGAGGCACACAAGAGGCATCGCCGCAGGGAGCCACAAAGACCACGTTGGGACGGGTAGCGGTGGTGGAGAAGGAGGTGCTGGAGGAGGTGGGGTCGTAGTTGGTGCCGTCGCCATAGGCATAGATTGTGGAGCCCGACTGGTTACCGGTGGACTGCCAGTTGGTATTGCTTGACCAACTGCCGGTGTTGTCGTCGAAGGTAAGAACCAAGTTGTTGGTCATAGAGGGACGCACCCAGGGAGTAGCGAAGGTAAATTCGTTCCAGCCATCGTGGAAGGTGATAGAACCGGAGTAGACAATCTTGGTGCTATCCATTACAACATAGTCGCTGCTGCCGTCGAGCGATGCACGGCTGGTGGTGTCGAGATAGATGGTGACATTGCGTGTGGTATTGGGACCGGACACCTGATAGAGTTTTACACCAAAGATAGTGTCGGTGAGCGCAGCCACATCGTTGTTGTTGTAGAGAATCTGGCAGATGGTGTAGTTGTAGTAGGAGTTGATGGGATAGTTGGAGGCTGTGACAGTGCCGTCGCCTATCTGTATGTTGCCGCCCACATAGCATGTGGTGGTGAAATAGGCACCGACGGGGTTGCTAAAGTCGCTGTTGCTGCAATTGGCGGTGACAGTGACATAGTAGGTGGTGGTTTGCGAGAGGCCGCTTATCTGATAGAAACGGGCGGTGTCGGGCACGGTGTAGATGGTGCTGGAGGCGGCAGCAGTGTCGAGTACCGTGATGGTGAAACTTTGCGGGGTGGACGAGGTGCCGTATTCCCAACTTACAACGGCTGAGGAACCGGCGATGTCGCTCACCTCAACATTGTAAGGAGGGTTGCAGGAAGCCAACGGCTCGCAGGTTACGTTGAGCAGATAGCCGGAAGCGGTGTAGTAGTCGCTATAGCCGGAAGCGGAGAAACGGATGGTTGCGGCACCTTCCAACGAGGAGACGCTGAAGGTGCTGTTGCCGTAGAAGGAGCCAAGCACACGTCCGCTGGTACCCACACCTTCGTAGATGATAAGTTCGCCATAGGAGGACGAAGTGGAGGAATAAGTGTTGTAGCTGCCCGAAATGACAACAGTCTGTGTGTTGTCGGAGGGGTAGACAACCACTGTGGAGGTCTGGTCATAGGAATAGTTTCCGTCCAGACCGCCGTCGTCGCAGATAGAACCGCCACACATGTAGACTGTGTCGGTCTGGTTGGTACGCATCACATGCAGGTTGGGACGAGCGGTGACGGGTCCTTGCCAGTAGCTGTTGAGACCGCCACAAACGGCACGGACATAGAAGTCGTAGGTGGTATTGTTGTCAAGACCGGTAACAGTCACCGTGTCGGTGTAGGTGATAACCGAGTTGGTGGTAGCAGTGTCGGGATTCATTCCCGTGGCACCGTAGACCACTTCCCAGCTACTTGCAAGGCTGTCCTGCCATGCAAGGCTCATCTGACCCGAAGCAGTGCCTGTGGTGTGGAATGCTTGCGGGATACCGCAGCTGCTCACCTCGCGGATGATAATGTCGTCGATATAGGTGTAGCCATAGTTGCCACCCAGACGGCGATAGACGATATAGCCAGTGTCGGCGGTGGAGAGGCCGGCAAACGAAACGGTGTACTCCTGCCATGATTCGGTCATGGTCATCGTGTCGACCCAGACAGCATTGGATATAGAGTCGAGATTGGTTACATAACCTACCATCACGGTATGGGTGTAGTAGGAAGTGCTGGTGCCGCGGCCCCAGAACTTGGTCTCGACAGTGTTGATGGGCTGTTCGATACGGGGCGATGCAAAGGAGCAGTTCACGCCGTTATTGTAAGCATAGATATAGACACCATAGCCACTACGGCCGGCCGAGGTGGAAAGGTAGGGATAGGAGCTACTCATCTCCAGAATGCGCCAGCAACTGGGGAACTCGCCACCATAGGTGTCGAAATCCTCCATCAGCGGGAGTATGGTAGTGCCGCAGTTGGTGCGGAAACTGAAGTAGGTGCAGTTGCTGGTGTCGCCACTGGCACAGACGTTGTAGAGTCTGCCAGTATAGTAAGTGTTGGCATTGAGTCCTGAGAAAGTATAGGAGGTGTCATAGGCATTGTGCCAGGTGCTGTCCTGCTCAAGGTAAAGAGCATAGTAGCTGCCAGCAGAGGCGGCGTTCCAGCGAAGGGTGGCGTTGTTAGAGTCGATGGCGGCCACCGACGGGGTGCCGGGCATATAGAGGCAGGTGGGGGCAAGGCTAATCTCAATGTCGTCGATGTAAATCGAGCCGTAGTCACCTGAGTAGGTTGTTTTCCTGAGAATAATGTACCCGTGAGCAGCGGGGGCATTTTCAAACTGGTAGAGATACTCATTGTAGGTGGTGCCGAGATTGATGGTGTCAACGTATGTGGCGTTGGCTATCGAGTCGAGACTGGTAGTGTATCCCACTGCCAAAGAGGAGCCATAGGAGGTAGAGGACTTTCTGGCCCAGAACTTCAGTTGAAGCAGGTTCAAGTCGGTATATATCAAAGGCGTTGCCACCGACAGGGGGTTGTTGTAGCTGTACATGCGCAGGCAGTAGGAGCCTGTATGGCCATAACTGCTATAGGCACTGGGCGAACTGCTGCCGTTCTCGGTGATAGTCCAGCAGGGAGGGAATGTGCCGCCCATTTCAAAGTCTTCCACCATGGGCAGCACCGGCATGCCGCAGGCAGTGCGGAAACTGAAGGGAACTGCCTCGCTGGTGTCACTGCCGTCGCAGGTGTTGTACAAGTAGCCGCTGTAGGCGGTGTTGGGATTCAGACCCGTAAAAGTATAGCTGTTGGTGCTGGAATAATACCAAGTGCTGTCATTGTTCAGGTATAGCATATAGCCCATCGATACCGAGGGAGCACTCCAGGTAAGGGTTGCGCTGTTGGAGTCAACGGTGGCACTCGGTGTGCCGGGCATATAGGCGCAGGTGGGAGCCGTCGAAATGGTCAAGTCGTCAAGAAACAGAGTCATCTGTCCCGAGGTGCTTCTTGTGGCGCGGAAAGCAATGCGGTGTCCGTCGCCTGTGTATTCCACCAGATAGACACGGTAGTGATAGTAGGACGACGAGCTGAAGGAGCCGGCATTGGTCAGCGTCACCGTGTCCACGGGGACAAAGGTGCTGTCCTCCATCACACCCACTTCAAACAGTGTGGGGGCATACGATGCAATGGTGGAAGCATAGAAATCCACCATCAAGCTGCTGGGGTCGGCAAACTCGCAGGTGGCCACCTGCTCATAGCGGGTGGCAGAGCTGGAGCTGAACTCAAACTCATAATACACGCTGCCGTTGCGGGCATTGCCTGACCAGTTGTAGGCGCAGGGGAAGGTCACATCAATATTTGTACCCGTCTGGTACACCACCCATCCTGTGGGCTGGTCGCCTGTGCTCAATCCCTCGAAACCGGTGGAATAGGGAACCGACTGGTAAGACTGTGCCCATGTAGCAAAAGGCAGTATCATAGCCGCAAGCATAGCGGCAATTCTTAATAATTGTTTCATGCTGTTTTGTTTTTTTTATTACCAGCGGAGGTTCTCCGCAACATTGAACTTACGTACTGTGTCGATACGATCGTTGTAGATGCGTACCAGATAGGTGCCATTGGCCAAGCCCTCAACATTGAGAACCATCTCGCAGTCGGTGGGGCATTCCTTGACATAGGTCTGCAGTATACGGCCGTCAAGACCTATAATAGCCACATTGACACGGCCCTCAACTCCCTTCACGGCCACTGTCGTGGAGGTGGTGGCGGGGTTGGGATAAACAGCCACTGCGATGCCTTCAGCATCCACAATGCCTTCCTGTTCCCCTCCCTGAGTGGTAAAGGTGACCGTCATATACTCGCTATAGCGGCCGTCTTCGCAAAGAGTGCGCACTTTGGCCAAGTAGGTAGTGGCCGAATCAAGACCCGTAATGGTCGCCATAGGCATGTCGGTGACAGTCTGCGAACCCAGTTCTGTCCCTTCTGTAAAGCCGGGAAGACCATATACCACCTCCCACACGCCTGAGGAATTGGTACCCTCTCTCCACGAAATGACAGCCTCGTGCATGGTAGGCCTTGCACCAACATCGGACACGGGGAAACACTGGCTCGTGGTAATCATCATGGTGTCTGTCCATTCGGAAGTGTTGGAAGCATCGCACATGGAACGCACCGTAACACGGTAGTTGGTGCCATACGATAAACCGGTAACCGTATAGCTGTTGGTAGTAGCCGTAAAGGTGCGGTCGTAGGAACTGTTGAACACATGCAGCTCCCACTGGCCTGCTGTACCACCCGAAGTCCAGTGGAACGAAGCGGTAGTATTTGCGATGTCGGTAACCGTCAAATCCTCCGGCATACGGCAGCGCACCGTGTCGGTGGTGAAATAAACCGTATCGCTCCAGTCAGACCATCCGTTGGAAGCCAGCGTGCAGTCCTGACGCAAACGTGCCATATACTGCGTGTTGGGTGCAAAGACTCCGTTGCATACATGGTAGCACCCTGTCACATTGTTAGTGACCCATGCCGTGTCCGAAACACGCTTATATTCCAGTTGGGCATGTCCACTGTGATACTGACGCCATCTGAAAGTGGCCGACATATCGGTTACAAAACTGACAAAAAGACCCTGGGGAACCATGCAATGGTCATTGAAGTCGAACACCAAGCTGTCTATAGCCAGGAAGTTGACGCCGCTCGACAGAAGGGGTTTGGTCAGGAAACAGAAATAACGTCCCGTGTCGTCGTAGGCGGAAAAGTCAACGGTAAAACGCGCCATCGTGTCGGGAGAGCAATACGGAATTGCCAGCACCGTGTCCAACGGGGTAAAGTTGCCAACAGGGTTGGTCGGATTCTTGCAGATACCGATAATCAAATCCGAATTCAGCGCAGGGTCATTGCGCGACTTTCCGGCACTGAACGTCACCTGCATGTGGTTTACCGTCAACGACGTGTCGAACGGATTCTGCAACACAGCCCATGTCTCGCCGGTGCTGTACAGGTCGAGGATACATGTAAGGTATCCGCCATTGATATTATATGAACCAATCGAAGGCTCATTGGTGCCTTGGAAATGCCAGCAGGCAGGCTCCGTGGGCGGAGTAGTGTTGTGCGGATAGGCCTGGAAATCCTCCCACCATGGTAGAAAAACGATGGGGTCACAGGGTTTTTGTGCCCAAAGTGTTGACGGCAGTAATGCAATAACCGCCGCCACTAACAGAAAGCGTACTTTTAACTTCATATTGTCTTCTTTTAGTGATTAATATATTAATTGTACTATTTTTTTTTAAAAACAGAATATAGCATGCACTATCCAATTGATTCACATAAGGTTGAGCCCAAATCCTCATGTGCGTACATGCCAATACCACCTTGCAAAGATACAAAATAATTTAAACAAACAAGATTAACAGCTGAAAATTATTAGCATACAGCAACAACTTTTTGTTAAGGCACAGCTTGAAGCCCTCCCGCAACCGGACAAGCCGAGCATCCGCGAAGCGGAACGACCATACCACTAAAGTATCTCACTGTTCCGACTCCCTAATGCTCCACAAATAAAAAAGACCGCTCTCAGGCGGTCTTTTTTTCGTGGAGCTGGAGGGAGTCGAACCCTCGTCCAAACAAGTGACAGATGTGCTTTCTACATGCTTATTTCATGATTGATTTTCGTGCTGGCTCTGGACATGAACCCCCAAGGCAAGCCTTAGCCTCTAAAACTTCATCGGCGGCTCGAGGCCTACCACCGACTATCCCGTTCTCACGAGCACCTCCGGGTCACCGACCGACGGGCTGGGTCAGTGGGAGATGTCTTGTCCCTGCAACTGTTGCGGGGATTAAGCCAGTAACCTACTGTACTTCGGTTAGGCAGCAAGAGCGTAGTTATTTTCGCCAATTATCTTTCTGCATCGGTTGTCAAGGCTGCTGATGCGTGAGCCTGCATGCTTACAAATCCCCCTCCTTGCTGTCAAAACCGGTCAGCCCCGGAAAGGTATTGCTGCAAAAAAAGAGTCCCCAAATCTTTGAGGACTCCCTTTCGTTTGGCGGTCCGGACGAGACTCGAACTCGCGACCCCATGCGTGACAGGCATGTATTCTAACCAAACTGAACTACCGGACCTTTTACACCATGATTTAAAGACCTCTCTTTTTCTCAAATGCGGGTGCAAAAGTACAACTTTTTTCCCATTCAGCAAAGAAAAAAATGACTTTTTTTGAAAATAATTTCTCTACCATCTAACTGTCAACTATTTAAAAATACACATTTCATGCAATCCCACATCAAAAATCAGCTGCAAAACTGCTTATTTCACCCTCGAATTTCAAAAAAATCGGGTTCTCGCACACATACTTTCGTCCAACTATGTTCCATCGGAAAAAGAACATTGATACTCTTTACAATACATCCATTCTCTTCATTGCGCACCGTCTGATACCCCCTAATCCATCCACTGCTGAAAAAAGAACACTTCTGAGCAACCTATCAAACAAATCCCTCTAAGAGGGATATATTATACAAAACCGTCCCTCATTGAGGGACTGCTTGTATCGGCCTGCAAAGGATGTTCGGCATCACTTATTGAGTAGTCCTCGCCATCACCTTCCACACAAACACGAAAAAAGCCGGTGCTTTTGCATCGGCTTTTTATATTCGTGGAATCGATTATTACATGGCGTTGACCTTCTTCTGGAGTTTGGATTTCAGATTGGCAGCCTTGTTCTTGTGAATAACCGAACGCTTTGCAAGTTTGTCAATGATGGAGACCATTTTAGGAAGTCTTTCGATTGCAACTTGTTTGTCCTCAAGGGCGCGGAAATCACGCAGGGCGTTGCGCATGGTCTTGGCGTAATAACGATTCTCGACTCTTCTCTTTTCGTTGGAACGGATTCTTTTTTTTGCAGAGATGTGATGTGCCATAATTATTTATTATTCTTCTTTTTTATCTTGTAGTCCGTGCGGGATTCGAACCCGCGATTTTAAGAATGAAAATCTTACGTCCTAGGCCAACTAGACGAACGGACCCTTTTGCTTTTCTGAAAGCGGGTGCAAAATTACTAACTTTTTTTGGATTAGCAAAATATTTTTTCACTAAATTTTGTGCACAACAACTTCGTTTAATCCGTATCTGCTTGAAATCTAAAGCCTAAACGCTTGCCTGTAGCCATCGATTTTTTGTCCAGATTGTTCCTCATTTCACCCACCGAAACCATCTTCACTTCGTCGTATGGAGGTGTTAATAAATCAAAATTTGTGGTATACTCGATAGCCGACTCTACTATACTTCGCACTGAGTCGCTGGTAATCAGTGAAGTATTGAAATTATTGTACAGCATACCCAACTCCCGTTTCCCCTCGATAAAGTAGTGTTTTTCGAAGTTAACAAACACTCTTCCAATCATATATCCCAAATCTTGGTCGCGCTGGTATATAAACGAATCCGCCAGAAAGTTGTAGATTCTTATCACCCCGCAGTAAGAGCGCCGGGAATCCTCGCGGATATAGGCCGATTTCATCACCTGATGGTCGCGCGAAAACTCGAAGACATTGCTATGCATGTAAAACACCAGCACGTCACCACCAAAACGCACTTCGAACTCGAAATCGCCGTGATCCTTGAATTCGAACAAGATATTCTTCTCCTCTTTCTGCGCCTGCTCCTGGAAGGAAGTTATCATATCGCGGGCGGTGAGGCGGAACATCTCAAACGACTCCTTGGTGGCCACAAAGGCCTCCTGCTTCAACATCGATTTGTCGAAGACCAGTTTCTTTAACGACTCTTTTATCTCCATTGCTTATTACTTATGAAAAACAACCATATTGAATTGAGGTTGCAAAGATACGATTTTTTCACGAAACAGCAACACTCCAATCCATTTTTCAGAAAAAAAGTGTATCTTTGCAAACTCTAACGCACCGGGCACACGCCCGCCCTCCGCTCCTCGTCCGACATATACAAACCAACATATCATCAACATACACATCATGAAAAGAATCCTCACCGCAGCCCTGCTGCTCTTTGTCTTGAGCTGGCAGACCCAACCCTGCCAGGCCTGCACCAATTTTCTCCTCTCCCGTGGCGCCACGACCGACGGCAGCACCATGATAACCTATGCCGCCGACAGCCACACCCGATACGGCCAGCTACGTTTCCACCCCGGCGGCACCCATCCCGCAGGGGAGATACTCAGCCTCTACAACTATGGGAGCCTGAAGCACCAAATCGACATACCGCAAGCCCCTCTCACCTACCGTGTGGTCGGCTTCATCAACGAGCACCAGTTTGCAATGGGCGAAACCACCTGGGGCGGCATCGCACCCCTCAGCAAGGGCAACCTCGAGGGCATTGACTACGGCAACCTCATCTACCTCGCCCTGCAGCGTGCCCGCAACTGCCGCGAGGCCATCCGCGTGATGGCCGACCTCGTGGCCACCTACGGCTATGCCGACGGCGGCGAGACCTTCTCGCTGGCAGACCCCAACGAGGTATGGCTCTTCGAAATAACCAGCAAAGGACAAGGGGAGAAAGGAGCCGTGTGGGTGGCGCGCCGTGTGCCGGAAGGCTATGTCAGCGCCCACGCCAACCAAGCCCGCATCACCCAGTTCCCGCAGGAACCCGCCCGCTGGCGCAAGGCTCGCGGCAAAGGCCTCCACCCCGCCATCAGCAGCCTGCACCTCGACTATATCAACGAACCCGAAGTGGAATGCGTCTATAGCCATGACGTGGTCTCCTTTGCCCGCAAGAACGGCTGGTTCAGCGGCAAAGATGCCGACTTCAGCTATGCCGACACCTACAACCCCCTCACCTTCTCCGGCCTCCGCGCCTGCGAGGCAAGGGTCTTCGCCATGTTCAACCGCGTGGCACAAGGCATGGAACGCTATCTGCCCTACGCCATGGGCAACCCCAAGGCCGAACGCCTCCCCCTGTGGATTAAGCCCGACCGGAAACTTTCCAACCACGATGTAATGGAACTGATGCGCGACCATTTCGAAGGCACCCCTATGGACATGACCCAGGATGTGGGCGCAGGTCCCTTCCACTGCCCCTACCGCTGGCGCCCCATGGACTTTAAGGTGAATGGCAAAGAGTACATCCACGAACGCGCCATCAGCACCCAGCAAACCGGCTTCAGCTTTGTGGCGCAATGCCGCAGCTGGCTCCCCAACCACTTGGGCGGCATCATCTGGTTCGGCGTCGACGACACCTACAGCACCTGCTATTGCCCCATGTTCTGTGCCATCGACAGCATCCCCCTCTGCTTCCGCGAGGGCAACGGCTCCATGAGCGAGTATTCGCCCACGGCGGCCTTCTGGCTCTTCAACCGCGTCAGCAACTTCTGCTACCTCCGCTACGACTCCATGATAGTGGACGTGCGTACCTTTCAGAAATCTTTCGAGAACTACTTTATCAGCCGCGTAAACATGCTGCAGGCCAACTCCTCACCTGCCGAGGTCACCATGCTCAGCCACCAACTGGCATACGACATGATGGTGGCTTGGAACCACCTCGACCAGCAACTGCTCATGCGCTATATCGACGGCAATATCAAATACATGAAAAACGACCGCATAGAAACCACTCCCACGGGTGTGGTGCGGTTCCCCAACCAACCGCCCTACCCCGACTGGTTCTACCGCGCCATAGTCGACGACCACGGTGAAGTGCTGCAGGTGAAATAACCGCCAACCCTTTCGCCTCTTGTTTTACACTTGTTTCCCACTTGTTTTACACTTTAAAAGTGTAAAACAAGTGGGAAACAAGTATTACAGAGCCGTGAAAAAGACGGGTGCAGGGAATCAGAAGCGGTAGCTCATGCCAGCGCCGAGACTGAGAAGTCCCCGACTGATATGATAGCCTTCGGGCCGCCACGGCACCAGATAACAGAGTCCCGCCTTGACGTTGAACTTGAAGCGTTCCCAGCCGAAGCGCAGCTCAACTGTGGGTTCCAGCAGTATATTGTCGGCAAGTGTAGTAGCATAATCTGTTATCCATTCACCGTTCACTTCATAAGGAACACCCTTGCCCACCTTTATCTCGCCCATCAGTACACCTGTCTTGAGACTGAAGGCGAGGTCGAGATGGCCCTTGCGGGTCATTTCGAGCCACCCGGCATCGCCTTGCACAAAGACCGACCGGAACGTCCCGCTGGGGATTGTCCACGGCTCCATGCCCCCAATATTAGACTGACGCCCCTTGCCCGTGCCCGCGCCGACATAGATTTCCCACACAAAGTTGTTCTCCTGCGGGAAGTATAAACCGGCCATGGCCTGCGAATAAGAGCGGAAGGGGTCGATAGCGGCCTGCACAGCCAGATGGTTTGTGATGCCCCACGCCACCGAGGCACGCATGTCGAGGGGGACAGGCCATCTGGTCGTTGGCAGTAAGGCACCCTCCAGCTGCACCTCGCCACGCTCGTGGATGAGGGGTATGTGTACCGTCATTGGGTTGTATACACCACAACCTGTCATCAAGGTTGCAACGGCTACACAAAGGATGAATAACCTGGTCGTTTTCATGGCGGAGGGTTTTTATTGGTTGTTTTTGATGTTTTCGATGGCGGCGTCCAGCTTGCGGAAAGAGCGTACAATGCCCCAGGCGTTAAGCGGGAGAAGCACTGCGCAGAGGACGAGCCACACAATGACAAACCACCGCAGGCCGAAGAAGTCAAGCCCGAAGGGAGGGCCAAAGAGGGGTCCGAGACAGACGGTGACGGGGAGTTTGATGTAGAGGGTGTAATGGTGGTTGAAGCGTTGCAGGAGGGTCATGCGGTCGGCATAGGCGTTGACTTCGGCCACGGGGCGGGTGGGGTCGAGGTGACGGAGTGCGATGGTCATCTGCACAGCTATCATGACGCGCATCAAGGCTATGGCAAGCACGACGAGATAGCACACCAGATAGGGCAACGGCTTGAGGTAGAGAGGAGCCAAAACCGCCACGACGACAAAGATGACGATGCTGCCGGGCAGACCCCAGTTGAGCCGCCAGCGCAGGTGGTCGTAGGCCGCGTGGGCTTTGTTGTGCGTGGTGAGACGCTGCACATCGATTTGGCCCTGCTGCTGCGGGGGTTGGTTAAGGCGGCTGTCGCGCAGTTGGTCCAGTATGTCTTCCATAACGCTTAGGATTTCAGTTTGACAAGTTTTTGTTTCACACGGTGGATGCGTACACCCACGTTGGTTTGCGATATGCCGAGAACGTCGGCCATTTCCTCCTCAGTGGCTCCGTCTACATAGAGGTAGACCAACGCCTGGTCGTCTTTGGGCAGGAAGTCGATAAGCCGGTAAAGTTCGTCGTAGAGGGGTGCCGAAGGTTCGTCGGCGACAGTACACTCCATCAGGGGTGTTATCGGGGTGGTCTTCACCCGTTTCTTCTCCTGACGCCAAAGGGAGATGGCAGTGTTCAGCCCCACTCGATAAAGCCAGTTCTTGACCGAGCACTGCCCGTTGAAGCGGTCGCGGGTGCGCCACAGGTTGTAGAGTATCTCCTGATAGATGTCTTTCTCCACTTCGGCGTCTCCGCGGGCAAAGGTAACGCTGATGCTGTGCAGAAGACGCTCGTGTTGGGAGAGCTGGGCTATGAACTCGTCGTCGGTCATGGGCGCGGACGGCTCAGGTTATACAGGCTGTCGGTAACGACGAGGGTGACTTTGCCGTAACGTACATTGCCTTTGAAAGGCGGCCGCTGGTTGACAATCTCCTCGTAGCGGTAGAGCGAGGTGTCGGCATTGGCATCCTCGAAACGGTAGAGTGCATCGAAGCCGGCACTGTCGCGGTAGAAGTTGAGGATGCGTCCGTCGTCGAAACGTAGCTGCACGCTGTCACCGTAGTTGTGCCATTCAATATCCCTGGCCACATAATCGATTTGGGCACATCCCAATCCACCGGTTACCCATACAACGGTGTCGGTGTGCGCTGGTGCCGAAAGGGGGGTGAGCCGGGAGGTGGTGCGGCCCACGGTGTCGACGGGCTGAAGCGACTGGATGGTGACGGCGTGGGAGGTTTGGTTGTCGATGGCAAACTCCATGGTAAAGCCGGGGTCGCAGGCCGTCAGCAGCAAGGCGGCAAACAGGAGGATGAGCGGTGTCTTTTTCATTGAGGTAAGTTTTGTTTACCTATAAAGACGCAAAAAAGCAGGATTTCTTACACACGGTGTATAAAAAAAACTGCTTCATAGGGGTATTGTTGCCTACAGGCGTTCTATCCAGTGCTTGATGTTCTGCTCGTCGTCGAGACGGCATACCAGCAGGCTGTTGTCGCGCAAGGCCACAAGGCAATGCTCCATACCCTGCACGACGGCCTCATAGCCGGGCTCGATATTGACGACGCTGTTGCGGGTCTGCTCCAGCACAGCGTGTCCGCTGACGGCATTCTCGGCCGAGTCGTGGGCGGCATGTTCGTAGAGGGAGCCCCAAGTCCCGATGTCGCTCCAGCCAAAGTCGGCAGGGATGGTGTAGCGGTTGGGGGAGAGTTCCATCACACCGTAGTCGATGCTGATGTTTTCGCACTGCGGGAACATATCGTTGATGAAGGCCTGTTCCTTCTCTGTACCGAAGAGGTCACGGCCGCTGTCGAAGAGTTTTTCCATGTCGGGCAGGTAGTCGTGATAGGCACGGCGGATTCCTTGCAGCGACCAAACAAAGATGCCGGCGTTCCAGAGGTAGCGACCGGAGGCGAGGTATTGCTTGGCGGTCTCGAGATTGGGCTTTTCTTTAAAATTCACCACAGGCTTCACTTCGGCAGTGGTTGCGTTGTCGTCGAGGGGGTTCCATTCGATGTAGCCGTAGCCCGTCTCGGGACGCGAGGGTTTGATGCCGATGGTGAGGAGGGCGTCGGTGTGGGCGGGTTCTTCGACAAAGTCCATGCCTACACGGATGACACGCTGGAATTCCACCTCGTTGGTGACGAGATGGTCAGCAGGGGTGACCACAATACTGGCTTCGGGGCAGCGGGAAAGGATGCGGTAGTTGGCGTAGGCGATGCAGGGCGCAGTATTGCGGCGCATGGGTTCGCATAGCACTTGGTCGGGTTTGAGCTCGGGCAGGTGCTCAAGAACCAGTTGTTTGTAGGCGGCGTTGGTTACCACCAAGAAGTTCTCGGCAGGGACAACGGGCAGGAACCGCTCAAAAGTGGAACGGATGAAGCTTTTGCCGGTGCCCAGAATATCGAGGAACTGTTTGGGGTAGTTATTCTTGCTTAAGGGCCAGAAACGGCTGCCAATGCCTCCGGCCATGATGATACAGTAACGGTTGTTCATGGTTTATGATTATAGATTTAATAGAATCTTTGGTGTTTGAAAGGGGCTAATTGCGGTAGCCTATTACGTGGCGAACCTCGTGGATGGTTTTACGGGCACTCTCGCGGGCCTTTTCCGCGCCTTGATTCATGACCTTGCGGAGACGGTCTTCGTCGGCGGCAAGTTCTTCGATGCGGAGACGGAAAGGCTCGGTGAAGGCAACCATGTCTTCGGCAAGCTGCTTCTTCATGTCGCCGTAGCGTATTTGGCAACGGTTGTAGAGGTCGTTGAAGTATTCCACCGCGTCGGGAGTGGAGACGACACGCATAAGGGTGAAGAGGTTCTCGATTTCGACCGGTTTCTGCTGGTTCATCTCGGTTGGGCCGCTGTCGGTTTTGGCGCGCATAATCTTTTTACGGATTGATTTGGGGTCTTCGTTCAGGAAGATGGCGTTGCCTTCGCCTTCGCTCTTGCCCATTTTACCGCTGCCGTCAAGACCAGGGATTTTGACCAGTTGGTCGCCGAAGTTAAAGGCCTGAGGCAGGGGGAAGACGTCGCTCTTGTACATGTTGTTAAAACGCTGGGCAAAAGTGCGGGTCATTTCCAGATGCTGCTCCTGGTCTTTGCCCACGGGGACCTTGGTGGCTTTGTGGATGAGGATGTCGGCGGCCATGAGAGTGGGATAAGTGAGCAGGCCGGCATTGACGTTGTTGGGGTTTTGGCGCACCTTGTCTTTGAACGAAGTGACGCGTTCCAACTCGCCGAGGTAGGCGTTCATGTTGAAGAAGAGGTAGAGTTCGATGGTTTCGGGAAGGTCGCTTTGCAGATATATGGTGGCTTTCTCAGGGTCGAGGCCGCAAGCAAGGTATTGGACTAATATTTGACGGGCATTGCCATAGAGGTCGTCGGGGGTGGGATGGGTGGTAAGGGAATGGTAGTCGGCAATGAAGAAATAGCAGTCGTGTTCGTCCTGCATTTTGACAAAGTTGCGCAGAGCGCCGAAATAGTTACCGAGGTGCAGGTTGCCAGTGGGGCGGATGCCACTGCACACGATTTCACGCTTAGGGGTATCGGTCATAGACATAGAATGATAAATGAATTACATAAACTGCCGAGGAAAAGTTCCACGGAAATGCAAAGATACGAAAAAAAGTTGACGCAACAAGAAAAAAAGCACAGAGAGCGAAGAAAAGAGGGACAAAAAAATAAGGCCGACATTCGGTCGGCCTTACTAATTTGAGTTGTTTCCTGATTATTCAGCAACTTCGGTAGCAACCTCAGCAGCCTCTTCAACAACGGCCTCAACAGCGTTGCTGTCGATAACGGGCTCTTCAACCATCTGCTCAACAGCAGGGGTGTCGACGTTTTCAGTGGTAGCAGGATTGTTGTTGCAAGCTGCGAAAGCGAACATACCGGCGATAGCCATAAGGAACATTACTTTTTTCATCTCTTTGAATTTTTTAAAGTTATCTTTTTTATTGATTGAATTGTTTCGTGATTTTTCTGTTTCTAAATCGGTTGCAAAAGTAATACATTTTCCAAGACTACAAGCAAAAAAAAATGTCAAAAAATCTTAATGTCGGCACAAAATGTTAAAATTCAAAATGTTAAAATTTGGATTTTTCGCATAGTGCAGACTCTTTTTTCTTGAAATTCAGCCTTTTTTAAACGCGAGAAACGGAAAATTGACCCCTTTTTCGAGCAATTTTAGGGCAGCGGAACGAGGCCGTTGAAGCCCATGAATGCCATGGCGAGGATGCCGGCGGTAACCAGTGCGATGGGCACACCTTTCATGCCCTTGGGCACACCAGTGAGCTCCATCTGCTCGCGGATGCCGGCGAAGATGACCAGTGCGAGGGTGAAGCCGACAGCAATGCTGGCCGAATAAACAACGCTCTGGAGAAGGTTCATGTTTTTCTGAACAACGAGGATGGCAACACCGAGCACTGCACAGTTGGTGGTGATAAGGGGAAGGAAGACGCCCAGAGTCTGGTACAAAGCAGGGGCAATCTTCTTGAGTATGATTTCAACCATCTGGACCAAGCCTGCGATAACAAGGATGTAGGCAATGGTTTGCAAATAGCCGAGGTTGAGCGGTACTAATATATAGTAATAAATTAAATAGGTGACAATGGTGGCGAGGAGCATGACGAAAAGAACGGCTCCGCCCATGCCGACAGAACTCTTCACATCCTTCGAAACGCCAAGGAAAGGGCAGATACCAAGGAACTGAGCCAACACGACATTGTTGACAAAGATGGCTCCGATAATAAGAGCAAAGATATTGATAGCCATAGTATTATTAAAGTTTTATTCTATAATATTATTACTGCATTCGGACTGCAAATATACATATTTTTTTTCATTCATGCAGTTTTATTGTGCCTTTGACCGAAAAAAAATGTTCCGCCATGTAATATCTCCCCCCTTTTTGCGTTTATCGTGGCAATGATAAAAACAGCATTCATCCTATGAAGAAAGCAATTGCAACTATCCTTTTTGCGGCCCTGGCCTTCACATCCGCAGCGCAACATGACAGGTGGAACTTTTATGCCGGATGGACATTGCCGCTGGGCGATTATGCCAAAGCCGACCTTGCCAGCAACAGGTGGGCACTGACGACAGGCGGCAGCCTGGCCGGTGCTGGAATGGGAGGCAACCTGGGTATGGCTTACCACATTCCCACCCGCGACAGCAGCCGGATGAGCATAGCCCTCAGCACCGACTTGGTCATCAATGGGGTGAACTCCGAAATCAGAGTCAACCGCATCACTACTCTGGCCAATCTGCGCCGCAATTTTGCCACCGTGAAGCTTACCCAGCCCCTTTTTCTACATATCCCCGTGCTGGCGGGCCTCCATTACGAGACCCCCATCAACCAGAAGTACAATTTCTATGTTACAGCACAGGCCGGCTTGGGCTTCAACATCATTACCAACCGCAGTGCAGAGATGCTGGGCGGCGCCCAACCTATCGAGGTTGGCAACTTGCAACTATATGACTACTCTTATGTGGACCACTACAGCACTAAGGTGACGGCCGCCTGGCGGGTGGCGGTGGGACTGACAGAGAGCCGGCACTGGCTGGCCGACCTGGGATTGTGGGGCATGGGGGCTGTTCTGATTGAGGGTTATGAGGACTTCAACTATCGGGCCGCTGGGGACAGGTCTCTCCAACAGGGAAGCATGGTGTTTAAAGGCGACTTCATAAACCCCTTGATGTTCATAGCCCGGATAGGCTATCGCCTATAGCACGGCGGCCATTACAGACCAAACAGAACGGTGGCCGAGGCAGATGTCACCTCGTCCACTTCGGCGATGGAGACACCTTTGAGGGCTGCAATTTTCTCGGCTATGACAGGGATGTAGGCGTCGGTCTCCAACAGGATACGTTCCAACGGCACCGCAGCGGCTACAGCGGCAAGGGTGGCGTTCTTGAAGGTCACTACACCGCCTATGCCGACATGGAAACCCATTTCGATGGCTTTGTTGGCTTCTTGGACACTGCCACCAAAGCAGTGCATTACCCCACGATAGGAGCCAAAATTGAGGTCGCGGAGCAGACCGAAGAGTTCATTGTATGCCTTGCGTACATGGAGGCACACGGGAAGATCCAGTTCTTTAGCCCAGCGCATCTGGGTTTTGAGTACTTCCCGTTGCTGTTCGAGAAAGGTTTTGTCCCAGTAGAGGTCGAGACCTATCTCCCCTACCCCGACGTAGGCAGCCTGAGGGTTGAACAGTTTTTGGCGTACCAATTCTAACTCGTTGGCATAATCAGCGGTTACGGAGGTGGGGTGGAGCCCCATCATTTGTCGGAAGCAGGCGGGGTACTGCGATGCGAGAGCCTCCTGGCGGTCATGACTCAACGAATCAATACCCGGCAATAACATGAGGGTGACGCCGGAGTCGAGGGCGCGCTGGACGGCTTGGTCGCGGTCGTTGTCGAAAGCCTCGTCGTAGAGATGGCAGTGGGTGTCAATCATTCTTGAGGCTGCGTAACAAATCGGTAAGACGGTTGTAGAGTTGAAGGGTGGCCTTGTCGTCGGCAAGGAGTTTGCGATGGACTGCGAGGGTTTTGGTGTCGTTGCGCACAGCGGGGCCGGTGAGTTGGTAACGGACATCGCCCCATTGCACTTTTCTGGCAGTGTTCAGCACCAAGGGGTGGAGTATCTCGAAGGGGACGTCGTGCTCACGGCATATTTTCTGGGCTATACCGTAGAGCCCGTTAGTGAAGTTGTTGACAAAGACCGCAGAGAGATGGAGATATTGCCGTTGCTGGAGGTTGGTGTGATAGATATGCTGGGAAATCATGCCGATAAACTCCTCTATGTCGTCCTCGGTCTTGGGGTCGGAACCTTCGATGCAGAAAGGGAGTTCGTTGTATTCCAAGGCGACATCGCGGATGAAGGTCTGAGGCGACCAAAGTACACCGTAGCGGAAACTGCAGTCCTCCAGCACTTCTTTGGGGGTTGCACCTGAGGTGTGAAGAACAAGGGCGTTGCCGACACGGATATCCTTGGCAAGGGAACGGATTGCATCATCGGCCACAGCCAAGATATAGACGTTGGCGTTAGGGATGAGCTGAGAAATATCGTCAATGGGAATGGCTTCGACCCGCTGGGCCAAAGTGGTTGCGTGGTCGAGATTTCTTGACCATATTTGGTCGATTTTATGTCCACGGCCATACAAGGCCAAGGCAAGGTGGGTTGCCACATTGCCCGAACCTATAATGGAAATTCTCATACTTCAGTATTTAATATTCGTCTTCCTGGAAGAAGAAGTCTTCTTTAGTTGGATAGTCGGGCCAAAGATCCTCAATACTATCATAGGGGTCTCCCTCATCTTCAATCTCCATGAGGTTTTCTATCACCTCCATCGGTGCTCCTGTTCTTTGGGCGTAGTCTATAAGCTCATCTTTTGTTGCAGGCCAAGGGGCATCCTCTAACTTTGTTGCTAATTCAAGTGTCCAATACATAATTTCTTAGTTTTAACTCTAATCCTTTCGAGATGTAACAATTTGAACCTGTTCTAAATAAAGAACTGTTTAGAACTTGATTTGCTTTCTTTTTTTTTGCAAAAGTACATAAATTTTCCATACTTACAAAGTATTTTGAAAAGAATTAGAGTTTTTTACAAAAAAGGTGGCATATCGACATGAAAATAGCTGACTGTAGGCAGTGAGAAAACCAACCCGCACACGGCAAATGATAGTTTGCGGTGTGCGGGGAAGAGGTATAAATATAGGTTTTGGATACTACTTGAAGAGGGACTCTTCTGCGCCCTGGGAGATGACCAGATGGCGTGAGAGGACAAAGAGATAGTCAGAGAGACGGTTGATGTAGCGGGCGATGCGGTTGTCGACAGGCGACTGTTCGCTGAGTTTGACAATACAGCGTTCGGCACGACGGCAGACGGTGCGCGCCACATGGCATTGAGCCGAAGGGAGTGTGCCACCCGGCATGACGAAACTGCGGAAAGGGGGAAGCTGGGCTTGCAACTCGTCGATATGGCGCTCAATCTCGTCGACAGCCGTGTCGGGAAGTTGGGGCAGTTGGAAAGGAACCTCCTTCTCGGTTGCCAAAAGGGTTTGCACCACGAAGAGGCGTTTCTGTACCTCTTTAAGCAAATCGAATTGGCGACTGTCAATATCCTTAATCATCTCGGCCAATAGACCTATGTGGGCATTTAGTTCGTCGACGGTACCGTAGGCCTCGACCCTGGGATGGCACTTGGAAACCCGGGTGCCGCCCACAAGAGAGGTTGTGCCACCATCGCCGGTCTTAGTATATATCATATAGCAGGAAGGAAGGGATAGGGGTTACACACGTTCGACTGATTTCACTTCGGGGATAACCCGCTTGATGGCAGTCTCGATGCCTTGTTTGAGGGTCTGGAGGGCATGGGGGCACGAGCCGCAGTGGCCTGTAAGACGAACCATTACCACACCTTGATTGGTAATGTCGACGTACTCCACATCGCCACCATCTTGCTGAAGATAGGGGCGAATCTGCTCCAAAGCGTTCTTTACGCGGCCTTCTACCGCTAAGCGTTCCTGATCTGTCATATTCTGTCAATATTAAGTATGTGATACAATAAAATAAACACTTTATGTGGGTTATCCCAGCTTGCAAATCTCGCGGATGGTATTCTCGGCAACAGTCATGAATGCCTTGCTCTCGGGAGTTTCGTTTTCGGTCCAGAGGGCGACGGGCTTGCCGCTGTCGCCGCTTTCGGCAATGCTTTGCACCAGAGGAATTTCACCAAGCAGGGGCACCTTCATTTCCTCAGCCAACTGTTTGCAGCCTTCTTTGCCGAAGATATAGTACTTATGGTCGGGGAGTTCGGCGGGAGTGAAGTAGGCCATGTTCTCGACAAATCCCAGAACAGGGATGTTGAGAGCGGGGTTCTGGAACAGCTCCACGCCACGAACCACGTCGGCCAAAGCCACGCGCTGAGGGGTGCTGACGATGACGGCACCGGTAACAGGGAGGGTCTGTGCAAGGGTAAGCTGCACATCGCCCGTTCCCGGAGGCATGTCTACAACGAGATAGTCAATCTCACCCCACCAAGTATCGCCTGCAAGTTGTTTGAGGGCACCGGCAGCCATGGGACCACGCCAAGCCAAAGCACGGTCGGGGTCGACGAGAAAACCTATAGACATCAGTTTGATGCCGTAGCGTTCGATGGGGAGCATATAGGTCTTGCCGTTGTGTTCTTCGCCAATTACATCCTCTTGCCCCAAGTTGAACATCATGGGAATGGAAGGACCATAGATGTCAGCATCCATAAGGCCTACGCTTGCACCAGTCTTGGCCAGCGAAATAGCGAGGTTCACTGCAACGGTGCTCTTGCCTACGCCGCCTTTGCCCGACGCAACAACGATGACATGTTTGACCCCGGGGACAAAATCGTGGGGGTCGGGTTGTTCCTGCTGACGGGAGGTGAGGTTGACAGTAACCTCTGCATTCTCGTCGACATATTCATGAATGGCATTCACACAGTCATCGGTCATGCGTTTTTTCATGGGGCAGGCGGGCGTGGTGAGAACGAGGTCGAAGGAGACCTTGTTGCCGTCAACGGCAATATTCTCAATCATGCCCAATTGAGTAAGACTTTGCCCTAAATCGGGATCGTCTACATGGCTCAAGGCCATCTCTATCATTGTGGTTGTAATCATATTTTTGTATTACTTAGGATTAAAAACCGGCAGGGGAAATGGAGGTTGTTCGGGACTGGCCGGAACGACCGTAATCCAATCGGACTACCGGAGGTACTTGTTTTTTTGATTCTATTCTTCAGCAGGGGTCTCCACGGGAGTCCAAGGCTCTTCAAGAAGTTGTTCCACCTTGCGTTCCAATTCGGAACCGCGCAGGTTGCGGGCAACTACTTTGCCATTACGGTCGATAAGTACCGTGGAGGGCACAGACTTGATGCCGTAGGTCTTGCCACCCGATGAGGTCCATCCGTTGAGGTCGCTGACATGGTTGGGCCAGCTAAGGTTGTCGTCGGCGATGGCGCGAAGCCATGCATCGCGGGTTTTGTCAAGGGAGACGCTATAAATCTCGAATCCTTGGTCGTGATAACGCTCATAGATACGCACCACATTGGGGTTTTCGCGACGGCAGGGGCCGCACCACGAAGCCCAGAAGTCGACCAAGACAACGTTGCCTCTAAGGTCGGACAGCTTGCGGATGGTGCTGTCGGGGTCGGGCATGGCGATTTCAGGAGCCTCCATGCCGGGATATACCACCCCCTGAAGTTGACGGTCTATATGTTTTACAAAGGGGTCTTCAGGGTATGTGGTGATGAGGTTGTCGTGGATTTTGGCATAAAGGGACACGTAGGTGTCGAAATTCCTGTCGAAATAAGTCACCAAGAAAGCACTCATCAAGATGTTGGAATTGACCGACAACAGGTGGGCGGCGCGATCAGGGAGCTGCGACTGCTGCTCGGGAGTCATGGCGGCAAGAAGCAGGTCGTTGAATTGACGATAGAGTTCCACATTCTTTGAGCCTTTGCAGGAAGCGATACTGAAAGCATGACGGTCGGCAAAATAGATGAGGTCTACCTTCACCTTGTCTTTAGGTTCGAGCAGGATATGGCACATGCCGCTGCCCTTCTCGGTGGTTTGCAGGACATAATAGGCCGGTTCCTTGTGGTTAAGGGTGGTTTTGAAGCCTCCCTTGTTGTCGAGACGAAGCGTGTCGACCGGCTGAAGACGGTCTTTGACTATCTGGCTAATCACCAGACGAGACCCTTGGGGTACGCCGCGGAGGGTTCCGCTGAGAGTGGATTTCTGGGCCGGGAGACTGCAGACTGTCCCCAACAGGATGACGAGGAATAGAATTGTCTTTTTCATATTCATAATGCTGATTTATTCTCTTTAACTGCCTTTTGCAGTTCGTGGTCATAAAGAAGCGACACACGGTAATAGGCGTTGTCATCGTAAAGGGCCATTGCCATGAGTGCTTTGTATCGGTTGCGGATATGTGCCGCGTATTTTTTCAGACAGCCGGCATGGGGCTTGATACCCTTTGCCTCGGCGGTGAGGAGAATGCGCTGCCAAGTGGCATCGTCCACCTGATAACGGTTCACGAAATCGTTTTCGGTGGGGTAACGCTTGGCCAGTTGGGCGTAGTTGTCGTGGATGTAATGATACATCACCTCCTCGAGCACCTGTTTGTCGATAAGCTTGTTGTAGTATGCCCAGTTGGTGTCGAGCACATAGGGAAGGGTTACATCGGGCTGGATACCTCCTCCGCCATACACTTTACGGCCTTTCTTGGTGAGGTATTGCTGCGACGTGTCGGCGATGGCATTAAAGAGGGAGTCGGCAGAACTGTAGTTGGAAAAGATCCGGTTCAGGTAATCCATATAGTAGGCGTCGCTCCCTTTTTGATAAGGACGCTGTATGCAACGTCCCGAAGGCGAGTAGTAACGGGCAATGGTAAGCAGGACAGCGTCGCCGTCAGGCAGGTCAAACTGCCGTTGCACCAACCCCTTGCCGAAACTGCATCGGCCTGCAATAATGCCGCGGTCGTTGTCTTGTATGGCACCCGAAACAACTTCGCTTGCACTGGCCGAGTACTCATTGATAAGGACGGTCAGCCTCCCCTCTTCAAACAACCCGCCAGAAGAGGCATAGAAATTGCGCCGACGGTCGTGGGCACCCTCGGTGTAGACTATCAAATCGCCCTTAGGGAGCAACTCGTCGGCCATTCTTACTGCCGATTCGAGCGAACCGCCGCCGTTGCCACGCAGGTCGAGCACCAGATGTTCCATGCCCTGCTTGAGCAGTTGCTTCAAAGCCTCGTGGAACTCGGTGCAGGTGGTCTCCGCAAAACGCGAAACATGGACATAGCCTGTCTTGCGGTCAATCATCACCGCGGCGGGGATGGAGGCATGCTGAATGACGTCGCGGCGTATTTTCACCTTTCGGGGTGTCTCCCATCCGGCACGGTCTATTGTCAAGGTAACATTGCTGAAACGGGGTCCGCGAATGAGATTTACCACGGCCTGCGACCCACCTTCCAGTTCCACTCCCGACACCTTCACAGTGTCAACCATCAGTATACGGTCGCCTGCCATAATACCGGCACGCCCCGCAGGGCCGTCCTTCCTCACATTGGAAGCATAAACGGTATCGTTGAGAACAAAGAGAACCACCCCGATGCCTTCAAATCGGCCATGGAGCAATTCCGCCTCTTTGTCGTAATCCTCTATCGAGAGATAGGTACTGTGTGGGTCGAGGGAGGAAAGCATCGACCTTACAGCCACTGTCGAGAGGGAGTCGTAATCCACCTGGTCAACATAATATCGGCTCACAATCTGCATGATTGCATTGAGACGTGAATCGCCCCCGCCCGCATAGAGGCTGGAGCCCTTCCCCGTCGAGCCAAGGGGACCGGCCAAAAGCAAACCGCTCATCAAACCCACCACAATGGCCAGTATCACCACACCTGTCGAAAACGTATATTTCTTCCCTTTTGTCATAACTTGTCGAATAACGGCATATTCTTAAAATTATTGTGCTTGAATGGGGTCATTGTCAGCCAGCCAGCCCAACGCCCTGCCTACGATTTCGCGATGGTCGAAAGCCAGCGGTGGCAGGTCGTTGATGCTGAACCACTGCGCCGCGGCGGCATCGTCGCTCCCTTTTACCGTGCCCAATTCCGTCATGGCGACAAATGCCACTGTCACCGTGCGGCCCCTCGGGTCTCGGTCCACACGGCTGAAACTGCCCAACTCGGTCATTGGAGCGGAAAGCGTCAAGCCTGTCTCCTCCTGTAGCTCACGGCGGGCACATGCCTCGAGGGTTTCGTCCATTTCCATGAAACCGCCCGGCAAAGCCCACATACCCTTGTAAGGCTCATTCCCGCGCAAGACAAGCAGCAACGAACGGCTGCCATCCTCACTACAACCAAACACCACACAATCTGCTGTGAGCATTGGTCTTGGATAGCGATAAGTATACATTTTTTGCAAGGTTTAACGACATACCGGCAAATCAATTCAGTTCATAGGTTGCGCCATCCTTGCCGTCCTTCACTGTCACACCCAACGAGGAGAGCTCGTCGCGTATACGGTCGCTGGTTGCCCAGTCCTTGTTGGACTTGGCAGTGGCGCGGGCGTCAAGAATCATCTTCATCAAACCGTCCACCAAGGCGGTATTGTCCTTTGCCGACTCGTCGCGCAGCCCCATCACTTCAAACACAAAGGTATCCATCACCCCCTTCAGTTCGTCGATGTCGGCCTGGGTCAGAGTGGCTTTCTTGTCGTAGACTGTGTTGATTACCTTGGCCATGTCGAACAGGTGGCTGATGACAATAGGAGTGTTCAAGTCGTCGTTCATGGCATCGTAGCACAGCTGGCGGTAGCCCTTCACATCCACGCTGCTGCTCTTGGAAGGCTGCAAACGGCCAAGGGTCTTGTATGCCTGCATCAAACGGGCGTAGCCCTTCTCTGCGGCAATCAATGCCTCGTTGCTGAAGTCAACCGTGCTGCGGTAATGAGCCTGTAAGATGAAGAAACGTATTGTCATCGGAGCATAGGCTTGGGTCAGCAACTCATGCTTGCCGGTGAAGAATTCGTCGAGCGTTATGAAATTGCCCAACGACTTGCCCATCTTCTGTCCGTTGATGGTAATCATGTTGTTGTGCATCCAGTAGCGGCAAGGCCCGTGGCCGCACACTGCTGTCTGCTGGGCCATCTCGCTTTCGTGGTGGGGGAACATCAAGTCCATGCCACCGCCGTGAATGTCGAACATCTGCCCCAGATACTTGGTGCCCATGGCCGTGCACTCTGTGTGCCAGCCTGGGAATCCAACGCTCCAAGGGGAATTCCAACGCATAATGTGTTCAGGTTGTGCCTTTTTCCAGAGGGCGAAATCACCGCTGAAACGTTTTTCGTCCTGACCGTCGAGTTCGCGGGTGGTAGAAAGCATCTCCTCTATCACACGCCCGCTCAGCCGACCATAACTGCCGAAATGTTCATGGTATTTCCGCACATCGAAGTACACACTCCCTTCGCTCACATAAGCAAATCCTGCATCGAGAATCTTCTGCACCAACTCTATCTGTTCCATCACATGTCCCGAGGCCAACGGCTCGATACTGGGACGCAGCACATTCAGCGCATCCATTGCTGCATGATAACGGTTGGTGTAATATTGAGCCACTTCCATCGGCTCGAGTTGCTCCAGACGTGCTTTCTTGGCAATCTTGTCCTCGCCCTCGTCTGCATCGTGTTCCAGATGTCCCACGTCCGTAATATTACGCACATAACGCACCTTGTATCCCAAATGTTTCAGGTAGCGGTAAAGTACATCGAATGTGATAGCGGGGCGGGCATGACCCAGATGTCCGTCTCCATATACCGTGGGACCGCACACATACATTCCCACATGCCCTTCTGTTACGGGCTTGAACAGCTCCTTCTGATGCGAAAGAGTATTGTAAATCAATAACTGCTGCATAATCTATTCTAAAAAATAATTTGCAAAGTTACGAAAAAAATCGGAAACAACTAATTATAACCCAACATAAACTGAACCGTGACGGATGCAACACCCGCCACGGTTCGTTGTTTCAAGCCACCAAAAGGCTATTTTGAATATTCAAAATAAAGGGTCTCGGAGTAGTTGTAGCGGTAATCTTCCAAAGACACAATCGTCACCCCCGTGCGGCTTTCTGGCCAGTCGCCTTTGTAGGTGTAGCTGTAATTGGTCTCCTCAGTTGTCTTGTCACCGCTTGTCGGGATATAGGTGGAAACGGCCTTGGTCACATTGTTCCGGTTGGCAAAATCGCCCAACTCGTTGTTGAACTGGCCACTCAGCGACATGAACAAACCAAAGTATGGATTGTTTTTCTTGTCGTATGCAAAGGTTGTCTCCTCTTTGCCGTATTCGCCCGAATAAACCATCTTGGAAATATTCTTGCCTTCCCAGGTGAAATCATACGTTTGTGTCTCGTACGGGTCTTTGGTTCCCTCGTTCACACCTTCGGCATGTTTTACCTGCACGTTGACACCTTCTGTCAGCAACATGCGGCCTATCAGCTGCTCCATCAGCAAGCCTTCATATCCAACGCCTTTCGAACGGCGCATCTGCACCTCCATACGGGTGATTTTCTTTCCATCATGAGTAAATGTATAGACTGCAAACGGGGCATAGGGATTCACCTGTTTTTGTACCAACTCTATTTTTTGGATTTTCTTGCCGTCGTAGAAGAAATTCAATTGCAGGTTACTCCCGTCAATGCTTTTCACACGGTTGCCGTCATAGTTAAAACTGAAGGTCTGATCCTCCTTGGCTCCCGATCTGTCGTGGAAGGTTATCTGCTGCAGTTTGCCATCCTTCCAGCTCCATGTCTCAGCCAGTGCCTTGTCTTCCGATGAACTCCCGGTAGCCTCCCACGCTCCGGTCTCTTCGTTAAAAACTTCCATCGTCGACGTGGATGATTGATAAACATGCTCTATCTGCTCCTTGGGTTTGTATACGCCCTCTTTCTCCGAGCAGGAAGCCATCAGCCCCATCATGGCAACGACTGATAAACAAACAACTATTTTCTTCATAATTAATGTTTTTTTTATTCTGGGTCTTAATATTGTCAAGCCCCCATCCGGCAGACCCACACAACCGGTACAAAAGCCAATAATCTCTCCAATAACGTACAAGCATGAAAAAAAGTATGTGCTACGTCCACTCTTGCAACTTTTTTATTTTTTCAGGCACCTCTACTTGCCGAGACATCCTTGCTTACATGGCACCCGAAAGGCAACCTTGCTCATTCACCGCGCAAATACCAATACATCATGTCTATCTCCGACGGCAGCAACCAGTCATAGTTCAGCATCTCCCCTATCTTCCACTCTCCCTCTTCTTTCATCATCAACAAGAAAACCTCTGTCTCTACTCCAAGGTTATGTATCGTCACCTTGGCCCAGTATTTTTCCCCGTCTCCCGAATCCATCACAGTGTCAAGTGTAAATGTCGGCTTGCCCCAGTCCTGTGCCATTATCCAATGGTCATAGTCCCAAAATCCTACTCCTCCCGTGCTGTCCTGCATGTCAAAAGCCTTCACACTGTCTATCACATGCCGGTAATCCTCCGTCAGGTAACGCTGGTCAAACGTCTCTGACGAGTCCTTGTTCTCTGCATAACATGCCATAACATGGCCGTAAATACTGTTCACCGCCTCCGCAACGGCATCCTCATTGCGTTCGGGCACGGCCTTCCGCCCGCAGGCACTCACCATCAACACCCCAAGCACTACAATAATAATTCTTCTTTTCATATCGTTAATGTTAACTGTTTCTTCCAAGCAAGGCATACTCCTCCTCTACTCCCCCCTGCTGTCAGCCAGCAACTACCTGCCGACACCCCCCGCTCAAGGAACTGGCGCCTCTGCCTTGACGGATGCAAAAATACATATTTTCTCCAAAATAGGCGGCTTTTTTTCTTCATCAGCTTTGCATTTAACATATTTTTTGTATCTTTGTAAAGTCAAACATGACGCAAATCACCGCTCACAACAAAGATTCTCAACTGAATATAAACACATTTATTAACCAACTTAATACATCTCAACTATGTTTTTTCACGTTTATGGCGCTCATGCGCTACTGCAATGGGGAATGATGCTCGTCGTCCTCGCCGGCCTCATCCTCTGGAATGAATTTGCCCGCCGCACCAAAACCGGTGGCATCATCACCTTCTTTGCCATCCCCGTTATCCTTACCGCCTATTTTGTGGCCATCGCCATCGGTGCCCGCACCGGCGCCGAATGGGCTCTCAACAACCAGACCCACCTCTACATGAACGGCTGGTTCCACTACGCCAAACTCTACGCCGCTCTCACCGGGTGCATCGGCTTCATGATGATTAAATACAAATGGGGCATCGGTGCCAAGCACTGGTTCAAACCCTTCCCCTTCGTCATCGTGGCCATCAACATCCTCATCGCCGTCGCCTCCGACTTCGAATCCGCCATCAAAGGCTGGAACTGTTGGTGGCTCAGCAGCGAAGGGGTCTGGCTCTATGGCGGCTGGCACAATGTCATGAACGGCATCGCCGGCATCCTCAACATCTTCTGCATGACCGCCTGGTGGCGTGTCTACCCCTCAAAAGACAAGAAAGACATGATCTGGGCCGACATGACCTGGGTCTACATCGTCATCTACGACATCTGGAATTTCGCCTACACCTACAACTGCCTCCCCACCCATTCTTGGTTCTGCGGCATCGCCCTGCTCCTGGCTCCCACTGTGGCAGCTCTCCTCTGGAACCGCGGCGGCTGGATTCAGAACCGTGCCAACACCCTGGCCATCTGGTGCATGTTCGCTCAGGTGTTCCCCCTCTTCCAGGAAACTTTCCACAACGGCTTCCATAAATTCAACTGGGTGGCTCTCCCCACTACCTATGCCGACGGCACTCTCAACGGCATTGTCGAAGGGGGCTCTGCCAACGCCAACCCCACTGCCATGACCGTCATCAGCGCCCTCGCCCTCGTCACCAACATCATCGCCCTCGCCTACATCATCCACATTTCAAGAAAACGTCACATCAACCCCTACAAGGAAGATGTCTTCGTCAACCAGAAATACTACAAAGATGCTATGGCTCGCGCCGTGGTCGAATAGTTATTCTTTCTTTAATACAAACAAGAGGAGGCCGCACTCACGCCTCCTCTTGTTTGTATAATATCAGCCTGTTTCTTAAAAAAACTGTGCTCCGCACACCAAACACCAACACCATATCGCACCGAAAACCAAAACACTGAAAATTTTTCACTTTTTTTTATTCCCACGTGGCACTTTTCGCCCTTTTTTGCAACTAATCTTACAAAATAGAAAACAAAAAAGGACTCCTCACTCTGCTATAATGTATGCCTAAAGATAAACTACAAGACGAATTCATGGAATTGCTCAATCAATGTCAGGGCACCATTATCAAAATATGCCTGCTCCACACCGACAGGCAGCCCGACAGCGTGAACGACCTCTATCAGGAAATCGTCTGTAACCTCTGGGAAAGTTTCCCCCGTTTCCGCCACCAAAGCAAGCCCAACACTTGGGTCTACCGCATAGCTCTCAACACCGCATATATGCAACATCGCTCACGCAAGCACATTCCAAAGTTCATCTCTCTCAACGACTATATGTGCGAAAATATTGCCAACCCCGAGGTGGCAATATAATGTAACCAGAAACGTATGGACCGTGTACGGTTTTTATATGGCCATGGTCGACTATGTCAATGTCAACACGCAGTCTTCCGACACCTGCATGGGCTCGGCCTATCCCAGCGGGCAGCTGTCCCAGCATGTGCACCAAACCCTCCATGCCGTCCGCAAACCGGGTTATGTCTTCTCCCACTGGGTCGACGGCGTTGTCTCTCCTCAGGTCGTCAGCTACGACAACCCTCGCTCCGTCCTCCTGACACAGGACTCCACCTTCACTGCTGTCTTCCGGCCAAGCAGGCGCTACCATGTCGAGGGCAGAACCCACAACCCTGACCGCGGCGCCGTGTTCGGCTCAGGCGACTTCTTCGAGGGCGACACTATCACCCTCCACGCCGTCCCCAACAGCGGTTTCGCCTTCGCCTATTGGAGCAACGGCAGCACCCGCAATCCTGCACACATCGTTGTCGACCGCGACACGCTCCTCTCCGCCGTCTTCCGCAGGTGCGAAGTGCTTCGCGTCGACGCTCTCACCTCCGACCACTCGCGCGGCTACGTCTCCGGCGGCGGCTACTACAACGAATTCGATGTCGCCACTCTCAGGGCCTCCCCTCAGCTTAACTATGTCTTCCACCACTGGAACGACAGCTGCACCGACAACCCTCGCTCCTTCTCCGTCACTCAGGACACCGCCTTCACCGCCTTTTTCGTCTCGCTCGACGCCATCGGCAATGTCGATGAGGCCTCCTCCTTCTTCTCCCTCTCCCCTAACCCCGCACGCTCCGTCGTCAACGTCTCCGTCTCGCTGCAAGCAGCTCCCCTATCCCAATGCCGACTCGCCGTCGTCGACGCCTCCGGCCTCGAACGGCTCTCACTCCCTCTCAACGGCCCCGACACCTCCATCCCTCTCGACAACCTCTCCCCCGGCACCTACTTCGTCGTCCTGCACTCTCCTAAAGGCTCCTTCACCCAACGCCTGGTCGTGAACTGACAACCATTACATCAACCTGCACATTTTTTTGGTACCCGATAAAAATGCCAACGCCACGCTATCCTATTAAGCCCACACTTGGAACGGGACTTAATAGGATAGCGTTTTTGACACGTATTGCATGAAGTACGCAACTTGATAAAGTATAGATGTTTGCAACGCAAAAAAATATTATCAAGACACCAATCACTGGTTATAATGCACACCCTGCCTGTCTATGTCAAGGATTTTTTGTATCTTTGCACTCCCAAAACAATCAAGTGCTATAGATTAACTGCAATATTTCCCTGATACCATTACACACTGCCCTAATAGAACAATACACCCTATCAATACCAACCATCATGATTGACAATATTATTCAATACAACAAAGAATTCGTTGCCAACAAAGGCTACCAACGATATGTTACCGACAAGTACCCCGACAAAAAACTTGCCGTGCTGTCATGCATGGACACTCGTCTTACCGAACTGCTCCCTGCTGCTTTGGGTCTTAAAAACGGCGATGCCAAAATTATCAAAAACGCCGGGGGTCTCGTCATCTCCGCTTTCGACTCCGCCATGCGAAGCCTCATTGTGGCTGTCTACGAACTGGGCGTAAAGCACATCATGGTGGTGGCTCACTCCCACTGCGGCGCTTGCCACATGAACTATAGCCACTTCCATGACGAAATGCTGGCGCGGGGCATAACAGAACAAACCCTCGACACCATTCGCAAGTGCGGCATCGACTTGGACCACTGGCTCGAAGGCTTCAAAGATACCCCCGAATCTGTTAGACGCACTGTTGACACCATCCGCACACACCCGCTGGTACCAAAGGACATTGAAGTGCGCGGCTTCATCATCGACTCCGAAACCGGAGCCCTGGAAGAAATCATTTGAATGTGTTAATGCGTTAATGTGTTAATGCTTGAGTAATTGCTTGAATGCTTGATTGTGATAATGCTTGAGTGAAAATACTCAAACAATCAAATAATCAGACAATCAAGCAATCACACAATCACACAATCACTAAAGCAATCAAGCAATCAGATTTACCCAAACAATCAAACAATAAAGCAATCACACAATCACTAAAGCAATCACACAATCACTAAAGCAATAAAGCAATCAGACAATCAAGCAATCAATTATTATGGCAAGCAACCCCGACTTTGTGCAATACATTACCGACCAATGCTCCAAGGCAGGTGAAATCACTACCCGCAAAATGTTCGGCGACTACGCCATCTACTGCAACGGCAAAATCTTCGGCCTTATCAGCGACAACGGCTTCTACATCAAGCCCACCGAAGCAGGACGCCAACTGCTCCGCTCCCATGACTTGCGCCCTCCCTATGAGGGAGCCAAACCCTACTTCTTTATCGAGGACATTGACGACCACGAATACCTCGCCCACTTGGTCAAGGCCACCTGCACCGAACTCCCCGAGCCGAAACCCAAGCAGAAATCTAAAAAGAAGAAGTAAAATAAAGTATTAGTGTCCGATAAACGTGCTGAAAGCACTTAATCCTATTAACCCCACACGAAGCGAAGTGCCGTGTGGGGTGAGGACAGAAACCCTAATTCTGCGTGCCGTAGGCACGCTACTTTGTTGATTGTTATGTTGTGGCGTATCTCCGACACGCATGGAGATGAGCACTGTTTCCCCACACTGCACACCTAAGGTGTTTAGTGCGGGGTTAATAGGATTGTGTGCCTTTGGCACACTCAAGCCTTCGTAAATCAATGCATGCCATATAATGTTGATATTATACTTACTAATGATTTGATTCCTTTTTGTCGGACACCAATGATATGAGAGTTGTTGATCCGCTTTTCAATTCTCACTTTTCACTTTCCATCTCCTTCTTGGCCGAGGGACTGAGAGGCAGCATATAATAGACCGACATCTCGTCGCGGAAAAACTCCACTGCCCCCCAGCGTTTCCAATAACTGTGGGTCTTCAGGCGGTGCATCACGGGGATAAAAACAAAGTCATACCCCTTCAAATCCTCCCATATCGACATCACCATGTCGTAATTTAGACGGCTGCCCCTATAAGGCTCGGCTACAATAAACGAAAAAACAGCAATATACCGCAGCTTGTTCAGCCGCGCCAACAGTTCAGGATTCTCCATACGGATGGCCTCCGTCTCCTCTTCAATGCGGTAGTCGCTCATATTCAGCAGTCCTATCACCTCGCCCCTCTCATCCATAGCCTTCACACTCATAGCCCAGTTAAAGTGCAAGTGAGACACCCACTCCTCTACTTCGGCTTGAACAAACCCATACTGGCGCGTCATCCACTCCACTGTCAATCCTGCATCTTCGGCATTCATCCGTTGCAAACGATAGTTCATTGGCATCGTATTATCACATTATTATAACTCAACAAAAACTGGGGGCGGTACGACAACTTCGACTTCCTCAAACCTTCCAACCCCATATCCTCTTCGCGGTTCAGATACACATACTGTTCCGGCAAATGGGCAGCAAACTGCTGGTTGATGATATTGAAGGCTCCGTCCACCGTCCGGTCGGCCTTCTCCACACACACGTCAAACGTATCATAAGTCACCGCCGAACCGTAGGTGAAGGCCACCATCTTCTCTCCCACATAGATGCATCCTCCTCTCACCCCCAACTCATCCCAATGCCCAAAAACAGTCTCCATTGCCTGTTGCTCGGCATTGGCCATAATGTTATATTCATGGTTTTCACTGTCCACCTCGTCGCGCCAACGCCTTACCACCTCGCGACACTCCCCCAACAGCGACGGCTCCAAATCACAATATCTGAAATCGGCATGCTCCGAAAGAAACTTATTCACATGGTTGCGCTTGGCCTTGAAATCCTTGCCTTTCAACTCGACCAACTCCTTGCGCAGATAAATATAGTCATACTGGTTGCGGCGCGGCTTCACCGACACCCGCCCGGGCATCATCTCCTCTACCTTCGCTGCCACTTCGTTCTCCAAACACATTACCAAAAGATGCGTTCCCACCGTGGCGGCATCCTCGCACATCAACTCCAGCAACTGCATCGGCGGCACCCCAGCAGCACATACCATATACGCCCGGCGCCCCTCCATATTGAAACGAAACACTGCCATATCACCCCATATACACAACTCCGTATTAAACCAAAACTGCCAACCTATCAGATTGGCAAAAGTAAAATTACAGTTCCGCCTACCCGACCGCAAGGTTACCTCCTGCAATGTTTTTCTATCTTCAACCGTCAATGCGTGAAACGTCAATCTACTTGTATCACATATATTTACCATAAAAACTCTTTCGTCATTTGTGAGGCAAAATTACAAAAAAGATTGGTATTCTGTCCCTTCATTCTGACAGGAATACACCATTTCAGAATTTTTTTGTATATTTGCTTGTTCAAAGAATTGGGATTCTTCTCCCCAACAAACTGAACAAAAACTAATTATAGAAAAATAACTTATTGAAGTATCTAAAATATTACCACAATGAAAAGAATTCTTATAGTTGGTGCCGGCGGACAGATTGGTTCCGAACTGACCCGTAATCTGAGAGACATCTATGGTGACAACAACGTTGTATGCAGCGACCTGCGTCCCCTCAAGGGCGACCCCTACGAGCGTGGCCCCGTGGAGCGTATCGACTCTACCCAAATCATGCAGATAGCCACTGCCGTCAAGCAGTACAACATCGACACCATCTATAACCTGGCCGCCATCCTCAGCGCCACTGCCGAACTTAACCCCATGCTGGGTTGGAACGTCGGAATCGGCTCCCTCGTCAACTGCCTCGAAGTGGCTCGCCTCTTCGGCTGCGCCGTCTTCACCCCCTCCTCCATCGGTGCTTTCGGCCCCTCCACCCCCCACGACAACACCCCGCAGGACACCATCCAGCGCCCCAACACCATCTACGGCGTCACCAAGGTAACCGGCGAACTCCTCTCCGACTACTACTTCACCCGTTTCGGCGTCGACACCCGCAGCGTCCGCTTCCCCGGCCTCATCAGCTACCAAACCCTCCCCGGCGGCGGCACCACCGACTACGCTGTGGAAATCTACTATGCTGCCGTCAAGGGCGAGAAATTCGTCTGCCCACTCAAGAAAGGCACCTATATGGACATGATGTACATGCCCGACGCTCAGAAAGCCATGATTGACATCATGGAGGCCGACCCCTCAAAGCTTGTTCACCGCAACAGCTTCAACGTCACCGCCATGAGCTTCGACCCCGAAATCATCTACAACACCATCAAGAAACGTTACCCCAACTTCGAAATGGTCTACGAACCCGAACCCATCAAGCAGGCCATCGCCGACAGCTGGCCCGACAAAATGGACGACTCCTGCGCCCGCAACGAATGGGGCTGGAATCCTCAGTACGACCTCGAAAAGATGACCGACGACATGATTCTCAACCTCAAGAAGAAACTCCTCTAATATTTAGAGCATTTTCCAAAACAGACAACACCCCTACCAAGAGGTGTTGTCTGTTTTTTTTCGGGACACCATAACCATCAAGCCAGCAACATCCCCGTCCCGGCGAGCAAGGAAAACACAAACGTACTGATAACCAGCAACGGCAACATCGGGTCAAGTGCCCGCTCCTCCCGGTGCCACACGCCGTGCAAATGCTTCACATACAACGGCAAAGTCAACACGAAGAGCCAAGCCGTCCATCCCGTTGCCGTCAGCAAAGTATACACAGCCATCAGCAACCATCCACACACTATCAGCACCGTCTGGTAAATCCTGGCACGGTGCCCTCCAAGTTTCATCGCCACCGTCACACGGGTGGCCGCATCCGTTTTCATATCCCGTATATTATTCACATTCAACACCCCCATACTGAACATCCCCACGGTACTCGCCGGGAGCAAGACACTCCAGTTCTGCAAATCGTGCGAACAAACGTAATACCCGCCACAAACCGACACCAGACCGAAAAAAATAAATACAAACAAATCACCCAATCCTCTGTAACCATACGGATTCTTGCCCAGCGTATACCGCATAGCCGCCCCCATTGCAGCGGCTCCAAGCAGCACCAACAGCAACGGCTCCAAACCTATCAAGGTGCCAAACGAACACCATATCATTCCCAGTCCGCTCATGGCGCAGCATACCGCCACAACCACTATCAGCCGCTTCATCTGTCCCACTGTCATCTCTCCGTCCTGTATTGAATACCGTATGCCCTGCCTCTCGGCGGTATCAGTGCCGTGCAAGGTATCGCCCAACTCATTCGACAAATTCGACAACACCTGCAACAATGCCGTGGTCAACAAAAGCAAAACCGCCGTCCCGGCAGCAACCTCCTGCCTCGACATCGCTATAAACATACCCAGCGTCACCCCTGCCAACGACAACGGCAGCGTTCTCAGACGCATCGATTTCAAACAAGCTTTTACGTTCATTTTTCTTTTTCTCCTATATACATTCTACAAATTCCAAAGGTAAACGCTCTGTGCATCACCCGGCTGTAGCCGCACCCGCTCATAATCTCCATCCACTCTTTCTTCCCGGGGAAATCTATCACCGACGCAGGAAGGTAGCGGTACGCCGCCTTCTCCCCCGACACCCATCCCCCAATCAAAGGCAACACTCTTGTAAAATAGATATTATACAGCCATCGCAGCACCCTGCTCGACGGCACCGACAGCTCAAGAATCACCAATCGTCCGCCAGGCTTCAACACTCGCAACATCTCTCGCAATGCCTGCTCGCGATGCTCAAAATTCCTGATTCCAAAAGCCACCGTCACACGGTCAAAACAACCATCGTCAAAACGCATCCGCTCGGCGTTGCCCTGCTCTGCCACTATCCGATCCGACAAACCGGCTTTCTCTACCTTCCCGCGCATCACCTCCAACATACCTGCCGACAAGTCCAATCCCACCACACGCGACTCCGCATGGGCGCGCCGGGCTATGGCAATACTATAGTCACCGGTTCCGCAGGCAATATCCAAAATATCCTGACGTCTGTCCCGCTCCACAATCCATCGCAGCGACCTCCTGCGCCAACTCCGGTCTATTCCCAACGACAACACATGATTCAACTCGTCGTAGCTCCCGGCTATCGAGTTAAACATCTGCTCTATCTTCTCTGTTTTCTGTCCTTTCATATCATTACATCTGGACGTCCCGCCTGCCCATGTTGCACAAAACCGCCCAACCCATACATTTCTATCACTTTACAAGCAAGCAACGCCGACCAATATTTCTGCAAAGATAAGAAAAAAAAGGCACATCGCGCCTTTCAACCCACACCTCCTGCACCCCCTTAACTCTGCACCCGCTCCCCTCCCACTCCCTACTCGCTCCTGCCATGCACTTCACCCCAACCCAGCCGTCTGTTAAAAAACACCGTAACCCATAAAAAATGCCTAAAAAGTAAGATTAAAATCGTATCTTTGCATTTCTAAATCCTTCGCTTAAAACAAACAGCATCTCAGTAACATATCCGATACCGAATTAATAATCAATAATATATTATTACATTATGAAAAAAACACTTTCTCTCACCCTCTTCATTGCAATCCTTGCGATAGGCTACCATGCCTCGGCTTGCACCAATTTCCTGTTCACCAAAGGTGCCACCAAGGACGGCAGCACCATGATTACCTATGCCGCCGACAGCCATGTGCTGTATGGCGAGCTGTACTACCGCAAGGCTGCCGACTACCCCGCCGGTACCATGTTCATGCTTGTCGATTGGGACAGTGGCCGCAAACTCTTCGAAATTCCCCAAGTGGCCCACACCTACAGCGTTGTCGGCAACATGAATGAACACCAGCTTGCCATCGGCGAAACCACCTACGGCGGCCGCGAAGAATGCTGGAAAGACGAAGTCAAAGGCATCGACTACGGCTCCCTCATCTACGTCACCCTCCAACGCGCCAAGAACGCCCGCGAAGCCATCTACTGGATGACCAAAATGGTGGCCGACTATGGCTATTGCAGCGAAGGCGAAAGCTTCTCCATCTGCGACCCCAACGAAGTTTGGATTCTCGAACTCATCGGCAAACGCGGTGCCCCCGTCAAGGCCGACCTCGCCAAAAAGCTCAAATATAAATACACCGACGGCGCTGTATGGGTTGCCCGCCGCATTCCCGACGGCTATGTCAGCGGCCACGCCAACCAAGCCCGCATCACCCAGTTCCCCATGGAAGGCAAAAAATTCAGCAAGGCCAAAGGCAAAGGTCTGCACACCGTTATCAGCAGCAACCACATGGACTACATCTATGAGCCCGAAGTGGAATGCGTATATGCCTCCGATGTAGTCACCTACGCCCGTGCCTGCGGATGGTTCAATGGCAAAGACGAAGAATTCTCCTTCTGCGACACCTACGCACCCCTCACCTTCAGCGGCATCCGTGGCTGCGACGCCCGCGTCTATGCCATGTTCCGCCGTGTCAACGGTGAAGCTCGCCGCTATGAGCAATACGCCATGGGCAACCCCAAAGCCGAGCGCATGCCCCTCTGGATTAAACCCGACCACAAAGTCGATGTCCACGAAGTCATGAACCTCATGCGCGACCACTACGAAGGCACCCCAATGGACATGTCCAAAGACATGGGCGCCGGTCCCTTCGCCTGCCCCTACCGCTGGCGTCCCATGGGATTCGAAATCAACGGCCAACAATACATCCACGAACGCGCCACCTCTACTCAACAAACCGGCTTCAGTTTCGTGGCCCAGTGCCGCAGCTGGCTCCCCGCTAAAATCGGCGGCATCCTCTGGTTCGGCGTCGACGACACCTACAGCACCGTCTACTGCCCCATGTACTGCGGCATCACCAACATCCCCGAATGCTTCCGTCAAGGCAACGGCGACATGCTCACCTACAGCGAAACGGCCGCCTTCTGGCTCTTCAACCGCGTCACCAACTTCGTCTACAGCCGCTACAGCGACATGATTGTCGACCTCCAGAGAGTTCAAAACCAACTCGAAACCAACTTCATCAAAGACGTTGAACGTTTCGACCGCAAAGCCTCTCAGTCCACCAACAACGAAGAGGCCCTCACCCACCAACTCAACGACTTCTCCAACCGCATGGCCAACCGCATGATGAAATCCTGGAGAGAACTTGACCAATACCTCCTCGTCAAATACATCGACGGCAACATCAAGAAAGAAAAAGACGGCAAATTTGAACGCACCGAAACCGGCAACGCCGCCTTCCCCATGCAGCCCAAATACCCCGAATGGTTCTATAAAATGATTGTCGACGACCACGGCAGCATAATCCGCCAAACCTTCTAATATGTCTATAGAACAATACCTGTCACCCATCAACCCCGACGACCTGGGCTATACCCCATCCGAAGTCGCCGTCACACTGGGCACACGCATCACCGCCTTCACCCCCCAAAACGGTTTCCCCGACCTCCCATCACACGGTCTGGTTCTGGTTGGCGTGGGTGAAGACCGTGGCGCCGAAAACAACGCCGGATGCGGCGAAGCCCCAAACGAGATTCGCACCTACCTCTACCGGCTGGCTATACCTACCTCCGATACCGCCATCACCGACCTCGGCAACGTCATCCCCGGCCAAACCGCAGGCGATACCTACTTCGCCCTCGCCGAAATCGTCGCCGCCGTCCTCCGCAACGACTCCACCCTCATCATCCTCGGCGGCAGCCAAGACCTCACCTTCGCCGCCTACAAAGGCTACGAACTCTGCAACCGCATCCTCAACATTGCCGCCATCGACTCCCGGTTCGACCTAGAAAACAACGACGAAATCACCTCCCGCACCTGGCTCCGCAACATCATCATGCAGCAGCCCAACTATCTTTTCTTCAACTCCACCATCGGCTACCAAACCCATTTCGTGGGCTTCGACTACGTCAAACTCATGGACTCCCTCAAATTCGACGCCTACCGTGTCGGTGAAATGCAAGGAGACATGACCCGTGCCGAAACCCTCATCCGCAACTCCGACCTCATCAGCGTCGACATCGGCGCCATACGCCAAAGCGACGCCCCCGGCAACGGCTACCCCTCCCCCCACGGCTTCTACGGCGAAGAATTCTGCCAGATGGCCCGCTTCGCCGGCATGAGCGGCAAAACCTCCTGCTTCGGCATCTTCGAAGTCAACCCCCTCTTCGACAACCACAGCCAAACCTCCCACATGGTGGCACAAGGCGTGTGGTACTTTATCGAGGGCTTCTACAACCGCAAACACGACGACCCACTCCTCAACCCCGAAAACTGCCTCCACTTCATCGTCAGACTCGAGGAACACGACATCGATATCGACTTCTACAAAAGCAAACTCAGCAACCGCTGGTGGATACGCGTTCCCTGCGACAACGAAGAACTGCGTTCCATCTACTCCAGCCACCTCATGCTCCCCTGCACCTATGCCGACTACCAGCAAGCCATGCAAGGCGAGGTACCTGCCCTTTGGTGGAAATACTACGGAAGGCTCAACGGCTAACCCTATTCAACCCCATACTAAAGAAAAAGCCCGGCAAATCCGGGCTTTTTTCTTACTAATTGAGATAAACTTTAATTCTTACATCCCCTACGCGGATGTTCTGACAACACCGCGCATACCGGAGAATGTTCTGCACAACTTCTGGTGAGGGTTGTACGTTTGTGCTTGCAGTTTCAAAGGATGTACTTGTTTCGTGATAAAAATCGTAGTCCTGCATCATACGCGCCTTTTTAAGTTGAACATTGGGTTTAAGTCTATCATGTTATATAAACTTTTCGCTCTAAAAACTCAAAAAAGCAACAATTATTGTGCAGACAAATGTTAATTAACACCAAAAAAAACTAAAAACATTGAGACACAAACCAAAAGAATGGGTGACAATCCATTAGTTCATGCCACCAAATCTTTTGTCCTGAAGATTTTTAAGCAACTTAAAGTTCCATGAACATATTATGCTCCTCGGCCAGGCGCCTCAGATTGATAATAGCATAGCGCATACGGCCCAAAGCCGTGTTGATGCTCACGCCTGTGCGCGCCGCTATATCCTTGAAATCGCACTTGCCGTAATGGCGCAATATCACCACTCGCCGCTGCTCCGGGGGAAGCATCTTCACCAGCTTGCGGATATTGCTGCTCGTCTGCTGCCGCATGATACTCTGCTCCACATTGTCATCATGAAGCTGCAAAGTGTCCACCACGTCGTAATCCGGACGGTTCGGCACAATGGGCATCTTGCTGTTACGGCGGAAATAATCCACTATCAAATTGTGTGCAATACGCATTACCCAGTGGATGAACTTATTCTCATCCTTGTAGGCACCTCCGTTGATGGTTGCCACCACCTTGAAGAATGTGTCCTGAAAAATGTCATCTGCCACATCCTTGTCCTTCACCACGGAAAAGATATATCCGTACACCTTGGCCTGGTAGCGGGCCAGAAGAACTTCGAAACAGGCGGCATTGCCATCTCTATAACCCTGTATCAGCTCGTTGTCGGGGAGCGTCGTAAGTGATGCGTCTATCATTCTTATCACTGTTTAATTGGTTGAACTGATAAGTTTTTCCTCGATAGTGTTCGTATTAGTTATTATTTAATTTCGAAATGCAAAAATACATAATTTTTTGCATTCAACAACTTTTTCTACGTAATATTTTTGATTTTAGTATGCTCTGCCATAAAAAAATTGCATCCCGCCCTCTACAAACCTCCTATCCCCCCTTCTGCCAACCACCTATCTTTTAGCCATCAGTCTACAATATCGCTGCCTGCTTGACGCTTAGTAAAGATTAGTAATCGCCCCGGGAAAGATCCATACTCGCTTCATGCGATTTTGGCCGGGGTCCCTGCACCCAAGGTCGATAATTGAAGTTCCACAGCCGTATATCCTGCGGCGAAGTGATGAGTAAAGGCCCCAACTTATTCCTTATTGCGGAATCCGACACCCGCGCCTCCGGTAACACACGCACAACCGTACTATCCTTTATGATTGAAATATTAAGCATTACCATCTCTTCTATAAGCAAATCCTGCTGGTAAAGCGACATCCCGCCCGACAACACTTTGAGCGTATAGCTGCCTGCCGGCAACGTCTCAACCGAAAAATAGCCTTTCTCGTCGCTCATCGTGCCTGCAACCAATCTTTCCCCGTCCAGAAACTGAACCAAACAAAATGGCTCGGGTTCCCCTGTATGATGGTTGGAGATAGCTCCCATCACACTCACCGTATCCACATCGCCCTCTTGCTGGCCATAAGCCTCCGCAAAGACCAAACTGCAAAGCATAACAATAATCCACCTTTTCATGATAGTTTTCTATTCTTTCTTTTTGTCAATTAATATCTGTAGTTTTTCTCTAAGCATCTGCAACGGGAGTTTATCGACGACAATACTGTTGAACTTACCCCAATACGAAACATCGTAGTCACTCGCCCCGAAAGCCCCTAAAAGCGTCTGAGGCCGCACTTGTATCGTATCACCCGCAATCCCGTCGTCGGCAAGCGAGAAATCTGTCAGCACCCACTCCTCGCAGGTCTGCCACCACTGCGACACGGAATCCATCTCGGGGTTGGCTTTGCCCAGATGAAACTGCTTGTAATTATAATATCGTGTCAGCGTATAACGACCCTCGCGCACATCGTAGTCCCACAACGACGAATCCGCATCATAAGTCATCCTGCTATACGCAAAGTTAACCCAGCCGGTATTGGACAATCGCACCGTATGCGGTTCTTTTACCGACACCAATTTCACCATAGCCAAATCACTTTTGCGAATGGTATACTCAAACTTCATCAACGCCTTTCCATATTGCATTTTAGCTCTGAGCAAGTAATACTTCTCTCCATTGTCCTCAAACTCATTCACAGCACTGAACATAAGATCATCAATAACACGCTTGGCAAACAATTTACTGGCCTCCGGTGTATAAATGGGGTCGAAAAGACTCTCGTTGTCACCATACGCCAACATCTCACCGACCATATCATTATGGCCAACTTTGGAAACAACCAAATCAGGGTCGTACACCACCAACCGATGCTTCAACAGCGTTTTGAAGTCGGTTGGCAACTCGCGCCTGCCTCTGGAAAACTTGTAGCTTAATTTATCGCTATAATACAAATATCCCTCACGCCTTGCCTTTATCACAGCCTCGTCCATAAGATAGAGTTCGTTATCCACCGCCCGCCAGTCGCGAAAGAAAAATCTGGAGTAATTTGTATCTTTATGATAGTTTTTTTCAATCCTCGCTATGGCCTCTTTCAAGAGGTCTATGGGATAACGGAAATCCTTCACCTCCACCATTTTCAGCATAATGGCTTTCTCCTTCAGCTTTATCCGGCTTGACCGCATCAGTTCCTTCACAGTGGTCTCGACTGTGGTATAACCAACACTGCGAACAACGACGGTGTCACCCTCTGACCCCGGCACCACTCTCAACTCATACTCGCCTTCATCGTTACACGACACGCCGACACCTGAGCCTTTCAACTGCAATGTTGCATAAGGCACCCCCTTCGAACCACTTGTAACAACACCGCTGATGGCAATAAAGTCATTCTGCGCCTCAGCAACGCAGCCCAACAATAATATAAGAATGATTAATAACAATCTTTTCATTCAACTAACATTAATTATATTATGCAGTCCGAAAAAAAACAATTTAGAAGGTCCCTCTCCCAGAAAAATCCCCTTTTACGACAGGCATCGGTCATAAAAAACGCAGTTCAACAACATTTATACCACAACTGTTTCGCACATAAAAAATGCGAAACGAATGTGGAAGAATAGTAGCATAAATGCCTACCATACGAACAATTAATTGTCAAAATGTGTATCTTTTAACTGGCATTTGCAGGACACCTGCAACATTGTTTGTTTTCCGGTGCAAAGATACAAAATATTTTTCATTTCTCTACAAAAGCGGAACAGACCTAATGCAGGGGACGATGGCAGGACTATCATAGGCATGGGCAGCCCGAAGGAGGGAGAAGGGCCACTTCGTACCGTCCAGAGAATATGGTTTGACACGAGGGAAAAAGATAACGCCGAACCACACAACAAGGAATGGATTTTTGGTAGTGAACGGGCGGAAAACGGGCAGAATTTCGTACCAAACGGCACCAAAATCATGGGACGAATGAATCAAAAAAGACCATTTAAGGGGTATTTTATCCCCAATTACCCCAAAAACGGCACTTTCGTCACTTTTTTTATATGGCATCACATTTATTTTGCCACACGGGCTATTCTGTGTAATTTTGCAACGTAATTGAATGGCGAAGGCACCGTGCCCGCCACAAAAACAAGTCGAAAAAAAACAACATCAAGAGCAAAATGCAATCTATTTATCTGACACGGTTACTTATGAGCTACGGCATTCTGGCCAATATGATACAATCAAGCGTCAACAACGACAAGAGAGTTGCTCACCGCGGCGGCGGTTCGGCAAAGAAGCCCCAAGGCGAGCGCAAACCTGAATGCCGGATAATTGCTATCGGAACCCATAAAGGAAGGCACAACAGGAGCCTCGACCGTCGACTGAAAGGGTTGCGCGAAGGCGACCGCGTGGTGCTGGAATACGGTGGCGATTATTGTAAGTACAACTGGGCGGCAATCGCATCCAATCCCGATGGCTACCACGAAAGTGAGTTGAGTTTCGGCCAGTTCCGTGAGACTTATACCCACGCTATAGCCAAGATAAAGTCTCTCGGGGCACAGCCGGTGCTGCTCACCCTGCCCACATTGCTGCCGCAGCGTTTTTTCGACCACATCAGCCGCAACCTGAACCGCGGCAACCTGCTGCAATGGCTGGGCGGCGACGTGTGCGCACTCAACCGTTGGCAGGAACAGTTTAACGAAGAGGTTTTGAGTTTGGCAGCACAACACCAGTTGGCTGTAATTGATATAAACAATGCCTTTCTACAGCACAACTATATGGAGAACTGCTACCGCAGCGACGGTATGCACCCCAACAGCATAGGAGATGCCGTGATAGAGGAACTGGTGGCCAACTGGAACAGCCGCCAGAACTAACGCACCCGCGAAAAGCAACTGGTTTTGCAGAGATAATAAGGGTGGGAGAAGAGCACCTGATCCGACCGTTCGGGGGTGATGAAGAGGTTGGCGGCGGCGACATCGGCACGATGGGTGCGTAGTACGTCGATTATTTCGATGAACTTATAGCCGCTGAAATGCACCGGACGTTCGATGAACAGGCTGAATCTCAACATCATTTCCACTTCAAAACCAGTCCACACATTCTCTTTATAGAAGCTGAAAGGAGCGTTGTCGGCCAGCGTTGCCACCTCGATAGGATGACCTTTCAAGTCAGCAAGGCCGTCGAAGGTGGGCATGGCGACCGTGTCAATCTGCTCGGAGAACCAGCGGGAGAACATTTCATCGAGGGTACCATCGGATTTTATCTGCACCAGAAAGTCGTTGAAACGGTTGCACAACTCCTTGTCTTGAGGGTTGAAGGCAGTGGCTACGTCAAAACCTCCGGGCAAGTTGAAATCAACCGCAAGACCATGACTGGCAAGACCGAGGGTGGTCAATACCACGGTGTCGGTAATGCCACATTCTGCCTTGCCTTCTTTTATGGCTCCGAAAAGTTCGGTGGGGGAGTCACAACGCACCAAGTTGATGTTTGAGAAGTTGTTGGTGTCGCTGAGCAACACATCGCTGGTGCTGCTTGTAATGACTGCAACCGAGTGACCCTCCAAATCTTCAAGACAGGTGAATCCCGCAACGGTGGCAGGAGCCGCAGGCTCGTTATTACAGCCTGTAAACAATGCTGCAACGCAGGCAACAAGGAGGGAACAGGCCAATCCCCTTAGACGTAAACTATTGTTCGACATAATATTATTGGTACAAAACTATATTTTTTCCGAAAGCAAAAATACACATTTTTTTCGGATAAATGACAGTTTTGCGCGCCTTAATCCTCTACCAGACGAAAACGCACCCGCCAAGTGCCCTCGTTGAAGTCGTGGCTGATAATCTTGAAACAGGGAATCTCACGCGTGTTGGCCACGTGGTCGCCGGCACAGGCGCAGATGTCGTAGTCGCCTATACGCACCAAGCGCAGTGTCTCGGAGGCATCGGTTGGCAGCTTGCTCAAATCCACCTCAGGGGGTATATGGTCGCGGTCCACGTACTCGATGGTTACGTCAAGGTTGCTGCCAATGACAGCGTTCACCTGGTCTTCGATGGCCTGAACCTGCTCTGGAGTGGGTGCAGTGGACAGTTGATAGTCGCACTTGCTTTTTTTACGCTCAATATGAGCGTTCCTCGACCGCGGACAGCCGAACATCCGCACCATGGTCTGATTCAAAATATGCTCCGCCGTGTGCATCGGCGGGTACTCCTGCTTGTTATGCTCGTTTAGGATAGGTTCTTGTTCCATTGTTTATAGTATTATGGTTGATAAATCAACATCTTCAGGTCCATACCAAGTAAATCCTTGCCGAGGTTCCGGCCATAGATGGAAATGACGTTTTGCCCTGATGATGCGAGTGATGACAATATTGTCGAATTGAAATGTCACTTCCAGTCTTAGTTTCTTGATTTTCTTGATGTCAATAGGTTCTGTCCACGCATCAAAACCGAAGCTCCAATCATTATCCTGTCCGCTTGTTGGCACTATCCAAGGCAATGAATCAATCGTATAATCAGTTTTTGTATCGCGATAATATCGGGTAGTTGAATCAAATGCAGCAACCGAAGCCCTTTCAATCTTCCACGACAAGGTGTCCTTGCCATTAACTATGATAAGAATGTTTTTAAATGTGCACTTATTGTAGCGGACAGGACCTGTACGATGCCTTTTTTCTTGCTCAATATGGCCTATTATGCAAAATGTATTGACCGAATCTTTAACATAATAGAGCCCCTTATATTGCCTATAAGTCAATTCCATGTTTGAATAATAAGACCTTCTATTAATATTGGGCACACGATTTATGCTGTCCATTGGCATTGTAACATTGGTGATAGTGTCCGTATAATAGGACTCATCATGTAAATAAGCATTCCAACTTTCGTGCAATCTAAATGAAGCGGAACAACTACAGAAAAACGAGCAAATAACAAAAGCAAACAGAAAAAATACCACGTACTGTATTAAGGGTGTGTCCAATCCTCCCGTGTGCATAGGCGGGTATTCCTGCTTTTTATGAGCATTAAGCTCATGACCTTGCTTTGGCTCGGCAGAGTAAACGGGATTTGCTTTGCTCTCGCTTTCTGCAAGGTTGTGTTCGTTTAGGATAGGTTGTTGTTCCATATTCTTATAATAGTTTTACTTTTCGGGTAGGATAGTCATTGATTTCCATCAGGTTCAAGCCTGTGATGCCATTTTCAATTAAAGCGTCCTTCAGTCTCTCAGAAATCAGCGGATTGCTATGTAATGGAAACAGCCAGCACATATCTATCTTATTGCTCTCCAGATAAGATTCATTAAAAGAAAGATGCACAAATCTCAGCTCTTTATTTGCACTACACTTGCGGAATTCGTCCCATACCCTAAGATAATCATTATAGCTGTCTATTGGGACTACCGGTTCATTACCCTCGAGCGGGAAATCGCAGAAATCAGACTCGCAGAATCTCGAATTATGGAAATCTATCATTTCGGGAATGGCAATAGTGAGATAGCCCTTGCTGTCTCGAATTTGTGCAAAACGAAGCATCTGGTAGTCCCAACCTTTGTCTTTCCGGACAATCCTGCAATCGGCCCAGATGTGTTTTTGCAGACTAAACTGTTCAAGAACAGAGCGCATCTTGGGGCTAAAGATGAAGAAGTTTACAGCACCTAAATGAAGGCAATAGGTATAATCCGTCAATCGTGAGTTCCCTTTCAGCCTAAACTCGGCATAGTTTGGCAGTCGGTTGCTATACTGAAGAATACTTCTCATCTCCAAAGGCTCATTGAGTTCCAGCGGTCCCCAAGGTGCCGAACCTACAACTTTGGTGTCGGTGGATGTATCTAAAATATAATAGTTCATAAGGTTGAATCAATTCAAGATGGTACATTCGAAATCTTGAACTTCCTGGCAATGAGTACAAACAAAGAAATATCCCCCACGGCCACTTAATGCTTCCCAATAATCCTGAGGAGATTCGCTGTAAAGCACTAATAGATGGTGCCCGCATCGGGGACATGTTGTTTTCGAATAGTATGGCCGATGCACGCTGGCAAATTCTTCCCACCTGTCAAATGTTTCATCCAACGATTTCACCCAGTTCTTTTTGTGGTATGCAACAAACGAAAGATTGGCGATTTCCGAGTCAGTTAACACACGATATACATTATCCCCGTTGCTCTTACATTTCCATTCATGAGGTGGCGGAACCTCTGTTAAAAGGGTATCAGCATTGTTGTTTTCGAGAACACCACTGGTAACGCTATCCCCAAAAATAGTATCTGAAGGAGGGATAGTGTCACTCCCACTATTTCTACAACAGACAAAAACAAATAATCCAAACAGGGCAATCGCTGTTCTGGTAATAGAACGTGTGCCTGTTCCCGCAGTGTGCATCAACGGAAACTTTTGTTTGTTATGAACAGTAACAGAGCCTTGACTTACAGTGTTTGTGCTGCTATCACCTTCTGCAAGGCTGTGCTCATTTAATATTTGTTCTTGTTCCATATAAGGTGGATTTTGTTGCTGCTGTTTTGAAAAGTATCAATGCCAGTGCCAATTTTATGATACTTGCTAATTTCGGGAAGAAGGTGGGTATTGAAATGGCCAATGGGAATTATAAAATGCTGGTGACTGCGAGTCTCCACATTCAACTCGAAATCATCTACATATATGCTGAGGACGTCTTCCCACGGGATTTCCACCACGAGAGGTGTGATTAGTAGCAGCTCCAGCTTGAACCAGTAGATGAAGCCAGTGGGGTTTGGCTTCTGCCAGGCTCCGTCAAGCACCAACTTCTCAGGTCCTACATGTATCTTATCGGCCAGCATTATGACACCTCTCCTTAGCATAAGCATGGAGAACAGGGCCAAGAGTATAAAGAAAAGGAGATACCAACCGTAGCTGCTGACCATGACTATAACAAACATAGCCATACTAAACAGGCTGACAACTATCATGAACCACGCACCCCCACGACCACTGAAGGTAGTGGACTTGCTGTAGTCAGGGAGGGGTTCAGATTCCACTCTGCGCCATAGCAGCCAATTGGCGACCTTCCTTACGACATAGGATGGAGACTGATTGTTCATTTACTTGCCTGCATTGATATATTCGAAGTCGACGGGAGTGAAGTCGTCGGTAGAATCCTTATAGGCGGGGTTGGGCATGTACCACCACAGCGACTCGAAAAACTTCTTCAACCGCGCATCCTTGAACACATGCCCCCTGTGGGCATAAGGCAGGTTGCGCAGCACCCGTTTCTGGAAAGCCTTGTCTTCGGGCACCACTTTCATACCTTCCATCCACTCCTCGCTGAACATTATCACAACACGCGAGCGGTCGTAGGCTCCGGCGAGGAAGAGGGGCGTTCCTCCTTCGGTATCGACATTGTAGCAGCAGTCCAATCCAGCGCCCGATATTCTCAGTTCATTTTTGGGTGTAAAATTCAGCAGGTGCAGCGTCACAGCGCCGTTGCGCAGGGTAAACTCCTGGGCAGGTTCACTATAGAGTTTGTGCCGCCGTATCTTTCCCATGCCCTCGCTCACACAGAACTCGGCTCCAGGAAACACCTCTTCGGGGATGAAGAAGTTCTTCGCCGTGTTGTCGGCACGGATGACGAGGGTGAAGTCGTCTATCCGCCCATTGGCCCAGCGGGCGGCGGGTGTCAACTTGTAGTCAACAATATAGGGCACACCCACCGTCCACGACATGCGATAGGTGTAGGTGTGGTGCACCTTGTTCAACCCCGGCTGGAAGTCGGCATTGAAATAATACACATACGCAAAAGCTATCCCCGCCTTGTAGTTGTCGCCCTCCTCGGCGTTGAAACCCTCTTCATAGAGCATGTTGTTGTCAAACACATAATACCGCTTGGTGGTGTCGATGCGCTCCAGCCCGTGGGCACCGGCCTGCTTGCCGGGAGCCACACAGGGGGCGTTGCCGTAGGACAGCCTGCGGCCGTTCATCTCAATCGTGAAATCCTTGATACGCGGATGCACCCCCGAGGGGTAGAACTTCCAATCGTCGTTGTAGGACGGGTCTGCTTCGAACCCCATCAGCACCCGTTTCACCTCTTTGCCAGGGTTCCAGAATTCGTAATAGACATCGACATGGGCAAAGCCATCGTCGCCTATTGAAATGGTTAACACCTCTTTACGCACACTGATGTCGGTCTCGGTAAGGGGGACGAGCTGAGTGCCTTTGGTGTAGTAGACTCCATCGTTGGCTTTTGCGGACACGGCTGACAGAACCAATAATAGCGTTATGGCTGTTGTCCGTATCTTGAAAAGTTTTTTAAAACAGGAGGTGATGATTTGCATTTTGAGAGATGTTTGTGGGTTAATAGATATTGACACGTTATTTGATAAGCAACAGTTAAATAACGTGAAATCCGAAGATTTAGTATTGGGTGCACAAAAAAACGCTGAAGGAGACGTGGCAACCGCATTGTTTTAAGGGTTTTCGACATTGGGAGCGGGATGGTCTAATGACTGTAGTACATGGGGATACCTATTCTTTGAAACATGACCAAGCACTGATTTGAAAAAAAAGGCTAATTTTGCAATGCCAAAAAGGAATAGAAAACAATCGAATGAGCCAAATGACAACCGACAACAAGAGACCACAGAACTTGAGAGAAGCCATCAGGAAACTGATGAGCAAGACGCCGTTGCTGCGCGTGGTGGTGGCGATGGGGCTGGGGATTGTAGGCTTTGAGCATCTGCCATCCGTGCCTACAGGGGTGCTATATGGGATTTTGGCAGGAGTTGTGGTCGGGATGGCTTATATTGCCTTGGGAAAGCGGCAAAGGGCAGAGTGGGCATTTACTGCGATGCTGTGGGTAGGTTTTGCCACATTGGGGATGTTGCTTTGCTCCCATTACAGGGCTGAGGCAGAGAGCTGGTTGCCCGACGGTGGTTGGGGCAACGAAGGCAGAGGACAGGCAGTGTTTGTGGCAAGACTCGACGACACCCCGCACCCCACACCCAAAACTTACAAAGTTCCAGCACGGGTGGAACAGATTGCAAAAGAGGGCGAGTGGCACGAGGCTGGAGGCCGCATCATGCTATACTTTAAGCAGGATAGCTGTTCGGAGAGGTTGAGATACGGCGACAGGGTGATAATAAGAGGACGACCGGAAAAGCCTGACACCAGTATAGGGGAGGAAGGATTTAATTATCGGCGATATTTGCTGCGCAAGGGTGTTGGTTGGCAATGCTATGTTGCCTCGGAACGATGGTTGCCTGTAGCGGACAGGAGCGAAGGAAAAACGGTGATAGGGATGGCAAAAAGGGTACAGTTGCATCTTGTGGAACGTATCAGGTCATGCCAACTGAGCGGGAAGCAGCAGGGGATGGCCGAAGCACTACTGCTGGGTTGGCGCGACGACCTTGAGGAGGAGACACAACTTCATTTCAGGCAGGCGGGGATTGTGCATCTGCTGTGTGTGTCGGGACTACATGTGGGCATCGTAGCCTGGATGGCTGGATTGCCTTTTTTCTTTTTCGGTAGACTGACGCGGCACCGAATAATCAAGGGGACGGTTCAAATTATTGCCATCTGGGGGTTTGTTCTGGTGACCGGTATGGCACCTTCAACCTTGCGAGCGGGAGTGATGTTTACGCTGATGCGCATAGGATATATGGCTCAGCAGGGACAAAACACCATGGGGAATTTATGTGCTTCGGCACTGCTGCTGTTATTCTGCAACCCGTTTTTACTATTTGACATTGGGTTCCAGCTATCGTATGCAGCTGTAACGGGAATCGTTGCCTGGTACAAGCCGTTAGTTGAGTTGATAAAACTGCCGTATGAGGGAGTGTGGCCAAAGATGGTCGCTTACGTGTGGAAACTCATTTGCCTCACCACTGCGGCGCAGTTGTTTACGGTGCCATTACAATTGTATTACTTTCACCAGACGGCAAGTTGGTTCATGATAGCCAACTTGCTGATAGTACCTTTTGCCGGGGTGTTGTTGGCGTTGGTGATGGGATTGGTGCTGATAGGAGACGTGCCCGGGATAGGGGACGCGATATTGAAAGTACTGCAAAATGCGCTTGGATTTGCCGACAGGCTGACCAGCTGGATTGGCAGCCTCCCCTACTCTACTATTGAGACGGGAGACTGTGGCATTGCGGCCGTGGGGCTGCTGTATGCCTGCCTGCTTTTTACAACGCTTTATATCCGATGCCGGATAAAATGGACATTGCCTGCGGGGGCGGGGTGCCTGCTTATTGCCACGTTGCTAATGCGAGCAGACCTCTTTTTGCCTTCAGCGGCGTAAGAGTACAAAGAACAAATAGACGATAATCAACAGGAGTGCAGCACTGTAGAATTTAGGCCAGAGGGCACTGACAAGAAGAATGATACCGATAATGGCAAGCAGTTTCAGAGCCAACTGTTTTCGTTCGGGCAGCACCTGCATGGCGAATTTCATTTTGGAGCGGTAATCATGCCATTTTGTCACGATGCGCTGCCACCACTGCCCTATTCCGCTCATGGCACGACCACGTGAATCGACCGTTTCGGCCTTTACTGTGGGCATCTTCTTTACCCGGACGGAGATGCGTTTGCGGAAAGTCTTACCATCGATGTCGACAGCCATAGTGAGCTGGGTACGACCTTTAGACCTGTTGAGTCGAAAACGCTTGGTGCCAACTGTTTCGACAGGAATGATTGAGGTGCGGAAACCGTTGTCAATAATCAGTTCGGCCTTCTCGGCACCGAGGCACTGCCAATTTAACTGCACTACGTCGCCTTCGGTGACAGTGCGTTTGTCTATTTCAAAAATCATTCGTTGTTTATCCATATACCAAAGGGCAATCAACTACTGTGCCAAAAGAGGTTGGAAAGCTATTGAGATTGCGGGACGAGCTGATTAGTAGTCATGCGCTGCATATAGGACTGAATGATGGCCTGGGCATGACGAAGATGGCGATGGAAGGAGGGGGAATCTTGCGGGAGGAGGTTGTTGCTGAGAAGGGGGTCGGAGTCGATGTTGTAATAGCCGAGGGCACGGGTGCCGTCAAAAAGGAGAAGATGATGGTTCTGGATGTATTGATAGACGCCGTTGTTGTAGTGGATGGCCCACGTGAGGGAGTCGGGGGTATGGAGAAGGTCGACGCCATAGGAGAGGAAGGGGGCAGGGGTGCCCGTGAAGGCCAGGACGGTGGGCATGATGTCGGTTTGCTGCGCGACGGCATTGCTCATGCCGACGGGGAGGTGACCCGAGGGGGAGTAGAGAATGATAGGGACGGAGAAGGTGCCGAGGGGAGTGTTGTAGGCTGGCTGTTCAGTGATATTGGTGTGGTCGGCGGTGATGACGAAGAGGGTGTTGTTGTACCAAGGCATACGACGAGCAGCGGAGAAGAAGCGACGGAGGGCATGGTCGGTGTAGCGGATGCAGGTGTGGAGGGGATGGCCCGGAGCGCGGAGACTGTCGGCGTAGCGAGAGGGGACAGCAAAGGGGTGATGGGAGGTGGCGGTGAAGACAGCGGTCATGAAAGGTTGCGGAAGGGAGTCCATGGAGGCAGCAAAGAATTGCAGAAACTCCTCATCCCAGATGGCCCAAGTGCCGTCGAAGTCGTTTTCGCCACCAAAACGGGGGTCGGCATCATATTCGGTGCGGCCGAAATAGTGTTGGAAGCCGGTAGTGCGGGCGAATGCCTGAAAGCCCATGGAGCCGTTTTCGGCACCATGGAAGAAGGCTGTGGTGTAGCCTTGTTTTGAGAGTTCACCGGCAATGCCGCTGACGTTGTTGAGGGAATAGGAGGTGAGGATGAAGGGTTCGACAAACATGGGAATGCCGGAGAGGATAGAGGGCATGCCGTCGATACTCTTGCGGCCGTTGGCGTAGCTGTGGCGGAAGGTGAGGCTATGGGAGATAAGCGAATCAAGAAAGGGAGTGAAGCCGGGGTAGGGATTATAGGCACCGAAGTACTCCTGACCGAAACTTTCGAGGATGATGACCACGACGTTGGGTCGGGTGGAATCGACAGGTGTCGGTAAATGGAGGGGGGAGTAAAGGGCGTCGAGCTGATCGGGGGTAAAGTAGTCAGGGACAGTGAAAGTTGTTTTACCCATGGTGCGGATAAGGGAGAAGGGGGTATTGAGGACTATGGCAGCTTCAGCAGGCTGGTTGACGTATTGGTTGGCGTTGCTGATGGTGATGGGGCGGACGGCCGTGGAGGCACCGCCACGCATGCCGATAACCGCCAAGGGGATGTAGAGGAGGACAAAGAGGGTGGAAAAAAGGATGTACTGCCACCGGGGAAGAGGATTGACGAGTGAAAATTGAAAATTGAAAATTGAAAATTGAAAACGGGAGGGGGTGGGACTGGGGAAGGGGTGGCGATAGAGGAGAATGAGAGCAGCAAGGAAGGCGAGGCCAAGGAGGACAAGATACCAATGATTGAGGAGTTCGATGCCGACAATTTCACCCAAATTGCCTTCATTGCTGAACTCGGAGAAGAATGACCAGGTGGTACGACGACCGGTGTAACGGGAGTAGACTGTGTCGACGAGGTTGAGGGTGAGCATGAGGGCGTTGACGAATACGAAGAGGGTTTTAAGAGCAGTGCGCCAAGCGGCCTTGAAGGTGAGACGACGAGGAAGGGGAAGAAGAACAAGAAGGATGTAGAGGGAATTGGTGTAGAGGATGGCGGAGGTGTCGAAACGAAGGGAGCCAGCCAAGAGAGAGCTGAAATCGAGGAGGTGCCAGCCTGCGGCATAGATGTCCCAGAATTCCATAACATAGACAACACGGCAGAGTGCATAAAGCAGATAGACCAGCAGGATGTTGGAGAGAAGGCGGAGGAGGGAGACTGGGAAACGAGACGAATACATGCGGCGGAGGGATTAGAACTGGAAATAGATGAAGGGCTGGAGGTCGGCAGTGATGAACTGGTAGACGACAAACACAACAGCGACGGTGCCAAGGACCATCAGCCACAGGGGCATGGAGGCAAACCAGAGACGGTAGCGGCGTTTGAAACGGTCGGGGAGCCAATGTACAATCATGCCAAGGAGGAAGACGATGAAGACAGGTGCATAGTTGGAGAGGATGGCGGGGACTTGCTGCCAATTCCATGTGCCGCCGATACGTTCTACCATTTGGGTGGCGGTACGCCAGGCGGTTTCGTTGGCTTCGGCGGGGTCGAGGTTGGAGCCACTGCGGAAGAAGAGACGCGTGAAGCTGATGAAGACAAAGGTGAGGAGAGTATTCCAGACAAGGATGAGGCCTTGTTTGAAACGCGAGGGGTGGTAACGTTTGCCCCACAGAAGGGGTACAACGTTGAGCAGGATGATGGCCGCAGCAACAACCATGAGGGCGAAATGGAACATGCTGAAGACAGGATAGGGGAAGAAATGGTAGAGGCTCTTGGAGGCCAGATATATCAACGCGATGGCCACGATGCGGTAGAGGGGGTCTTTGCCTTTCCACCACTTATAGACAAGGATTCCCAAACCGTTGAGGGCACCCCACGTGATGAAGTTGAAGGATGCGCCATGCCACATACCACCGAGCAGCATGGTATCAAAGTTATTCAGATTGGTGGACAGCTCGCGACGGTGGCGGGGAGCCAGAGCATAGACCAGAAGAAGGACGACGGCCACGGCTATGGCGGCAATGGTTACCCAAAGGGTCTTGGCCATGAGGACGACAACCGTCAGCATCACGGCGGGAATGATGTAGGTGCCGGGGGTAGAATTGCGGTTGCCGCCCAAGGGGATGTAGAGGTAATCCTTAAGCCAGTTGCTGAGGGAGATGTGCCAACGCTTCCAGAAACCGGCGGCATTGGTGGCCTTGTAGGGCGAATTGAAGTTGAGGGGGAGATAGAACCCCATGAGCATGGCGACACCAATGGCGATGTCGGTATAGCCAGAGAAGTCGGCATAGACTTGAAGGGAATAGACGAGGAGGGCGGAGAAATTCTCGAAAGAGGTATAGAGGAGAGGATTTTCAAAAACGCGGTCAACAAAAGAGACTGCCAACCAATCGGCCAAGACGAGTTTTTTGCAGAGGCCGTTGAGTACCCAGAATACGGCAATGCCGAATTGGCGACGGGTGAGGAAGAATGGTTTGTAGAGCTGGGGGATGAACTGGTCGGCACGAACAATGGGACCCGCCACGAGCTGGGGGAAGAAAGTGGTGTAGAAGGCAAAGTCGAGAATATTGTCGGCGGGGCGCACCTTATCTTTATAGACATCGACTATATAGCTGATGTTCTGGAAGGTGAAAAAGCTGATGCCTACAGGAAGAATGATGGCGTTGGCGATGGAATAGTGGGTGGAGCAGATGGTGTTGAAAATGTCGGTGAAGAAATAGGCATACTTGAAATAGCAGAGCACAGCCAGATTGACAATGACGCCTGCGGCCATCAGGGTGGCGCGACGTTTCTGGGTAGAGACACCCTTGGAGAGTTGCCGACGTTGCAGAGCCTCCATCCACCGGCCAAGAAGGAATCCAGCAAAGGTTGCGAAGAGCAGCAAACCAACGTAGAGGCCGGAAGTTTTGTAATAGAAAAAGAGGCTGACGAAGGCAAGGTAGCCATTGCGCCAAAGCCGCTGTGCCTTGCCTACGGGGTTGCGCCTGCCTTTCTTGCCGCCCAAGGAGACCACCAAGCAAAAGCCCGCATAGACAATAAAGAAGAAAGCCCAGAAATGGAACTGGGTGAAAAGCAGTGGATGCTCCGAATCGAAGGCGAAGAGGCGGCTGAGATATGTTAAGAGGTCGGTCACAACTAAGTTAGTAGGATGGGATTAAAAAGGATTAGCGATTGAAGGGTGGATGTGGTGTGGAGGTACGGGGACGAGAGGACGAAGGGGCGGGGTCGGTTTTTTGCATTTCGCGAAGAAGAGCCTCGAAGAGAAGGTCGCCCATAAGACGATAGCCCGCACGGGTGAAATGCACCTTGTCGCGCTGTGCGAGGCCGGCTTTTTGCCACTTTTCCATAGACTTGAGTCCACCCATGATTTCGAATTGGTCCCAGACGGCACCGTCGGTCAAAGCGGCCAAGCGGTAGAAAACGTCGCGAGCAAGAGGACCGTTTGTGTTGACAGCATAACGCTTACGACCGGTTTTACGATAGCTGTCGTTATTGGTCACGAAGATAAAAGCGCACTTGGGGTTGACCTTTCTGATAGAATCGCAAAGAGCAAGATAGTTGTTTTTAAATAGGACGGTGTCGAAAGCCTTCTCATGGGCGTCGTTGATGCCGATGCCGAAAATGACCAAATCGGGGCGAAGGAGACGCAGATCACTGGTGAGCTGGCACTTGAGATAGTCGGGAACAGCGGCACCGTTGACACCGATGGAGTGATAGCTGAAACCGGGCTGACGGTTTCCAAGACAGATGCCAGTGAGGGTGAAGGTCTGCCCCTCGATACAGGGGAGGACAATGTCGAAAGAGTCGACCGACCGACGGAGGTTGAAGACATAACGATGGCTGGAAGTATCGATATAAGAGGGAGGCACATCGCGGCCTTCATAACTTAAAGAGGGGACAACACCGGAGGGAGAATAGCCAAGAAGGACAATATGCTGAATGCGGTAGTCGATGGGAGTAGCGGAGGCGGAAGAGGGAAAGAGTATCTGGATGCGGGTAGGTATATCCTTGGCTGTGACGGAAATACCACAAAGTCCGAGGGGATATTCCGGTTCGCGGAAGACATTGCGGGTGAGGAGCACCTTCTCTTTGCAGTGCACCTTATAGTCATCGGGATTGTTGCACTTTGCAGCAGCTGAATAGGGGAAAATCATACCTCTTCCACCGACCAAGGAAGGCCATTGCTGCATGATGCGGACACGCACTTGGTTTGGGAACACGCCCGCCTGGACATGGGAGCCACCGATGTGGACTATGTTTACAGCCCCTTTGCCTGTGGAAGCAAGTTTGTTGCACTTTTGGAAAAAGTACTTCATGGTGGCTGAAGAGCTGTCGTAATGCAAGACGTTGGCGTTGTAACGTATAAAGGGATATTGTTCCTGCCCCTTGCAGCACCCGGCACTAAGGAGGAGTGCCACGACAAGAATCCAGAAGTTATTCCGCATGGGTGGCTCCTTTCTCTGTTGCCAGTGATAGATTATTGTCGGTAGGGGCGTCGGGAGCCTGAGACCGCATTTTGTAAAGTTGATACATATTTTCGAAAGCTTTGGTCAGCCTGTCGCCCATAATGTCGGCGCCACGCTGTGAGAAATGGACATAATCGCCGCTGCCAAGACCCTGTTCCACCCAAGCCGACATGGAATTGGCACCGCCCATGGCGTGATAGATGCTCCAGTAGGCAGCACCGTGCTGGCAAACGGTAGTGCGCAGTGCGTCGACCACCTTGGGAAGCCAAGAGTAGGAAAGAAGGTCGCCCTCTTCGGTTCGTTTGCTCATGTCGGAAGGACCAATGAAAAGAATCAGCGCATTGGGACAGCAGGAATGAAGGCGGTCGATTTGAGCACCCATCTCCTTACAATAGTTTGCAATGGAGCGTTCACTGCTGAGATAGGGGACGGAGTTGCCACCGAACTGAAGGATGATAAGACCGACGTCCATGAGGGCATAGGCCTTGGAAAGTTGGTCGCGGTTGATTTGAGAGAACTGATGGCCGGAGCAGCCACGCATGGGGATATTGTCGACCGCGACGCCGGGACCATTGTCGACCATGACGCCATAAAGGTCGGCAGCACCCGAGACAGAGATGTGCAGGGAGGCAACAGCACTGTCCAAGTGCCAATCAAAGATGCCGACGCCTTCAGAAGTGGCGGAGAGGCTATCAGTAAAAGCACCCGCTGAGAGGGTGGCACGAAGAGGACCCGGACGGGCACAGAAGAGCAGCCCGACACGTGAGAAAGAGCGGAGACGAGGGTCGCGACCTTTGGTTGTGGTGGCTTTGATACTACTTGTTGCGGAGCCTTCGACACGGAAGTCTTGAACCATGGGGCCATAGTTGCCGTTGGCACGGACTACCAGACTATCGCCGAAGGGAGACTGGCGCACAAGGTTGCCCATGCCGTAGGTGCTGACCGAATAGGAAGGAATCAATGTAGCGAAGGGGACGAGACCGGGACCGCCGCCACCAAAAAGAGACTGGAGGCCGGACCTTAAACGGTTTGACATGCGATCCATCTCGATTTGGGAATCGCCATAATGGACAATGCGGATGGTGCGCCCGGTAGACCGGGTTTTTTCCAATTGAGCAAAGAGAGGGTCAAAGAAAGTGTCGTCGTCGTTGGGGAACCAAAAACGAGTGTCGCTACTGTCGAGTTGACGACGATAGCTCTCCAACGAGTCTTGCAACGAGTCGAGAACAGAAGCAAGAGAATCCTGTTGCCTGAGATAAGCCTCAATGTCCAACTGGCGCTGGGGGTTCAATATTTTGGTCAACGTGGGGAAACGGAGAGTGTTACCCGCCACACGGACACTACCTTGCGGGAAACTCCAACATAACGCCGCAAGGAGTGCGATGACCGCCGCCATGAACAATAAGACTTTCCACGATTTCATGGTTAGAAACAGATATTAGAACAGGCAGAGAGGAGTTAGTTGCCGGACTGGTCGGGGGACTGCTGGAGGGATGCGACGGTGCGTTTGAGCTCTTGGATGTCGTTGTACATTCCTTCCAGTTTGCGTTGAAGGACGAAGATTTTCTTTTGGCGGTCGGCGGACATGGCAGGGGAGCCGAGAACAACCGAGTCGTCGTCGATATTGCGTGTGACACCGGACTGGGCGGCAATGGTAACCCTGTTGCCTACCTTGATATGGCCGACAATACCTACCTGACCAGCAATCATGCAGTTGTCGCCTACCTTGCCACTGCCGGCACAACCCGACTGGGATGCCATGACTGTGTTGCTGCCGAAAGAGACATTGTGGGCGATTTGGCAGAGATTGTCAATTTTGGCACCGCGGTGGATGATAGTGGAGCCCATGGTGGCACGATCGACGCAGGTGTTGGCACCGATTTCGACATCGTCCTCTATAATAACATTACCTATCTGGTCGATCTTGCTGTAGGTGCCATCGCCCTTGGGGGCAAATCCGAAGCCATCGGCACCGATGACGACACCTGCATGGAGGATGCAGTTGTTGCCGACGTGGCATTCACGATAAATCTTTACGCCGGGGTAGAGGATTACGTTGTCACCCACGACACAGTTGTCACCGATATAGACCTGGGGGTAGATCTGGACATTGTTGCCAATGACAGCGTTGCGACCGATTACGGCGAAGGGACCGACATAGCAGTTCTTACCCAAGCGGGCGGAGCAGTGGATGCTGCTGCGGAGGGAACGTCCGCGTTTGGGGCGGTCGGCGGAATTGAACATGTGCAATACCTTTGCGACGCAGAGATAGGGGTTGTCCACCCGAATGAGCGCGGCGTTGACAGGGTGTTCAAGCACCATATCGCGACTGATAAGGATGGCCGCGGCTTTGCGCTCATAGATGTAATGGGTATATTTAGGGTTGGCCAGAAAGGTGATACCGCCCTCGTCAACCTCCTCAATACGGCAAGGTTTCCAAATGAGAGCGTTTTCGTCACCTTCGACAGTACCCTTCAATTTCTGGGCTATTTGTTTTGCTGTGAATTGCATGATAGGTAAGGTTCTATTCGTTTAAATGTCGTTGTGTCAATAATGGGGATATTCAGTATGTCGGATACTTTAAGATAGGGGCCGTTGGCATCGCGCATGAGGACGATGGCCTTGGCCTGATAGTAGTCAAGATAGGGGTGCCGTTTCAGACGATTGATGTCGGCAGTGTTGATGTTGATAGGCACTATGGCCGAACGGTTTACCGTGAGATATGGGGCAATGTCGCTGAAACGGGATGAGTCTATGCCATAGACTTCGAGAAGTTGTTCTTTGCAGAAGAAGCCGCCGAGGAGAGAACGGTATTTCAAGATGCGGCGGGCAATGGTTGGGCCGATATTGTAGAGCTGGACAAGGTCGATGCTGTCGGCCGAGTTTAATTCAAAAACGAGGGGTTTGCTTTGTGGGATGGCCGCAGGGCGGCTTGTTTCACGCCGCTGCGGAGAAGTTTGAGAGTAGTTTGTATAAGACTGCCACCTGGTTTTGCGGGAGGTATCGCTGCCATGCTGGGGAGCCAAGGCGGCCGAGGCAACATCGGGAGGCAGTTGAGGGGGCGCGGCGGGACTGCGGTGCGGAATAGCTGCCACTACGACTGTGGCAAGCAGGCACAGGATTGTGAGCCATAAGTAACCGCGTTTCCTTGTCATTCCTCCTTCCATTCCAGTGTGCCTCTTTGGTGAAAAATGCGGGGTTGAGTGAATGCGTCGTCACTCTCGAAGCGGTCGCCCAATGTAATTCGGGGACCGTTCTTGGTTCGGACGGGTTTGTTGCTATAGACACGGTGCACCATTTCGTCCCAAGTCAATTCCTGGAGATAAACGGTATCGCCGTTGCGAAGGTCAACAATGACGACACTGTCGCGCACAATGGTTTGCTGACGGTGGCTATATTGAACAGCATAACGGGCAGTGAGGGTGCCGGTAGGGTTGTTGTAGCCGTTGAAGAAACGCATCTTGATACCTTTTGGGTATTCGGTCTTGGGTTCTGGTTTGCTGTATTGCAGCACCAAGGGAGCCTCCATGATAACTTGTAGCCTGCCCTCTTCGCTGCGACGCATACGGGCGTTCTCGATGGTGCTTTCGGGCAGTTCTTTCGGTTCGAAGAATTGGATTTTGGATATGTCGTTTCCGCAGGAGGTCATAAAACAGGCGAGAAGCAGGACGAATATCCTGCTTCGCGCCTTAAGTGTAGAGTGTGCCGAGCTTATGCGGAGCATTAGCGAGTGCGCACGATGGTGGTCTTACCTATCCAGCCGGGGACGAAATAGCTGTGGCCGTCTATGAGGTCGAGCATGAAGGCATCGTTCTTTTTGGGGAAGTAGCCTGCATAAGAGCTGATGATGTTGTCGGCCTTGCTGATAATTTCCTCGGTGGGTTCAACTTGTTTTGCGTGACGAGCTTCGTCGACGGCGACCCAGTAAGCGGATCGGCCACCCATGCCGTCGTCGATGCTACGGCTGCCCATGGCGTAGACCTGAGCGAGTACGAGATAGGGTTCACCCTTGGTACGGTCGACTTCGGCGGCCTTGAGGAGAGCAGTGCGGGCTGCGGAATAGCTGTCCTGTCCGGCATAGGAGAGGCCGAGGATAAGGTAGGCCATGTAGCGGTCCTTTTTGTCAGTGAGCTGGTCGACGGCGTCCTTGACATATTCGATGGCTTTGGAGTACTGTTTCTTACCCAAGCACATCTGACCCATACGCATTGCGGTGCTGGGAGAGGGTTCGAGACGGTAGAGTTGCTCGGTGGCAGCGAAGAAGAGGGGGTTGTTTTCGGTGCAGCCTTTCTTCATCATAATGCCAGTGATTTTTTTGAGGAGGTCGATGTTGTTGGGGTCGGCATCGAATTTCTTCTGATAGATGGAGACGAGCTGGTCGCAAGAGGCGTAGGGTGAGAAGACGGACTCGACGTTGACCATGTAGCCTCTAATCTTGGCAGCCTTGACGCTGTCGTCGACGACGGTGTCGAGGATGTTCTGGAGCAGTTCACTGACGATGTCGTAGTTGTCGATGACCAAGGTAGGTTCTGCAAGACCGGCCTTGACATAGTCGACAGTGGATTTGAAGAAGAGGGTGAGATAGTTTTCGTCAAGCTGTTCGGCACCGGCCTGGATGGCTTGATTGTAGGTCTCGTAAATATCCTTGACCGCAGAGGGACGGAGAGTGCTAAGGTCGTAGGCTTTCATGGCTTTGACTTTAGCTTCCTCGCCGAAGTACTGGGCGCGGAGGTCGTACATGTTCATGAGTTCATCGATGTAACCATCGCGTTCTTCAGCGGTTTTGGCATTGTTGACCATAGTTTTGAGGATGGTGGAACCACGCTGGTAAACGGTTTTGCTGAAGCGGGGGCAGTGTTTGATAATCTCACGCCAAGGTTCATAGCATTCGGCATAGCTTTTTTGACGATAGAAGTCTTGGTAGAGCGAGACGTTGACGATGCAAGCTGCGCTGTCTTCGGGGGTGTCGCCCCATTTGCTTTGAGCGGGAGCCGAGGCACCGAGTGCGATAACGGCTGCCAGGATGATGGGTTGGAGTTTTTTCATTTTTGTGAATGTTTGGCCCGGATTGCGGGCGGTTGTTTTATGTTGTTTTCTGTTTTGTATTATTTACGGAGGATTTATTGCATGAGGCCTTGCGACCAGGGTTTGTATTTCGAGATGTAAGAGGGGCTGAAAGGATTAGTTGTACTTGCGTTTGACGAACCAGCGTTCACATGAGCCGACGGCAATGCCGAAGGTAAAGGTGTCACGACGGAGAAGCGATGCATCACCGAAAGAAGAGTAGCCGAGGGCAAGGGTGAGAAGCGAGCGGCCTTTGCGCATGGGGAGATGGACAGCGAGGCCACCACCGGTTTCGTTGAGGACGGTGAGGTCGTGGCCGATGGGTTGGAGGGCGAGTTTGCCGTGGTTGTGGTATAGGCCGGCACTTAGACCGATACGACCCCAGTAGGTGGCAGCATCGGGATTGCCTTTCCATTCATAGCCGAGGGCGACCCGGAGATTGGGGGTGGTACGGAGAGCAGTGGCGCCAAAAATGTTATGGCCGGGGTCTTCTTGGTAGGAGATGTCACCTTTGGGGGCGTAGTAGGCATCGAGGTCGATTTCCCAGCGGTTGTTGCGTTCAAGGGCAAGGCCGAGGCCGAAGGTTAGCGGTTGGTGAAGGGTGCTATTGTAGGTGTTGGGCTGACCGGAGGCGGGAAAAATGGTGTCGAAAAGGTATTCGGTAGAGGCATAGTTGAGGAAGGTGTAGGCGAGGGTTTGATCTTTGATTGTGGAGGTACGGGGCAGACGGCAGGTTGCACCGAAACGGAGTGTGTGCTTAGCACCGACGGGCTGACTGTATTGCAGACCGAGGTCGAAGAGTAGGTTGGAGGTTTGGGTGTTTTTTTGACTGCGGGAGTTCATGCAATAGGTGCTGTCGTTGTGTTGGAACTGATAGGTGATGGCACGTGTGATGCCGCCGTAAAGGTAATTGACATTGAAGCCGAATGATAGACGGGGAGTTATGTTGAAGGCGTTGCCCCAGTAGAACTGAGTGACACCGCCATTGCCGTCGTAGACGGTTTTGACATCACTGTCGGTGAGAGGGTCGTAGAGGGTATGGACAGACTCATAGTTGACAATGCTGAAGGGAAGCATACCGATGGAGGTTTTCCACCAATGAGTAATCGGGAATGCTACGGCAAGATAGGCGAGACTGCCTTCGGCACCAGGCAGACGGGAATTGCCGCCACGCAGAACGCTGTTCTGGATATTGATACCGATGTCAAAGACGAAACTTTCACTTTCAACAGCAGCATAAGAGGCAGGGTTGAAGGGGTTGACTGTGTTGCGAGAAGAGCGGCTGTAAATAGTGCCACCCATGCCAAAAGCCCGGGGCATGTTATAGGGCATGTCGGTAAGTCCGATGCCGTATTGCGAAAATGGGACATTGAGGCCGTCCTGTGCAATGGCGGGTTGCAACAGGCTGGTGGCAAAGAGCACCAGGGCGATGATGAGAGTATGTTTATTTTTCATTTTGTTTGAGTATCACGTTAAGTCCTGTAAGAACCAGGTCGGGGTGGAAGGAGGCAGATGGCAGGGAGGGCGAACCGGATGCCCAAAGACGGGCGGAATCGCCTCCTGTCAAGAGGATGTTGACCGCACCGTGGAGGGAGGTGTAGTGCTGGATGAAACCCTGCACGGCAAACCTTGTGGCAGTAAGGACGCCGGCAGTGATGGATTCAGCAGTGCTACGGCCCGTAACGATGTGGTTGGAGCCTTCCACATTTTCTAATAACGGCAAACGAGCTGTAAAAGTATGCAAGGCGCGGAATTTCATGTCGAGACCTGGGAGTATGGCACCTCCACGGTAGGTACCGGAAGCATCGACAAAGTCAATGGTTATGCAGGTTCCGGCATCAATGATAAGGCTGTTGGCGTTGGGGAAAAGTTTCCACGCGCCACATGCGGAGGCGATGCGGTCGGGGCCAAGAGTGCGGGGGGTGGCGTAATCGACGGCAATGGGGAGTCGGGAGTCGGGGCCGAGGATATGGACAGGTCGGCCAGAAAGGGTAAGAGGTGAGAGGTCGGCCTGGCCAGAGGCGCACACGGCAGCACACGACCAAGAATGCTGACGACAGAGGCGGGGCAGGGAGTCGGGGGAGACGATGCCTTGAAGGGTGAGGGTATCGTCCTTGAAGAGTGCCCATTTGACACGTGTGTTGCCTATGTCGAGAATGAGATTCATTTATTGAAAAGGTTCATCGCCCTGTCGGGGCCTTGGGTTGCAAAACAGGTTATGGCCTCGCAAGCGTTGTCGATCTGGGGGTCAAGGAGAGCCTGTTCGGCTGGTGAGAAAGCACCGAGGACATATTCAATCTGGTGACCACGGCCGAAGTCGTTGCCTACACCGATACGAAGACGGCAGTAGTCAGAGCGACCAAGGAGGGATTCGATGCTGCGGAGACCGTTGTGTCCACCGGCGCCACCCTGTTTTTTGAGACGGATGGTGCCAAGGGGAAGAGCAATGTCGTCTACCACAATAAGAAGCTTGTCGATGGGTACTTTTTCGGCTTGCATCCAATAGCGGACGGCTTCACCGCTGAGATTCATGAAAGTGGTGGGTTTGATGAGAACCAGGGTCCTGCCCTGATGCTTGATTTCGGTGCGATAGGCACGCCTTTGGAGAGTCCAGCGAGCCTGATGGCGGTCGGCAAGGGAATCGACCACCATGAAACCGGCATTGTGGCGGGTTCCTTGATATTCGGTTCCGATGTTGCCCAGTCCCACGATAAGATATTTCATGTCGTCGTATGTGTGGCGGTCTGGTTTACAGCCCTTAAACAATCTTTTTAATAGTTGCATCGTAAAATTATCAGCCTGCAAAGTTACAAACTTTTTTTGAATTATTGTTTTTTATATATGAGACGATGTGTGATGTGTTGCTCTAGATTACATTATGGGAGGTGCACCAATAGGAGTTGTCCGTCATAGCTTTTTGTTTACTTCTGGGAGGATGTAATATATGGTTACTGACGGAGGGTGTTTTTTTGCTTGATTTTGTTGTTGATTGTGTTTTTTTTTGTATTTTTGCATTTTGTTTATGGCGGGGAAATGTATAGCCATGTGCATTTGCTCCCGTTGAAATGAAAGTTATTGTAACATTAAAGTTTCGAATTTTATGAATATACTTCTTCTTGGATCAGGCGGCCGCGAGCATGCAATGGCATGCCGCATAGCAGCCAGCGAACGTTGCAGCAAACTGTATGTGGCACCGGGCAATGCCGGGACCGGCGAGGTGCCAAAGTGTGAGAATGTAGCATGCGACCCAATGAATTTTGCCGAGGTAGGGCAATTTGTTACGAGTCACAATGTGGCGATGGTCGTAGTGGGGCCTGAGGCTCCGCTGGTGGCGGGAATAGCAGATTACTTTGCCAAAGAGACCAATTTGAAAAATGTGATGGTGATAGGACCGGGCGCATCGGGAGCGCAGTTGGAAGGCAGCAAGGATTTTGCAAAGCAGTTTATGCAACGCCACAATATTCCGACAGCAGCCTACCGCACCTTCGCAGCCAGCGAGGTGGAAGACGGAGTGGCTTTTCTGCGCACATTAAAGAGCCCGTATGTGCTGAAAGCAGACGGCCTGGCAGCAGGAAAGGGAGTGCTGATAATAGATAACCTGGACGAGGCGGAACGCGAGCTGAGAGGGATGCTTGTAGACGGGAAGTTCGGCGAGGCATCGGCCAAGGTTGTGGTTGAAGAGTTCCTCAGCGGAGTTGAGTTGAGTGTATTTGTGCTCACCGACGGCAGACACTACAAGATTCTGCCCACCGCCAAAGATTATAAACGCATTGACGACGGCGACACTGGCCCAAACACTGGCGGCATGGGCTCAATAAGCCCTGTGCACTTTGCCGACAAACCGTTTATGCAGAAGGTTGAAGAACGGATTGTGGCTCCGACGGTAAAGGGACTGCACGACGAAGGAATTGACTACAAAGGTTTCATCTTTGTGGGACTGATGGCCGTCCGCAATGGCAATACCGGCGAACTGGAACCCTACGTGATAGAGTACAACGCCCGTATGGGAGACCCAGAGACCGAAAGTGTATTCCCCCGCATAACAAGCGATGTGGTAGATTTGTTTGAGCACACATGGCAAGGAAACCTGCATCAAACCACAGTGGACGTGGATCCACGCACGGCAGCATGCGTTATGATGGTGTCTGGAGGATACCCTGGACACTATGAGAAAGGAAAGACCATTACCGGTGTTGACCAGGTTGAGGGCAGCATGGTGTTTCATGCCGGCACCCGCCGAGGGGCTGATGGCTCACTTCAGACCGCCGGAGGTCGTGTGCTGTGCATCACATCGCTGGCCGACAATATGCCGGTTGCCGTGCTGAAATCATATCAGGAAGTGGAAAAAATCAACTGGGAAGGCTGTTTCTTCCGTCATGATATCGGACAAGACTTGTTGAAAATGATGATTTAAACCCAAAGGGGTTTGAATGATAAAGAAAAGAAGTACGGATTGCCTTTGCCAGCAATCCGTACTTCTTTATTTTGCCTGTTTATACCAACGGATAATACCAAGGACACATACCACTTCGAAGACGATATAGAGTATCGCCGAGGCATAGTTCCCTGTAAGCCAGAAGAGTGTTATCATTAGTGGCTCGACAAGAAGCCAGAAAATCCACTGTTGCCAGTACTTCTGCGACAGCATCCACATAGCAACGACAGAGAGCGCCGAGGAGATGCCGTCAAGCCACGGTATCTGGCTTTCGCCAAGCGTCTGGAGCACCCACCACAGGACAACCGACAGGAACACTACGGCAGCGATAATCCACGGCCAGAATCGTGATGGGCACGACGTGATGGGACGCTCGGTACGGTCTTTGCTTTGAACCAAGCCCCGCCACACCAGCAATCCATAGACAGACATTATAAGATTGTAACAGCAGATAGTGCCGTTGGCATAGATTCCCGATGTGAAGTCAATGACGATGTAGAACAACGACATCAGAATACTGAGCGGCCAAAACCAACGGTCGGCTCGGTATTCGCTGACGATATAGGCCAGCCCGATAACGGCTCCAATGACTTCGATAGTAAGCATTGCGGGATTAGTGGTTGATTAGAAGCTGTAAATCAGGCGAGCCATATAGTTGCGGCCGGGTTGCTGGAGGAAGCCGGAACTGTGATAGTAATAGACTGATGTTTCGCTGCTCCAATCATCGTACCAGTCACTAACCCAAGCACTGAGACGATAATTGTGATTCAGCAGGTTGTTGACGGTAAGCTGAGCCTCGATGTTGTTGCCGTTTTTAAGATTCCAGGTATAGGAAACACTCATATTGAGCAGGAAATAGGGGTCGATGGCGTAGCACTCACGGCTGGTGTTGTCGGCATATTGCTTGCCGACATATTTACCAATCAACTGCAATTTGGCACCACCGAAAGGAGTGAACGAGGCAATGGCGGCACCTACTACAGAGGGCGACAAGGCAAGGTCGGTGGTTCGGGTAACATTGTGGGGATTGTCATCACCATTGGTGAAGTCGGCAAAAGTATAGTCTAAAACTTTGTTGGTGCTCAACGTCAGGTTGGCATCCATGCGGAACCAATTGGTCACCTTTGCGCCGCCTTGCAACTCAATGCCCAAACGATAGCTCTTGTCTACATTCTCCATCAAGGTATAACCGCTGGCACTGATATTTCCGTTAGGGGTAAGCTGGTCTTTGTAAAGCATGGCGTATAAGTTGGCAGAGAAAGCCCAACGGCTATGTGCATATTGGTATCCGAGTTCGAGGTCGAGAAGGGTTTCCGCTTTCACGGTGTCGGCGTTGGCTATGGCCTCCTTGATGTCGCTCTTGGCGGGTTCTCGGTTGCTGATACCTGCCACGAAGTAGGTGCGCTGATGGTCGTCAATACGGAAGTTCACACCTGCTTTGGGGTTGAAGAAGAGGTAGTTCTCGTTAAAATCAAGAGTGGTCTGCTGCTTATTCACATTACGGTCATCAGTGTTACCACGCAGTTTGTAGTTCACGGTACGCAACTGGAGGTCGACATACGCGTTAAGGTTGCGGTTGAAGTCGTAGGTAGCCTTGGCGTAGAGACTGTTGTCTACCTTGGTGCCATTGTAACGGTACCACTCATAAGGCGTATTGATATGAAGGGCAGTGTCGCGGAACCACAGCACATTGCCAAAGTGGTAGCCGTTGAAGTATAACATATTATCTCCAATGGTAAAGGAGAGTTTGTCCCCATTGTAGTTGGCTGCTATGTTCCCCGTGATTCCGTTGTTATCCATCTGCTTGCGGCTTATATAATCACCTTCTCCGTCGATGGGGAGGAACAGCTTCTTCTTATAACCTGCCTCGACCTTGTACTGCTCATAGTAACCGTCGCCATGGGTGAAGTTAAGGGCACCCTTGAGACTCCAACTGTCGGTAAGTAGGTGCGATACGTATAGCTGGTAGTGGCGTTGCCAGTAGTTGTCGGTTTCTTTGGGGTAGTACATAATGTGTCCATCCATCTCGTATTGGCCCGCAGGATTATAACGCGGGTCGCGGTTGAGGTCGGCACTGTCGGCACCGTCCCAGGTTATGCCCGTAGTCTGGCTGCCGATGATGGCAAGAAGTTTAACCAGTGTACGTTTGCCATACCATGAGAGGCTGCCGAAGAAACTCTGCTGGTCGGCTCCGCCACCGCGCAGAAAACCGTCGCTGGTCAGCCCACTATAGGCAAAGTCAAAACTGAGGCCGCTGCTCATAATTCCCGTACCTCCGCCAATGCTGTACTGCTTGGTGTTCCAACTGCCAAAGCCCAAGTCGGCAATTCCGTAAGGCTGGCTTTGGGCATTGAGTGTTTGCAGGTTGATGGCTGCACCGAAGGCGGGACTGCCACCTGTTGAAGCACCCACGCCGCGCTGTATCTGCATGCTCTGGGCCATACCGCCAAGATTGGGGATATTGTACCAGAAAACAGCCTGGCTCTCAGGGTCATTTAAGGTTATACCGTTGATATTGACGTTGATACGGGTAGCATCCACGCCACGTATTCTCAGTGCTGTGGCACCAACGGTACCGTTCTCGCCCGATGCCACAACCGAGGGCTGTGTTTCAAGCATGAAAGGTATACTCACATTGCCACGAGCCTGTTGCAGCTCTTCGGCCGAAACTGTGGTGGTGGTGAGCGGGGCCTTGTTGCTTACACGCACATCGTGGACTATCACCTCGTCAAGGGTACGGATGGTGTCCTGGCTCTGCGCGTTCGCATTTGCGCCAAATAAAAGTATTGATGACAATGCACAGCAGGCTATCATCTGCTTGGCATAAATCCTGGTGGTCTTGCGCTGATAGCGGCCACAAATGTATTTTTGTGTTTTCATAGTCTTTTCCTCCGCCGGCATTATCCGGATCAGGTTCGAGGGTGTAATCTCAGCCACAACGTGTTGCAGCACCCCTAAACGATTTCCTCCGCTCGGAAAGATGGTGCAAAGATAAGCTTTTTTTACGAATTTCATGGTTTTAACTTTTTTTAACAACCATCCGTGTAAGATTTCTGCCTTTTCTACGTCTTAGGGGAGAAAAAACAACACGCTGTGGCCGCAAGCTTGTTCCTGAATTAAAAATAAACAACTAAGACACAATGAAAAAGGCTGTATTTCTCGCTATCATGGCAATAGGGCTGTGTGCCAATGCCCAATTCAGTATCAGTACCAACCTGGCACTCGACTATGGGAAAACAAGTATCAACGAAACCCACTCCAACAACCTGCACGTCTTTTCGTTCACTCCGTCGGTGCGGGCTGGCTACCGTTGGAACGAACATTTTTCAGCAGGCCTGACATTTGACCTTGCCTACATGCACATCGGTGAACAAAACAACTACTCCAATCCTGTTTTAGACCTATACAATCAAGGCACATACGATTATTGGATCTTCGAACATCTCAACTGGCTCACCGGGGTCTTTGTCCGTTATGATATTTCATTAACCCAACGTCTTGCACTCTTCGTCGAATTCACCGCCAAAATGGGCAAAGCCTACGGCTCAGAAAAACGTTACAACAACACGACCAAGCAACCTGAGGGACACGAAATCGTTACCAGTCTATACGGAAACCTCAACAAAACCGTCACCTGCACCGCTCTGCAACTCACTCCCGGCGTATCCTTCCGATTCAACTCCCATTGGTCTGCAGAACTATATCTGGACCTCCTCCAGATAGGCTACAAAAACATCACCATGAAATTGAAAGAAGTCAACTACTCCGACATCCATCCCACATCCACATCCAACAATCAAAGCACCTACTCTTACAGCACCCTGTCATTTGGAAGCAACTCACTCCTTACCTACAACAACAATGCAACCGATTACGCTCTTCCCTACTTCTTGGATGCCGAAGCCGGCAAATTCCGTATTGGCATTTCCTACTTATTCTAATATAATTACTTAACACACACTTTGACCACCGAACAATTCATCCGCGACATCATCTCTTTGCAGCCGGCCATGCGGCGCATGGCCGAGCTGCTACTGCACGACCGCGACCTCGCCGCCGACGCTGTGCAGGAGACTCTTACGCGCCTTTGGACAAAGCGGTGGAAACTGGGAAGAATCGACGACAAAAAGAACTATTGCCTCCGCTCTCTGCGCAACGAATGCATCGATATGCTGCGCAAACAACGCCACCTGGCCAATATCGAGCAACTGGCCGACACCCTCCCCGCCCCTCCCCTACAGGAGGCTCTCGACGCCGAAGAAAAGTATCTCCAATTAGAAAACGCCATCTCTCAACTCTCTCCTATCCAACAGCAAATCGTCCGTCTCAAATTCATCGAAAACCGGAGCACCAAAGAGATAGCCTCCCTCACTGGTCTTTCCGCCTCCAATGTCGATACCATCATGAGCCGAACATACACAATTTTAAGGGAAAAAATACAATGAATACAAATCCCAATCAAGACATAGAACAACTGCTGCAACAATATGGCTCCGACCGCCGTCAGCAAGAGGAAGCTTCTTCCACAGTGCGTTCCATGGCACGTCGCCAGCGACGCATAGCCTTGACCGCAGCACTGGCATGCCTCCTCGCGGTGGCAACCCTCCCGCTGTGGCACAGTCCTTCACCCGCCACCACGGACAACACCCCTATCATTGCCCAGACTTCCGCCCCTCAAGCCCTCCCCACAGCCCCTGCACCCACGTCCTTGCCCACGCCCGGCACCACTACCCCACTGCCACAACATCCCCGCACCGAGCCTCCCGCCACAACCTTCATAACAAACGAACCCCTACCAGACCCTACTCCCTCCCCCGACACCATCCTCCCCAATCCGCCCTCCACTCCCGACACCTCCCCCGCCGTCCTGACCCTTCCCGCATCTCCCGCGCCAACAGAACCCTCCCTGCTCACCCAACCCGCACTGCCTCCCCAGCCACAAATACCTCATGGCACCCACCTCGCTGCGCAAGTGGGTACCTCTGCCAACGTCTCTGAATATGTACAAACCGCCATCAACGCCAGTCTTGGGCTCGACTTGACTCTCGCCGCAGCCACCAGCTACGACATCAGCGTGGGTCTCGGCATCAACGGCACCTTAAATACAACCTCTCTCCTTTATGCCCAAAATAATTTATCAAACGGTCATTCCTTAGCGTTAATTGGCATCGATGAATCCTTCTCCAGCTCCAGTTCTGATAATCAATTCCCACTGTCCTACAATCCCTTCCCCCCCGTTTTCACACTCTACGCCTCCGTCCCCCTCACCTTCAATCTCTACCTTTCCGGGCGCAACAAGGCAGGCTGGATGCTCAGCCTCACTCCTGCCCACACCGTAACCCCCGTCGCTGAAAAAATCTATCTCAATCCTTGGAAACTCACCGCATCCATCGGTCTTTCCCTCCCCGACGACTTCTGCCGCAGCATCAGCCTCACCTTCGGACTGCTGCCCACTTTCACCTCCGGCCCATTTCAGAACATGCACGAAATAGGCCTATCTATAGGGTTCTAAAGTCTCTCAACTCAATTCTACGGGCGAGAAAGCATTCTCAATATGCTCTATATAGCAATCCTCAGACGCTGGGGCTATGTATACCGAAATAATGTCGAACCTCACCTCCTCTTCGCGCTTGTTCTTGACCACATAATCGTTGGCCATGCGCACATACGCCCGCTGCTTTTTGTAGTCGACAAATTCTTCAGGCGTTCCGTGTTCCAAATCTCTTCGTGTCTTCACTTCGGCAAATACTATCAAACCCTCTTTGTAGGCTATAATATCCACCTCGTGCTTGCCACGGCGCCAGTTGGTCTCCATTATGGCAAACCCCTGTTTTTCCAAATGCTCGCGAGCCAGCGCTTCACCTATGTTGCCGGTTATATTGTGCTCAGCCATCGCGCTTCAGAATAACATCAGCCTCGGTCTGAATATAATCATCTAACCGTTTTCACTAAACGTCTGACACCGGTTTTATGTCTCACCACATAAACTCCTTCGGGCAAATGGCTTATGTCCACCATCTGCTTGCCATGGCAATCAAACGTCATCATCTGGCGTCCGCTCATATCGCTAATGCTCACCTCTCCTTCTGCCTCAATCCATATTTGCGCCACAGCCGGATTGGGAAACATCAAGAAACCCTCGGCCTCCTCGGCTATGTCAATCCCATCTGTTGGGTCAGGCAATCCTGCACTCAGCACAACGCTATACTCTTTCACTGTCACCCCGTCTTCGGCCGTCACTCTCAGGCTCACTATTGCACTGGTATCGCTCAAACGGTTGCGCTCAGTCGTTATCGTGGCATCCCCTGCCTCGGCCCTGGCAATAACATCGGTAGTCATCAGCTTGCCTGTGTCGCTCACGTGCACTTTATAGGTAAACTGGTCCTTGCTGAATGAAGACAACGTCACGCCATCCACATCTATCCCTTTAAGCCACGCGCTGTATATAAACACTATATCGTCTATCGACAACGAGTCGTCCGCGTCCCCGCTGCCGGGCTCGGTATTCGTAGTCATGTTAACCAACATGTAATTGGCCGACGTTGCACCGTCATAAACAAAAGGCACCCGCAACTGCTGCCACTGCATCTGGGTCGACGATGTTGTGGTGCGCTGGGTCTGCGCCACGGCTCGACCGCAGTACTTCGATGCATCGCCCACATGGTTAGGCGCCCTGAAATCGTTGTCTCCATGCAGTATGGCCTCCACCTGCGCCGTCGAACTGCCACTCCCTGCATAGAAACTCACCCACACATACATCGAATCGGGCGTAGCCGTGAATGGCTGACTATGGTCTGAATTGCTTCGCTCTGTATAGTTGTAATTGTCGCTGCTCGTGGCTGAAAGCGACCCTGCATGTATGCGTCCGGTAGTCATGTTGCCGTTTGCCTTCACTCCAATAATACTCAATGTATAGATGGTCAAATAATGCTGGCCGTCGCCACCAGGTCGGCTGCCGTCACGACGGTAATGATGCGTCGACGAGGCAAGGCCTGACCACGTACCGTCGCTCGACGCAAACGAATTCCAATGCGTCGGCTCCGACGTATTACTGCTGCCGTCCCATGTCTCAAAACCACCATTCGGCAACTGGTACACTCCCTGCGCTCCAACTGTCTGCACCATGGCCAAAGCCAGTCCTAAAAAAACAAAACCAATAATAAAAGTACGTTGCATAATCGTGTGTTTTAGTTTATGTAATGTTAGAAATAATGTCAGTCCGTCTTTACTTTTTCAACATTGCAAAGATACAACTTTATTTTCAATTGAAAGTTTTTAATGTCTCAGCAACATATTCAGAAAGTACAGCACAGCTGCCAACTGCAACACAAACATAATCGGTACACCGTAACGGAACTTATTCTTTTTTGTCTTGTGGCGAAACAACTGCATCGCCACCCATGCACCCGCACTGCCGCCCAATGCCGCAAGTCCCAGCAGCGTGGCTTCCGGCACACGCCAACGTCCCTGCCGTGCCTTCCACTTGTCCACTCCGTAAACAGCAAAGGTCAGCACATTTATCGCCAAGAGATATTTTATTATCATCTCTACAACAACGCCGCAACCGCCATATTATTGTGCCGCTCAAAGCAATAATAAACCCTCTCCCACGTTATGCAACTAATGAAAGAACTAATCACCATACAGGGGGCCACCCGCACCGAGGTCGAGCAACTCTTAAAACAAGTGGCGCAGCAACTCGATCCCGAGGCCTCCATCACTTCGCTTCAGCTCTTTGCCACCCGTCGCGCCGACATCTTTGCCGTGCGTCCCAGCCGCCTGTGCGAGGGGTGGGACTTCTCCGACCTCTGCCTCCACCTCAAGGCCGCCCTCGCCCACCACAGCGGCATCACCGCGAAGGCGTGGCTTCAGCTCCCCGGCGACACCATGAACGGCCTCCCCGCCCACCAGATGCTCTGCATCGGTTTCGACCGTCCCTCGCCCGACGAACTGACTATCACCGACCCCGACGGCACTGGCTACGAATTCATCCTCTACACCGACGAGGAAAGCGACGAGGAATTCGTGATGGCCGAGCCAGCCGGCACGGGCGACTACCACCCCCGTCCCAAACTCCAGCTGCAGCCTCTCTGCCACATCGCCGTGGGCGAACGACGCCCGTTCAAACGCCTCCGCCGCCTATACGAGAAGATGTGGGAAAGTGACTCCGAGTGGATAGTGGGCCTCGTATCGATCCTTTCCATCGTCGCCTTCTTCGCCCTC
>ONIP01000007.1 GCA_900317955.1 uncultured Bacteroidales bacterium
TTGGATGAATTATCGCAATGACAAATTCCAGTTTGTAGGGGAGTTTTGAGGCTCCCCTACAAAAATGGCTATTTATCAACTGTTTGTTGTGACATAGCCATTGAAAAAAAAAATTCGCATATTGCGAAACCACTATTAACTACACCGAATTATTACGCTTTGTTTCTCCATTTATTTTTGTACTTTTGCACTTTGAAAACAACAAATACCCCCAATAATGAACAGAATGAAAACTTTGACAAATGACAATTTATCTGTATCGAACGATACTATTTCCCTACTGAATGCAAAGCGTGAAATGGACAGGTATATTTCCGGCCTGGTTGACACCATTGAAAAAACTGGGCTTGTTGATGTAGATGTGTTTATGGAGGAAAGAATATATCCAGCCGTTAATATGATACAGGGTGCAATTAATAGTGTACTAAATCTAAGCATAGAAGAAAACCTATCTAACATTAATGAGACGAGTATATGATTGCCGTATAAATGTGACTCCACACGCAAGTATCATTAATAATATAAAATTTGTGAATTGTTGTTTGTTAATTCTAAACGTAGCCAAAAATAATTAATTGCAGAAAAAAATGTATTTTTGCATCGTTTTTGAGAGCAAAAAACCGCAGCCCGAAAGCCTATAAAGGTACAATTTTGTTTCCCGTTTGTTACTCGATAAGTTTTTCAAAGGCTGCAAACACTGAAACACAATAAATTGTAACGGTGTTAAGTGGTCTGCCACAGACCACCCAGAAGCTCCTAATTTAGGGGCTTTTTTTGTATGTATTATAGGAGAATTGTATTGGTTTCTGGTGGTTGTGGTTTATGGCTTTATTTGTCGCAATTTGGCTTTATTTGGTACAATTATGTGTCGCTTTTGTGACTTATTGTCTTAACGTGTCGATTTTAAATGTTGGTAGATTGATAGTCGGTTTATGTGGATTGGTTAGTATTTCTCTTTTTTCTTTTAGTGCGAGTTTAGATTGAAAGGGTTGTTGGAATTGAGTTGTTGGGGACTATGGAAAAAGGGGAAAGCGGAATATTTGGTTTTTGTTTGGGTCGGGGGTGTTGAAACTGATGTATATCCAGTTGTCTTGAATGTCGATGCCTTCGGGTTCGAGTCCAATTGAGTTGAGGTCGATTGTGCGTACTTCTTGACCCGTGGCAAGGTTGATGATATGGAGCCAGTAGTGGCCGGGGCTGTCTCCGTCGGGGAGGTAGGCGTAGCCGTTTTTTATTTTACTGCCTTGGGCGACGTTGACGCAGTTGACGGGTATGGTTTGTAGTACGTCGTCCTCGGTAAGGGTGACGTCGCCGATGGTGGGTAGTGGCAGATGGAATTTTTTGAGTGACATGGGACCTCCCTTGCGGCCACCGTAGGCATATAGGTAGTTGCTGTCGGGGTCAAGGCACCAGTCCTGCGCGACGGGGTAGGCTTCGGAGCGGAAGGTGATGCGCTGGATGACCGAAGAAGCACCGGAGGAAAAGCGAGTGACGAGACAGGCTTTGGAACCGAAACAAGAGGAGACGTAGAGGAGGGGATAGGGGTCGCCATAGAGGCGATAGCGTGAGAAGGAGGCGTTGTTGCAGTGGGTGTTGTTGGAGTCGAGTTGGAAGGCAGCGACTGTGCTGTGGTTGCGGAGGTCGAGGATAAGGCATTGTCCGCCGTGGCGGAGCATGAAGGCATGGTTGCGGTGTAGGGCAAGCCCTTGGGCACTGCCTTTGAGGGTGAGGGAGTCGGGAAGGAAATCGGACAGGCAAGTAATCACTGACTGTTGAGCCGTGATGCTAAAGGGCAAGAGCAGCAGGAGTGCTGCGGTAAACCTGAGGGGGCGGATAGAGCCTGAGGGAATTAGAATGTATAGTTGAAGCCTACGCGGACCCAGTTACGGGATTGGAGGAGGGGAGAGCCGGAGAGTGCGAAACCGATTTGGTCGGTAGTAGAGGTGACATCGATTGTGGTGCGGCGGCCAAGAACGCGGGGTTCGGTGGTGGTGTCGTATTCATCGATAACGGTGCGCTGGGAGATGATGGTGCGGTCGAAGGCGAATGAGAGGACGTCAAAGTATAAGTCGACGTAGCAGTAGGGGGCGAGTTGCCAGCTGAGGCCAGGGGTTATTTTGAGGCCAAGCGAGACAGATGACAATGGGACTTCGAAGGAGGTGTCGATGGTGTGGTGCATTTCGTATTTGTACCAGTCGAGGAAGTCGTGGTGTTTGCCGTTGTTGACTTTGGTGAAGTAGGCGTTAAGTTCGGCGAAGAAGGTTACGTCGCCAAGGACTATGAGGTCGCGGCGGAGGTAGGGAGCGATGGAGAAGCCAGTGCGGGTGTCGTCGAAAGTGGCGATGAGGCTATCGACGGGTCTTGCATCGATGTCGATAGTATTGGGGTTGTTGGCGAGATAGGTCTGCTGTGTTTGTTCGCCAGAGACGTGGTAGTAGGAGAAACTACCGGCGAGGCCGAATTGGAATTTGTTATATTGATAGCCGAATTTGAAGCCTGCGGTGAGCGTGAGGGGGGTGTCGTAGTGGGTGTCCCAGTTGTCGCGGATGATGGTGTCGTTGCCGGTGAGAGGGTTGGGACCTTCGTAAAGGGATTCGGAGGCCACGCCACCCTTGTAATAGTTGCCGCCGAGCTGCAGGCTAACCACGAACTGGGCGCGGGCAGCGGAGAAGCAGGCGAGAAGGGCTATAGTGAAAAGTATTTTTTTCATGGTGAGGAAGGCTTAGAATGTGAAATTGAAACCGACGCGAACCCAGTTGTGAGAGCCTAATTCGGTGAGGAGCGGGGTGCCGGTGAGGGCACCGGAATATTGAGAGGATTCTTCAGTGTGGGTGATGGCGGTGTAACGGTAGCCGTGGACCTGACCCATGTTGTCGACATCGACGGAGTATCTGAGGTCGGTGCGGACGCTTTTGGTTTTGGAGTAGGCGAGGGAGAGGAAGTCGAGGTAGAGGTCGATGCCGCAGTGTTTGCTGAGTTGCCAGCTAAGACCCGGTGTGACTCTGGCACCGAAGGAGGTGGAAGTGCGAGGGACGGTGACACTGTTGGTGTCCCAAGGGAACTCGTGACCGTAGACGGAGGTGTTATTAACTTTGACCTCTTCGATGAAGGGGTTCATGGATTTGGTGTAGAAAAGGTTGAGCTCGACGAAGAGGGAGACATCGCCGGCGGTGATAAGGTCGTAGCGGAAGTAGGGTGCTACGGTGAATGAGGCGACGCGGGAACTCATCTCGCCGGTGGAGGTCCAGTCACGGCTTTGCATGCTGAGCATGGGGACGATGGAAGAGTCGAGGGGTTGGTGGGTGTATTTGCTGAAGGAGTAGCTGCCGGAGATACCTGCCTGGGCTTTGCCGAATTTGTAACCGATTTTGAGACCTCCGGTGAAAGACGTGGTAGCCATGGGGTAGGCTGTTACGTCGGAAGATTCGTTGGAGACAACAGAAATTTGTGTGTGTGTTTGGACGGTACTTGAGGAGGAACCGCCGCCGACATTGGCACTGAGAATTAATTGTGCATTAGCGGAAAAGGCGAAGGCCACCACTACTAAGGAGAGAAGTATTTTTTTCATTTACAATATGTTATTATTTCATTATAAGATAAGAAAAGCATGTTCGCACCACCTTTTGAGAGGTTGGTTTGAACATGCAAAGATACAACTTTTTTTTTAAATACAAAGAAAGTTTGTCAGAAGACTACTTTTGAAGCGAGGATGCCTCCTTCCACTTTGCGGAGGAGGGAGCCGTCGGGGGAGAAGGTATAGAGGTCAGCGTTTTCGGTGTAAGGGCTGTTGCAAATATAAATGTTGCCGTTGAAGGGGTCGATGTTGATGGCGTAGGCGTAGGGGAGGGTAGAGCTGTAGTTTTGGAGAATGGGTGTAGCCTGGAGGGTGGAAGCGTCGACGCGGTAGAAGGAAGCGGTGGGGTTCCAGAGAGAGTCGTAGGCGGTGCTGTAGAGATAGATGTTATTGTTGTAAATGTCGAAGTTGGTGGCGGGAACGGAGAGCGGGGTCTGGGTGTTGTTGAGGATGTCGACGACGAGGGCGAGGGGTGAGGAGAAGTCGCCAGAGCAGGCAACGATGAAGCGGTGGGAGTCGATGGCCTTGATTCTGTTGGGGTTGGTAGCGACGGTGATTTTGCCGGTTTCGGTGAAGGTGGAGAGGTTGACTACTGAGACGGTGCTGTCGTAGATGGTATTGCCGTTGGCATCATATTGCCAGCTGTTGCAGACATAGAGGTTGTCGCCGATGATGCAGAGCTGTTCGGGCTGCATGCCGCTGAGGGGGCAGGAGGCTTCGATATTGAGGGAGAGGGTGTCGATGCGGACAATGGATTTGTCGTAGCAGGAGACGTAAATTTTTCCGTTGTGGGCAGCGATGTAGCGTGGGCCGCGAGAGCCCATGTTAATTTGTTTGATGCTCTTACCGGTGACGGGGTTGATGACCTCGATGGTATTGGAGGTATGGACAGTGGCGTAGAGATTGGAGCCATAGTGGATGAGGTCTTGACCGAGATCGCCGAGGCCGCGGCCGTTGTTGCGGGTGAACCAGTCGGGGATGATGTCGGTGTTGGATCGGTTGATGAGGCAGATTTCAGCGTCGTTGCCGCCCCAGGAGCCTTCGTTGAGGAGGTAGGCTGAGTTGGATTCGGAAGGGGTGGAAGGGGTGGAAGGGGTGGGTTGGGGGTCTTTTTTGCAGCCGGTGAGCAGGAGGACTGTCAAGGTTAAAAACAGGGTGATGTTTCGTTTCATGGTGAATTGATTTATAGGGTTAGTTAATTGATTCTATAAAAATTATTGGCGTTATAGGAAATTAGATTTGCCAGATTAGAGACAGGCGGTAATTGCGTCCCATCATGGGGTAGTTTCGAACCACTTCGTATTGGGTGTTGAAGAGGTTCAGCACTTGGATTCGGGCTTTGAGTTGGGTGGAGCCGATGTCGAAGGCGCGGCTGACGGTGATGCCTTGATCGGCATAGCCGGAAACGCGGTAGGCGGGGGTGTTTTGTTGCTTATAGTAGCGGGGACCGACAATCATAAGGGAAAGTCCGAGGTCGACCCAAGGGGTGGCGGCGGTGAGGGTGGCGTTTCCGCTGTGGCGGGGAGTGTATGGGATTTGGTGGCCGAAGGTTTTGCTGTCGGGGTTTGTGCGGTCGACGGCATGCTGGTAGGAGTAGCCAAGGCTGATGTCGATGCGAGTGCGCGGGAAGTCGTCGTTCTGGATGGAGGCGTTGGCGGTGGCGTCAAGACCGAGGATTTCGACCTTGCCGAGATTGAGCATGGACCAGAGATACATGTTCTGCATGGGGATGGCGATGATTTTGTCGCTGACACGGTTGAAGTAAACGTCGAGAGTGGAGGTGTAGGCGGCGACGGCTTTGGAGAGGCGGAAGGGTTGGCTGTTGTAGGTGATGCCAAGGTTGTGCTGAAGGGCTTTTTCAGGGCGTAGCGGATGGTCTACGGTGTAGTAGTAAAGTTCGTTGAAGTTGGGAACGCGGTAGTTCTCTTTAAAAAAGTAGCGGAGAGAGAAGTGCTTGATGGGCCAGGCGAAGCCGATGTATGGGGAGATACGCGCGTAGGGTGCAGTGTTGAGTCCGGTTTCGTAGTCCTGAATCCAGGTGGCGAGGATGTTGGCGTTGGCGCGCAGTTGACGAAAGAAAGGCAGGCGGTGGGCGATATATTCAGCGGAGAGGGCAGCAAGGGCGGAGAGACGAAGGACGTTGTTGTGTTGGTTGAGGTTGCTGAAAAGGCGGTTTGCGGACTCGTCGGCAGAGAAGCTAAGAGAAAGGTAGTCGCGGGAATCGTCACCGGTGTGGAATCGGACGGTTTGCGAGAGGTAGGTTTCCTGCTGGCGGTAGCGGTTGGTAATGTGAATGGCGGTGTCGGCGTAGAGGTCGTGGCTGTTTTGATATTTAGCGAGTAGTTGGTAGTCCCATTGTTCGCCGACATGCCGGAAACGGGCCTGGGAGAAGAATAATTGCTCCTCGCTGTGTTCGGACCCTTTCTGGGTGTAGAAGATGACGGGACCGGGAAGAGCGTGGTAGCCGTTCATGTAATGGGCTTTGATTTGTAAGCGGTTGCTGCTGTTGAAACGATAGAAAAGATTCATGTCGGCAGTGCCGATACGGACGTGGGAATTCAGTCGTTTCTCGAGGGAACAGCTGTCGGTGCGGCCTGGGGTGTAGTAGAGGGTAAAGGGATAGTTGCCTTTGGACTGTAGGTGGTTGCCCCAGAAAGAGAGGGAGAGACGGGGGGTGATGCGCTGCTCGTAGGCCACAGAAGGGGAGAAGAGTCCGAAAGAGCCGCCTTCGAGGCCGAGCCGCAAGTTGAAGGGACGGGAGCCGAACTCGGGTTCGTGGGTTTCCATATTAATAATACAGCCAGAAGAGAAGGCGCGGGCGGAATTGAGGGAGTTGTCTACCTGGCCGTTGGAGAGGGAAATATAGCTGCTGTTGCCGAGCATATAACGGCCGAGGTCTATTTGGCCATTCTGGCAGTCGGTGACAGCGATGCCATCGATGGTGAGGGTGCTGAACTGGCTTCCCAGACCACGGGCTGAGACGGTCTTTATGCCGCCGATGCCGCCATAGTCCTTGAGTGAGACACCCACCATTCGGCGAAGGACATCACTGAGCTGAGCATCTCCGAGTCGTTCCATGCTTTCGGAAGATGCTACTTGGGTGGGGGTTTGAGCCTTGATGGTTTCCGGACGGCTGTTGGGTTGGATGATGCGGATAAGAGGAAGAACAATGGAACGACGGGTAGTGTCTTGAGCGGAGAGGGAGGTGAGAAAACCGCACAAGAGAGCCAGAGAGAGTATGATATGTTTCTGTTTCATTTGAATTCACGTGCCTATCCTCGAGGCCGGTAAATTATTGTGGTCGGGCAGGTCTTCTGACTTGTCTTGCGAGATTCTTGCCTTCCCACGCTGGGTGCAGCGCAGTGGCATGGTGGGGTGAACCACGCTGAAAAAGACTTACAGCAGCGGGACTGTTGCCGACTTTCACGGCATTCCCTTTTGACGCCTTAGCGGCGACCGAACCGTTTGCAAAAGTACGAAGAAAAAATGGAATGGCAGAAAAAAATAGCGGGATGGGTTTGTAAGGTACAGGAAAATATGCTGATAGGTAGTTGGCGGGGAGGTGATAGAGGGGAAGTGTTTTTTTATTTTGGAGTGGGCACAATAAAAATGGTTGAGGAGGCGTTATGAAATATCCGCTCTTGAGAACGGAAAATGCGATAATATGGCGAAGAACACAGAGAACGAATCCCCTTTGATGCGGCAACATGCAGAGATGAAACGGAAGTTTCCGGATGCTATGCTGCTGTTTAGAGTGGGCGATTTTTATGAGACATTTGGAGAAGACGCCCGCAAGGCATCCCAGATATTAGGAATCACCCTGACGCGCAAGGCGAGCGGTGGTGGCGGGTATACTGATTTGGCAGGTATACCTTACCATGCAGTGGACCAATATTTGCCAAGGTTAGTGAAGGCAGGGCTGCGGGTGGCGATATGCGAACAACTGGAAGACCCCAAGACAGTGAAGGGTCTGGTGAAGAGAGGAATAACAGAGTTGGTTACGCCAGGAGTGTCATATAACGACATGGTGTTGGACGTGAAAGAAAATAACTTCCTTTGCGGACTGCATTTGGCAGACAAAGTGCACGGAATATCGTTTCTTGATGTCTCGACAGGTGAGTTCTATGTAGCGCAAGGAGACTTGGCATATATCGACAAACTGATGCAGAACTTCCATCCATCGGAGGTGGTGCTGCAACGCAAGAAACTGCATTGGTTTCAAGAGCATTTTCCAGAGAAGTATTATACGAACACATTCGACGACTGGGTGTTTACTGGAGACTTTGCCAAAGAACTGCTGATGAAACAGTTTGGCACCACTTCGCTGAAAGGCTTCGGGGTGGAAGAATTGACGGAAGGAGTGATAGCAGCGGGAGCAGCATTGTATTACCTCCAAGACACGCAACACGACCGTACTCAGCACATTTGTACCATAAACAGAATAGAAGAGGATCGCTATGTGTGGTTGGACAAGTTCACGGTGAGGAACCTGGAATTGGTATACTCGCCGCACGAGAATGCAAGAACGTTGCTTGACGTGGTTGACCAAACGGTGACACCAATGGGTTCGAGGTTGCTGAGAAGATGGATTGTGATGCCGTTGAAAGACAAGGCTGCGATTGAAGACAGGCTGCATGTGGTAGACATATTGGTGAGGACGCGAGATTTGGCGATACGGCTGATGCCGGAGATACAGGCCGTAGGCGATTTGGAACGATTGATTTCAAAGGTGTCCGTTGGCCGTATCAATCCGCGGGAGTTGCAGCAGTTGAGACGTTCGTTGCAAGCTGTGGCGAAGATTCAACAGTTGTGTGCAGAATCGGGTGATGTTGCCTTGAAACGGATGGCGGAGCAAATAAATCCCTGTCAAAACATGTACGAGCGCATAGCGAGGGAGATTGAAGAAGAACCGCCAGTGAAGTTGGATAAAGGAGGCGTGATAGCCGCGGGGGTGAATGGCGAACTGGACGAGTTGCGCTCGATGGCTGGTTCGGGCAAAGAGTACCTGATGGAAATACAGAGGAGAGAGAGCGAGTTGACAGGAATCCCCTCGTTGAAGGTGGGTTTTAACAATATATTCGGTTACTACCTCGAGGTTACCAACACGCACAAGGACAAGGTGCCTGCGGATTGGACTCGAAAGCAAACCCTTACCAATGCCGAGCGATATATTACTCCCGAATTGAAAGAATATGAGGAGAAGATACTGGGTGCCGAGGAGCGGATAATGGTGCTTGAAACGCAGTTGTATGAACAGTTGTTGTCAGCGTTGATGACCTACCTTGAACCGATACAGTATGACGCTCAGATTGTGGCCAAAATAGATTGTTTGCAGAGTTTTGCCGAGGTGGCACTTGCTAACAACTATTGCCGGCCGGAGCTGTCCGACGACACCGTGATAGATATAAAAGAAGGACGCCACCCTGTTATTGAGACCCAACTGCCGTTAGGAGAGCAATATGTGAGCAATAACGTGCATCTTGACAGCGAGACGCAGCAGATAATCATTATTACAGGACCTAATATGTCGGGAAAATCGGCATTGCTGCGACAAACGGCGCTAATAGTGCTGATGGCTCAGATAGGCAGTTACTGCCCTGCCAATGCGGCTCACATAGGCATGGTGGACAAGATTTTCACCCGTGTGGGTGCGTCGGACAATATCTCTTCGGGCGAGTCGACTTTCATGGTGGAGATGAACGAGACGGCCAGCATATTGAACAATGTATCGGACAGAAGTCTGGTGCTGCTGGATGAGATAGGTCGTGGCACTTCCACCTACGATGGAATATCAATAGCATGGGCCATTACAGAATATTTGCATAACAACCCCAAAGCACGGGCGAAGGTCATGTTTGCAACGCATTACCACGAGTTGATAGAAATGGCTGACCAGTATGAACGCATTCAGAACTATCATATTGCGGTGAAAGATGTGGGAGACAAGGTGATATTTCTGCGCAAGATGGAGTTGGGAGGGAGCGAACATAGTTTTGGAATCCATGTGGCCAAGATGGCGGGAATGCCGTCGCAAGTTTTGAAGCGGGCTAACAGTATGTTGCAATTGCTCGAATCGAAAAGCGAGAAGATTTCCGATTTGAATCCAAAGGGCGGCAAGTCGAAAAAGAAAGAGGAGGCAGCGAAGCCCGAAGGTGGTTACCAACTTAGTTTTATACAACTTGACGACCCAACCCTTTTAGAAATCAGAGACAAGTTGCTAGATATTGATATAGATTCTCTTACACCGCTTGAGGCGTTATTGAAACTGAATGAAATCAAAAAACTTGTAGGTAAGAAATAACATGATGTAAGGCTTACTTTTGTGGCGGTTGGAATTGGTGGGTAAAAGTGAGCGGTGTGTTGGATAGTTATTGATTAAAAGTGAGAGAACAATGTGGGTGTTGAGAGGCGTTACGGAGAAGAGGAGATAATGAGTAATTGTCAGATGCTTTGTAAATTGCATAAAAAAGGCAAACGAGGAGAAAGAAAAGAGACAAAATAGGCGAAAAAAGAGAAATACAGAGAAGAAAAAGGAGAAATTATCAGTTTCTTCGTGCGGGAGAAGAAAAATATTTATATTTAGAAATGAGGTAGTTGTGATTTTTCTTCAAAAAAAGTTTTGCTGAATGGAAAAAAGTTTGTACTTTTGCACCCGCTTTTAAAGGCAGAGAGGCACTTGAAATAGTGACAAAGAGAATGCGGAAATAGCTCAGTTGGTAGAGCACGACCTTGCCAAGGTCGGGGTCGCGAGTTCGAGTCTCGTTTTCCGCTCCAAGAGGTTAGTAAGCGGAAATAGCTCAGTTGGTAGAGCACGACCTTGCCAAGGTCGGGGTCGCGAGTTCGAGTCTCGTTTTCCGCTCAATAGTCTACAGAAGCCAAAAGCCAACAGCTGATGGCCCAAGGCGAAAGGCTCTGGTGGTGGAATGGTAGACACGAGGGACTTAAAATCCCTTGCCCGCAAGGGCGTGTGGGTTCAAGTCCCACCCGGAGTACAAATGAGAGTAATTTGAAATACTAAAATATAAAGCCCAAAGCACGAAAACTTCGTCAGAAGTCCGTAGCTCGAAGCAAAAAAGCTGTCTTGGTAGCTCAGTTGGTAGAGCAATTGACTCTTAATCAATGGGTCCAGGGTTCGAGTCCCTGCCAGGACACTACTGCGGGGTGTAGCGCAGTTGGCTAGCGCGCCACGTTCGGGACGTGGAGGATCTTTACATCAAAACCGCAATGCCACTTTAGCTCAGTTGGTAGAGCAACGCATTCGTAATGCGTAGGTCTGCGGTTCGAGTCCGCAAAGTGGCTCAACGTTAAATGCGTTATTTTAACTAATCAATATTTTATAAATTAAACAACATGGTAAACCGTTACGAAACCGTTTTCATTGTAACTCCCGTTTTGTCTGAAGACCAGATGAAGGAAACGGTAGAGAAGTACACCAACTTCTCCTATTCGGAAAAAGAACACCGGATTCTATTATCTCATTGAATTCAATGCCGAGGGTAGCGTTATTGCCGACCTTGAGGTTGCCTACAAGCGCGACGAGCGTTTGCTGCGTTTCCTCACCGTTTCTCTTGACAAGTATGCAATTGCATACAATGAGAAGAAGCGCAACGCCAAACGTGCCGCCACTACCCCCGCTGAAGGACAGGAGGAAAATAATTAATCAATCAATGTGAAGGGAAGAGAAAAAGAGACCTAACAAAACCTCGACTCAAACCCTCAACATTTAAAAATTTAGAATCATGGCAAACGAAACCGAAATCAAATACCTGACCCCGATTGCTGTTGAAACCCAGCGTAAGAAATACTGCCGTTTCAAGAAACTCGGCATCAAATACATTGACTACAAGGATGCAGACTTCCTTCTGAAGTTTGTCAATGAGCAGGGCAAGATTCTGCCCCGCCGCATCACCGGTACTTCCAACAAGTATCAGAAAAAAGTGTCCAAGGCTATCAAGCGCGCCCGTCATCTGGCCCTTCTGCCCTATGTAGCCGATTGTTTAAAATAATAAATGGAGGAAGAATAGAATGGAAATTATACTTTTGCAAGATGTAGCCAATCTCGGTTACAAAGACGATATCGTAAACGTTAAGAACGGATACGCCAACAACTATCTTCTCCCCAACGGCCTGGCTATTATCGCCACTCCGACCAACCGCAAAATCCACGCTGAGAATATCCGCCAGCGCGCTTTCAAAGAAGAGAAACTCCGCAAGGATGCTGAAACTCTGAAGGCTGCTGTCAACGAGAAAGTTGTCCGCTTGGTTGCCAAGGTTGGTGAAAATGGCCATCTTTTTGGTTCCATCACCAGCGACCAGATTGCCGAGGCTCTGAAGGAGCAGCACAACTACGACATCGACCGTAAGAAAATCGTTGTTGACGGTGCCAAGCTCAAAGAAGTGGGTACTTTCCCTGCCCAGATCAATATCTACAAGGAAATCAAAGCCCAAATCAATGTAGAGATTGTTGCTGAATAATTCTTTTCGGCAATTCCATAAACGGATGTTTCATCAATGATGGAGCATCCGTTTCTTTTTGTCGGCTGATGATAAAAACAGAAGCAAACCCGTCGGAGGTTTGCTTCTGTTTTTGTTGTTGCCTGTTGAAATAATGCTTAATTGCACTTGGTCTCCTGAACCATATCCCCTACGGTCTGGGTGACATTCAATTTGGAGCAGTTTGTGGCTTCCATGGTTACGGTTTGCGTGACCTGACCATTCATGGTGGTGGTGCAATTGCATTTTTTCTTGCAGCTTGAGAAACTGCAAACCATGGCTATTACAGCCACGGCAATCAGTAACTTCTTCATTGTTATTTTTTGTTTTAATGTTTGAGGCTCTTTGGTGTTTGCTTTTGATGAATAGCGGGCCTCATTAACTACTGCATCAAAAGATTCTCTTGGTGAAAAATTTGGGTGCAAAGTTAATATTTTATTTTGAAATAATTAACCATTCTTCCCCGCAAAATTTTAATTTTGCGGTGGGGGGGGGTAAATTGCTTAAAATCAATATTGTACACAAATGTTAAATATTGCTATGGGACTATTATTTAACATTTTGACTACTGAGAAATGGGCTGTTTTATACCGTTCCTCTACTGTTTTATTCCGTTTTTGGGGCGAATGAATCAAGGTAAAAATTATGAGGCATGCCGATGGGCAAGCCTCGATAATTTTATCCCAATTCGGTCATTCGAAACATTACCTTTCAATTTTCTAAGGACTGATTCTGGATAAATCAGTTTTTAATCCATGTGATGCGTTCCCAGATGCCGCGCGGCGTAAGGCTCCAGATGAAAGAGGCCACCCTGAAACGCCAGTCGAAAGTATAGACCCGCTTCTTGCGACGGAGTGCCTTCATGATATGGTCTGCAGCCTTTTCCTTTGACATTAGCATGGGATAATGCTTGTCGGGATTAAGTATATCTGTGGCGATGAAGCCGGGACGGATGTCCGTAAAGCGAATGGGTATGTGTTCCATTTGAGCGAGCTGTGCCAATGCGGAGAGATAATGGCTTTGCATCCTCTTGGTGGCAGAGTAGGCCGGGGCGGTTCCGAGGCCTGCCACTCCCGCCACGGAGGAAATGACGGCAATGTGGGCTTTGTGCATGGCGGAATACTTATGGCAGCGGACATAGTTGACGTAGTGATCCACCATGCGAACCATTCCTTCGCAGTTGGTCCGTACTGTACTTATCTTTTTGTCCAAATCCAGTTCTTGATTCTGATAGCCAACGCCTGAAGCATATAAGAACAAATCCGGCTCGCCAGTCTGCTCCAAGAGTGCATCCAGCGCAGCGACAGAGTCGTCGTGGGTGATGTCCATAGTGGCGATGCAGACCTTGTCGGATCCATATTCATTGCGGAAGGATTCCAAAGCCTCTGTGCGTCTTCCGGTGATGCCTACTTTCCACCCCTTTTCTACCAGATGGGCGGCAACTTCGCGGCCAATGCCGGAGGTGGCTCCAATGATGATTGCTGTTTTCATAATTCAATAATATGTGGTTTGATGTCGGGGTCATGATTGGCGAGGGACTCGAGGCAGTCGGGCGAGAGACTTTGCTCTCGAATCCATTGTAGGGATTGCCGTTGGAGCCGTTTGTCTTGACACACGCCGGAGGTAATCATTCGCTCCCACGACTTGCGGGCATAGCCGCCATCGGAGAAGAGCAGGACGAACTTGCCATCCGCATTCTTGACTTTGACGGCACAGAGGCCTTCGCAGTGGCCGGGGATGTTCACCATCACCACCGAGCCGTCTCCGAAGAGGTCGAAGGAGTGTCCAACAGGGCCTTCGTTCCCGTTCCAGTCGAAGAGCTCCAGACCCACACCCTCCCACCAGCTGCGCTGGTAGCGGATGCATTCGGTGATGCCTTTGCGGATATTGTTCATCTCGGCACGGGCTACAAGGATGTGTTTGGCCTCCTTCACCAAGCGGAGGCCGTTGGCGTGGTCGCAGTCGAGATGGGAAAGGATGACATAGTCGATGTCGGAGGGCTTCAACCCCATGGCGGCAAGCTGCTCGTCTACGGCCTGTCCCTTTGGCAGTCGGCCTTGGTTCACCATATACAGTTGCCAGCTCCCGAGAGACTTGATTTGTGCCTTGAGGTCGTACACTCCGTCGGGGTTCATCTCGCGGTGCCAGCCGGTATCCACGAGGATGCGACCATTGGGGTGCTCAATGAGATAGACACTCACCGGCAGCCACATCCATTGGCTCTTCGGGGTTGTCAATCCGGCGGCTTTCAGCATGCTGCAATGGTCGCCCCCGAAAGGAAGGTGGGGTGACACGCGCACTTCTCCAGTATGCAATACATTGATTTTCATTTTTATCTACAAGAAGCTTTCGTTACCAAAACTTTTTGCAAAGTTACAATGAAAATCCGACACTGTGGTGTTCTTTTTTTCTCCAAGTATGGAGTATTTTCCGAATGTCTATACAGGCCGACCCACAATTGTTTTTTTGCTTAGGCGCAATAAAAAGCCGAGGGGTGCGTTTTATTCACAAATTAATAATCTTATTCAATATGAAGAAATTATTTATGCTCGGAGCAATGGCGTGCGCCCTCGGAATGGTGACCGCCTGCATGAACGGGCTGGTGGGCGAAAACACCAATGACAGTACAAAACAAATTGAAACCACCGACGAGACTCAACTTACCGACGAGCAATGGCGCGAGCAATGGCTGAACGGAGAATTACTTGACCTAACCAAGTCCGAAAGAAACTATGCAGCCATACTGAGAAACGACATAGACACCTCGACCCCATACAATATTGTGGAACAGTATTACCCGCGTTCGGTAGAAGAAATGAATATATTGTATGACAGCATAGACATCCACTGCAACTTCGATAACCCATACGAGAACCGGTACAATATGATATACCACGTGCTGTACATGAATGCTTACCGTAACAGAGGAGACTGTTTGCGACTTTACCTGAAGATGTTCTTCTTCATGGATCCGCGCCGTTTGGACGTTGACTGGATTGCCGAAGAAAACTTGGATGTATACTATTATTTAGCGCAGGAACAGAGCGCGGCGGTCCTTGCATTCTGCGACACTATAAATCCCAAGTATAAGGGTTTTGTCTCGGATTGGTACGAATCCGCTACTCATCCAAATACACTATAAAGAACCTGCTTCATCCCCAATCAAAAGTCTGTTTTGAAAATGAGACAAGGTTCATCAAGGCTACAACGGGGTGTTTTGAAGCGGACACATAGTTTTGTCACTCTGCATTATGGCAAAAAGGAACATTCTTCTTATTCTCATACTTTGAATGTTGCCATTCCGCTCATCTTTCGTCTTTTTGCAGTTGAAAAACATAACAACGACTATGCGACATTTAAGTTTTGACGACCTCCGGGAGAACTACTTGTTTGACTACAAGGACGGCGACCTGCTGGTGATTGACGACATCAGGCGGCTGAGGCTCGGTGACTATCTGCACACTACGTTGGCGTTTATTATGGTAGCGTTCTGCCAGAAAGGACAAGTGCAGGTGACAATAGACGAGCGAATGTACCGGCTCGTAGAGGGTTCGCTGCTGGTCTATTTGCCCGGCCAGATGATGGGTGAGATACTGCCCAGCCCCAATGCGCAGGTAAAACTGATTGCCTTTGCCCAGCGGGCCGTAGACAGCTCGCTCTACCTCAACAAATACTTGTGGGAACGACTCTCCTACGCCAAGAAGCACCCGCTCTTCGCTCTCAACGAACACGAGCACCATGTAGCCAGTCATTACTACAACCTACTGAAGCTGAAGACGCAAAATGAAGAAGGCGACTTCCAGCACGATGTCGTGCGACTGCACTTTCAATCGCTGATGCTGGAGATGATGATGCTGATAGACCTCCGGAAGGCGGAACAAGCCGATGCCGAGGAAAAAGATTCCACCGTCCGCCAGTCAACATTGGTCTACCGCCGGTTCTTAAGGTTGGTGGCCGAGTCGGCAGGACGGGAACGCAGTGTTTCGGCCTTTGCCGACAGGCTGAACGTCACGCCCAAATACCTCTCCAAATGCGTGAAAGAGGAGGCGGGTCGTCCACCGCTTGAACACATCCATGAGGTGACCGTCAACACCATCTGCCAACAGCTACGCTATGGCAACAAGACCATCAAGGAAATTAGCAACAACCTCTTCTTTCCCAACCTCTCATTCTTCGGCAAGTTTGTCAAGGAACACCTCGGCATGTCGCCTACCGAGTTCCGCCAGCAGAGCTTGAAAGAAGGTTAGGACAGTAAGTGGGTTTATCTGACTTTCTTATTGTGGTGGTTATTCGGTCAAGATGGCTATGGCGCGATCTGCATCTTCCGCGCTCAGCCCAATCCGAGGATTGGTAAAAACGGCGAATGGTATTTGTTCAGGAAGAAAATCATCACCGTCGTCAACGATTACATACCTGTAGGATTGAGGTTCGTCGCATGTGTTGTCGTGCAGCCAACGGGCTATTTCCATGCCCCGTTTAAACATATAGCCGCCGGTAACATCAGGAGTTATCCCGCGTAAAAAACCTGGCATCGAACGTCTTTTCCACAATTCCCGCATGGCGTCAAAACCAAGGTATTTCCATGAAGATGTGATAATAATGTCAGCATCTGTTGCATCAACGAGCCTGTTCAGATTGTCAACGGCGTTAGCATCGAAGAACGGCCCCAGTTCATCCCTGACAGGAAGGCCTAAATCCTTACGGCCAAGATTGTTCCTATCGGTGCTTATCACCCCGTCAAAATCCAGAAAGATATATCTCGTCATGGCATCAAGCGTTGTTCTTGCTTCTAAACAGGCTCTACTAAAAAACTATTCAGGATTCCTTTCGCTTTGTTCTTGTGCGTTTTGCAGTTCCTTTAGCCGACTTGGATGCCTTGGGTTTGCTTCTCTCTGAGGAACCTTTTTTTCGTCCAGAAGAACTGCTTTTCGTACTCTTAGGATTGCGCGAAGAACCTCTTGCCTTGTCGCGAGGACTTTCGTAGGTCTCATCCACCATCTCGAAATCAATTAGTTTCTTCATCATGTCAACCCCTTTGACGCGTATGGTGACAGGGTCGCCCAACTTGTAACATTTGCCGTAGCGGCGTCCAATCACCTGGTAATTGTCTTCGTCCAGCATATAATAGTCACCCTGAAGGCTGCCGATGGGAATCATTCCCTCGCATTTGTTGCCCTCAATCTCGGCATAAATGCCCCATTTGCTAACGCCTGAAATCAAGGCCGGGAAAGTCTGTCCAAGCTTGTCGCTCAGATATTCCGCCTGTTTGTACTTCACGCTGGCGCGTTCGGCGTCGGCGGCTCTTTTTTCTGCCACAGAACAATGCTTGCAGTATTCCTCGTACTCGTCGGCGCTTACCGAGGCTCCACCGTTCAGATAGCGTTCCAACAGTCTGTGTACCATCAAGTCGGGGTAACGTCGTATTGGAGAAGTGAAGTGTGTATAGTACGGGAATCCCAGCCCATAGTGGCCGATATTCTCTGTACTGTAATAGGCTTTCGCCATGGTGCGGATTGCAACCGTGTCAATCAGATACTCCTCGCCCCGTCCTGCAATGGTCTTGAAAAGATTGTTGTAGCTGGAGGCAAGAGCCTGCCGGGTGTTGACCCGCATTTTATATCCCAACTTGGCAACAAACTCAACGAATGTATTCAGTTTTTCTGGATTTGGCTCGTCGTGGACTCGGTATACAAATGTCTTGGCGGGCGCGCTTTTCTCTCCTTTGGCCTTACCCTTGTGTGCCATGCCCACATGCTCGGCCACTTTCTTGTTGGCAAGCAACATAAACTCCTCTATCAACCAGTTGGCCTCTTTCGACTCCTTGATGTACACTCCAATAGGCTTGGCATTCTCGTCCAGTATGAATTTCACCTCCTGGCTGTCGAAGTTGATGGCACCGGCCTTGTAGCGTTCTTCGCGCAGAATGGTGGCCAGTTTGTGCAACTCAAGGATGGCGTTCCCTGTTGCCTCCTCACCGGCTTTCACATTGCCCGAATCTATTATCTCCTGAGCCTGTTCGTAACTGTATCGTTGGTCGCTGTTTATAACGCTCTTCCCCATCCATACCTTTTTCACTGTGGCATTGCTGTCCATTTCCATTACCACGCTAAAGCATAGCTTGTCCTCGTGTGGGCGCAGCGAACAAACGCCGTTGCAAAGTTTCTCGGGCAGCATGGGAATCGTTCTGTCAACAAGGTACACGCTCGTTCCCCGTTCGTAAGCCTCGCGGTCGATGGCGGTGCCGGGTTCCACGTAATGCGACACGTCGGCAATATGCACTCCCACTTCCACATTCCCGTTGCTGAGTGTTTTGAACGACAGTGCATCGTCAAAGTCTTTCGCGTCTTCGGGGTCTATGGTGAAGGTGGTCGTCTTTCTGAAATCCTTTCTCCCTTCATAGTCCTTTTTGGTAGGCTGGGCTATCCGTTCTGCCTCTTTCTCGGCAGCGGCTGGGAACTCCAGCGGAAAGTCATATTCAGCCAATATGGATTGCATCTCCACATTGTTGTCGCCGGGTTTGCCCAACCGTTTTAGTACACGGCCAACGGGGTTGTTCATTCTCTCCGGCCAGTCGGTCATCTCCACCAGCACTTTTTCTCCATCCTCGGCTCCGCCCAAGTCGTTCTGTGGTATGAATATGTCCACCACCATCGACCTGCTGTCACTCACCATAAAGGCAAACCTGTCCTGTTTCTGGATGATGCCCACAAAACGGGTACGTGCTCGGTGCAGAATCTCTGCCACCTGGCCTTCGGGCTTGCGCATCTTTCTTTGGGGGAACATCAGCACTTTCACTGTGTCCCCGTGCAGTGCGTGTCGGGTGTTGTTTGGCGTAATAAGGATGTCCTCGCGGCCTTCCTCCTGTGGAATGACGTATGCCTTGCCCGTCTGCTTCATGTCTATCGTTCCGACCACATAATTCTTCGGCAGCAAATCGTCATTGATGTTCTTCGGATTAATCTTATACTTTCCTCGAGCCTCTGTGTCCTCCACCAGTATCTTGGCTTCGGCCATCTCCTGCATGGTTGCAGCCACCAGTTGGCGGCTCCCCTTGTCGTGGGCGCCCACCCTTGATGCTATCTGCTTGTGGTTAAAAGACTCAAACGGATTGTTGGCGAATATTTTCAGTATCTGTTTTGCGTAGATTTCGTTCATAAAATAGTTGTGTTAGTTTTTTTAGGAAAATTATTTTTTCTGGAGAGTACCGTCAGGCTCCACCTCCTCAAATCCGCAACGCTCCATCAAGGCCGCCTTGTCTGGTTTTCGACCCATGAAGTTGTGGAACAGCACCGAGGGATGCTCCGTGCCTCCTCTCGACAGAATCTTGCTGCGGAATGCCGAAGCTGTGGCGGCATTGAAAATCCCCTCTTTCTTGAACTTCGAAAAGATGTCGGCATCCAGTACCTCGGCCCACTTGTAGCCGTAATAACCCGAGGCGTATCCTCCTGCAAAAATGTGGGTGAATGCAGTGCTGGTGTTGGCTCCCTTCACCGGTGCCTGCAATTCTCTCATCCTTGCGTGTTCAAAATCCTCTATGCTTCCCGTTATCGGTTCTGTAATCGAATGGAACTCGTAGTCGATTATGCCCAGGTTCAGTTGGCGTATGCAGAGCCATCCGGCCATATACTTCTCTGCGGCTTTTATCTTGCGGATATACTCGCCCGGAATCGTGTCGCCGGTTTGGTAATGCTTGGCAAATGTGTTCAGGAACTCTGGCTCGTAGCACCAATTTTCCATTACCTGCGAAGGCATCTCCACAAAGTCGCGTTTCACATTCGTGCCGCTTAGGCTGGGATAGGTGCAGTCGGTCAGCAGGCAGTGTATCGCATGTCCGAACTCGTGCATAAATGTCTCCATCTCGTCAAAACTCAACAGGGCAGGCTTGTCTCCCACTGGCTTTGAGAAGTTGCACACTATCTGCACCAATGGACGCACCTGTTTTCCTCCTATGTTGCTTTGCTCACGGAATGTCGTCTTCCAGGCACCGCTCCTTTTGCTTGCCCGAGGGTGCATGTCGAGGTAAAGCACACCCATAAAACGTTTCCCGTCAAACACCTCGTATACTTTCACATCGGGATGGTAAACCTCTATCGCTTTAGTCTCGCGGAACGACAGTCCATACAACCTTCCGTACAGATTGAAAATGCCCTGTCTCACGTTCTCCAGCGGCAGGTACGGCCTCAGCAGCTCCTGGTCAAAGTCGTACTTCTTCTGCTTCAGTTTCTCGCTGTAGTACGTCATGTCCCAGCGTTCCAATGGCAGTTTGGCCCCCATGCTCTCGGCAAAGATGCTTACCTCCTTCAGGTCCCGCTCCGCGTATGGCTTGGCAGCCTGGTACATCTCTTCAAGAAACCCCGACAACTCCTCCGGTGTGTTGCACATCCGGTTGCTCAGCACATACTGGCAGTAGTTTTTATAGCCCAAAAGGCTGGCTTGCTGGTAGCGCAGATACACCATCTCCTTGATCACCTCGTTGTTGTCGTTCTTGTTGCCGCGGTTGCCCCTGCTGTTGTAGGCGCGCCACATCTTCTCGCGGAGACTTCTGTTGTCGGCGTAGGTAATGAACGGCCCATACGATGGATAAGCCAGAGTGAACACCCATCCTGCCATCTTGCGCTCCTTGGCTTCTGCCTTGGCCGCGGCAACCACATTCTCTGGCAGTCCGGCAAGGTCTGCTTTGTCGGTGATGTGAAGAATAAAGTCATTGTTGTCTGCCAGCACGTTGCGGTTCATCTGCTGCGACAATTCAGCCAGCCGCTCACTGTTTTTCGCAAAAGTCTCGCGCGCCTTTCCCGTCAGGTTCACGCCGTTCCGCACAAATCCATTGTATGTGTCCTCCAGCAGTGTGCTCTCCTCAGGGGTCAGTTTCAGGTTTTCCCGCTGCTTGTACACCGATTTCACCCTTTCAAACAAGTCCTGGTTCATATTCACGCTGTTCGAAAAGCGTGTCAGCTCAGGCGTCAGCTCCATCACAATGTTCTGCAACTCACTGTCGGTGTTGCATTCGTTCAGGTTGAACAACACGCTGCTGATGCGGTCCAGTTTTTCGCTTGCCGTCTGCAATGCCACAATGGTGTTCTCAAAAGTCGGCGCGGCCTTCTGTTTGACTATGTTCTGAATATTCTTTTCGGCTTCCTTTATCGCCTCCCGTACGGCGGGAACATAATGTTCATTGCGTATCTTGCTGAACGGAGGTGTCTGGTGGGGAGTCTTCCATTCCTGCAGCAACGGGTTTGTGGTCTGCCCCAATGCGGGCTGAATTGTGCTAACGATTGTCATCAAAAGTATGGATTTTGCAATTTTTCTCATCTTTTTTAGATTTATTATGATTCTTATGGTCGGGATTGTGCAATAAAAAATACCAATCGCCGTTTTTTCTAACAATAACGTAAAGAACAAAAAATATTGTCCATGAAACAAAAAATATTAATTAATAACACAAAACACCTATTTGCTATGAAAAAAACTGTAACGGTATTAGCACTTGCCATCGTCGTCACGGCTTTGGCGTCATGTAACAACCATCAAGCAGAACTGGATGCCGCCATCAAGACAAACGACTCCCTTTCCACCATCATCCAGAATAAAGATTCCGAACTCGACTCCCTCTTCTCCACCCTCAACCAGATTGAAGAAAACCTCGCTGCCGTCAACTCCCGCTACAATGCTGTCCAGGAACTCCGCCGTGCCAACATCGAAGGCCAGCCCAGCGTCAAGAACCAAATCAGTGCCCAGATTAAGGACATCGAAAACCTCATGGCTGCCAACAAGCAGAAGATTGCCAGCCTCCAGGCCAAACTCAATAACGACAGCAAAGAAAGCACCCGCCTTCAGGAACTTGTCAGCCGTCAGGAAGAGCGCATCGCCCAGCAGGAATCCCAGATCGCCCAGCTCCTTACCGAACTGGAGAACAACAAGGTGCTCATCAATAAGCTGAATCAGGATGTAACCGAACTCACCGCTTCCAATGCCCAGAAAGACCAATATATCAAACAGCAAACCACCGAGGCCAACCGTGCCTACTATGTTGTGGGTACCTACGACGACCTCAACGAGGCCGGTATCGTGAGCAAGGCTGGCGGTTTCATCGGCATCGGACGCCGTCAGGGCACCAACAGCGAAATGCCTCTCGACCGTTTCACTCAGATTGACCGCACCAAAGTCACCACCATCCCCATCAATATGAGAAAAGCCATTGTGGTGTCCAAACACCCCGAGAATAGCTACGAACTGGTTATGGACGAGAACGACAACAAGCAGGTCTCCTATCTCCGCATCCTCAACCCCGCCAAATTCTGGGAACAGACCCGTTTCCTCGTCGTCTCCACCAAATAAACCCTATCTTAATAGATTATCTGTGATTATTAGTCGACTGGCTCCGGCCCTCCCGGTAGCCAGTCGCTCTTTTTGTATTCCCCACACTGTAGTACTTCCTTTGTTTAGACCACTTGAGAATTGATATTGCGGAAAAGTTTTAACATTGTTTGTGAAATAATCATTTATTTTGTGTATATTTGTAGCGTCGTTCTGCCGAGGTCGCGACGGGAATGGGTGGGGACAACTTATTGTCTTGCTGACGTTTCCATCACTATTAGGCAGGCGGCAGACATATTGAAAAAGACGTTGTAACAGCGTTTTATCAGCGGCACATGAATCTCGCAAATTCAAAATTGACACCGCAATAACGCAATGTACGACGTCCATGGTAGTATATAGGTTTCATACTATATACGTTACGCGTGGGCTTCGGCATTGCTTATTCTGTGTCAATGGCAATGCGAGAGCCTCATGTGCGGGATAAGCAAGAAAGTTGTTCCCGCGCTTTTTTTATATGTTGTATTGCAAGGAAATAAATTATTAATCCAAAACAATAACAACATGAAAAAACACAAATTATTCCTTTATGCCATCCTGCTGATGGTGTTGGCATGGCCGCAAAGCCTCCGTGCCTACGGTTTCTCCGCCGTCGCCCCAACCGGGCAGACCCTCTGCTACTACATAGTCTCAGGCGGGGTGCAAGTAACCTGGAGTGGTTATGTTATTGGAGACCTAACTATCCCCTCCACGGTCACATATAGTGGTATCACCTATAACGTCATCTCCATCGGCCAAGGTGCCTTCAATGACTGCACTGGCCTGACCTCCGTCACAATTCCCAATAGCGTCACCTCTATCGAAAACAGAGCCTTCTATTATTGCTCTGGCCTGACCTCCGTCACAATTCCCGATAGCGTCACCTCTATCGGCAACTATGCCTTCTATTATTGCAGCGGTCTGGCCTCTGTCACCATTGGCAATAGTGTTACTTCCATTGGTGTCTATGCCTTTGGAGAATGTCCCAACCTGACCACTGTAAACTATAATGCAATCAATTGTACATTTATTGGCAGTAGTGTTTATGATGGCGGTTTTTCTGGCAGTACCTCAGTAAATATAGGGAATAATGTAACTCATATACCTAACTATGCATTCCCCTTTTGTCCTAGATTGACTTCAGTTACCATTCCTAACTCTGTCACTTCCATCGGCACAGATGCCTTTTATAATTGTGTGGGATTGTCTGTGTCCATTCCAAATAGTGTCACCACTATTGGAAGCAATGCCTTTTATTACGTAAAATATATTGAATATCACGGAACAGCTTCTGGTAGCCCTTGGGGAGCAAGATACATGAATCGTGTGAAGGATGGTGATTTTGTCTACTACGACAGCACTAGAACACAGCTATTGGCATACGTCGGCAGCGGTGGAGTTGTCTCCATCCCCAACAATGTCACTTCCATTGGCAGCTATGCCTTCTATGGTTGCACTGGCCTGACCTCCGTCACTATCCCCAACAGCGTTACCACCATCGGGAACTCTGCCTTCGAGGGCTGCACTGGCCTGACCTCCGTCACTATCCCCAACAGCGTTACCACCATCGGGGACTGTGCCTTCTGGGGCTGCACTGGCCTGACCTCCGTTACCATCCCTAATAGCGTCACCTCCATCGGCGAATTTGCCTTCTGTGACTGCACAGGCCTAACATCCGTCACTATTGGCAACAGTGTCATCTCCATCGGCGGCTATGCCTTCCGTGGCTGCACAGGCCTGACTTCCGTCACTATCCCCAACAGCGTTACTACCATCGGGAACTCTGCCTTCGAGGGCTGCACAGGCCTGACTTCCGTCACTATTGGCAACAGTGTCACCTCCATCGGCCAATGCGGTTTCGCTTGTTGTAGTGGCCTGACCTCTGTCACCATCCCCAATAGCGTCACTTCCATCGGCCGTGAAGCTTTCTCCGGTTGTAGTGGCCTGACCTCATTAACCGTACCAAACTCCGTAACAACAATTGGTAGTCAGGCTTTTAATGGAATAACATTTCTCTATTATTATGGTAATGCAGTAGGTGCCAAATGGGGGGCTCTATTTATGAATATTTATTTAGAAAACAATATAATTTATAGTAGCATCATTAAGGATACCATAGTCGGAACATACGGTCAAATAAATAATGTCACTATCCCCAATTCTGTTTTAACAATTTGTGATTCAGCATTCATGTGGCAAACTCAGATTACCTCAATCACGATACCTAGATGGGTTAAAAGTATAGGTCGTAATGCGTTCTATGGATGTAATAACCTTACAACCGTGAACTTTAATGCCGACAGCTGCACAAATATGGGATACGACAGTACTAGTGGGGCTGTGTATTATGTGTTTGGGGATTGCAATGTTACTACAGTCAATATAGGTAACAATGTCAAGATGATTCCTAATGGAGGGTTCAGTGGATGCACTTATCTTGGTTCTATTACTATTCCAGATTCTGTGGAATCAATAGGGCATAGATCGTTCTGGGGCTGCACGAGTCTTACTTCGATTACTATCCCTAGGAGAATTAGAAGTATAGGAGATAATGCATTCTATAATTGTAGCAACCTTGCAACCGTAAACTTCAATGCCGACAGCTGCACCTATATGGGATTTCATACTGATACATATACTGCCTACAGGGTGTTTGGCAATTGTAGTGTTAGTACTATTAATATTGGGAATAACGTTAAGATAATACCTTCTGCTGCATTTTGGAATTGTGTGCCGCAAACTATTGTTATTCCAGATTCCGTAAGACAAATAGGGATGGCAGCGTTCTACAATTGCAACAGTGTGAGTTCCATGACAATTGGTAGTTCTGTGAATACTATTGAAATGTATGCATTCTACAATTGTACTAATTTACATAATGTCATAGTACGTAATGCGGAACCCCCGACGCTACCGCTCTGGTACGAATTTGAAAATATTCCAACTAACAGCATATTAACAGTCCCCTGTGGCAGAGACAGTATATATAATGCCAGTAATTGGGGGACATGGTTCTCCAATATTGTTGCAGATTGTTCGGAGCCGAGTAGCACCTATTACGACTTCTGGGATATCGCACCATCCGGCGACACGCTCTATTATATCATCCTTGACTCTAACCGTGTGACGGTAGTGCATCCCTTTGCTTCCGACACTACGGAACAGGCCTGGTGGGACGGTGCCGTTCAGCCTACCGGCTCGCTGACAATCCCTGCCTCTGTAACATACAACGACACCACCTACACCGTGGTACGCATCAGCGAACATGCCTTCTATAACTGCACCAACCTCACCTCTGTCACTATCCCCAACACGGTGGACTCCATCGGCGAATGGGCGTTTGCCTATGGAACAAGTCTCGGCTCGGTGACACTCGGCAACGCCGTCACCACCATTGGCTACGGAGCCTTCTATGGCTGCACGGGGCTCTCGCTGTTGGTCATCCCCGACTCGCTTACCACTATCGGAAGCCATGCCTTCTCCATTCCCAATTGCCATGTGTCGGAAGTGTCCATACCCAGCACCGTCACCACTATAGGCGACCATGCCTTCTCCGGCTGGGGCGACCTCACCACGCTTACTATCCCGCGTTCGGTGTCCTATATCGGCGACTGGGCTTTTGCCGCTTGCACCAGCCTTGCCACAGTGAACTTCTATGCCGACAGTTGCACCTATATGGGCAGCACCACGGCTCCTGTCTTCGACGGTGACATCCATATCCAGACCCTCCATATCGGCAATACGGTCAAGACCATTCCGGCAAATGCCTTCTACGGTTGTAGCGGTATTGGTACGGTGACAATTCCCGCCTCGGTTTCCTCCATCGGCAGTCATGCCTTTGCGGGATGCACCGGGCTGACAAGCATCACTTCCAAACGTGCTATAGCTCCCGTGGCTGGTGCCAATGCTTTTGACAACATCCCGGCCTCAACTCCTGTGTATATCCCCTGCGGAAGCACCGCTTCGTACGCTTCTCGCTGGAACCACTTCTCTAACTTTATCGAGGTAATGGATGCCCATGTGTGGGTGCGTTCGTCGGATGCTGCAATGGGAACGGCAAGCGTGACGGTGCAGCCCACATGTGCCAATCCCTCCGCTACCATCGTGGCCACCCCCAATGCGGGATACTTATTTGCTCTGTGGAGCGACGGCGACACGCTGAATCCGCGCACTCTGACAATAGATAGGGACACGCTGTTGACAGCTTTGTTCGTGCCGGTTCCCGATACTGTCATCAATTATGACACGGTTGTTGTGCATGACACCTTGCTGATTCATGACACCACTGTCGTCAACAATTATATCCATGACACTACCATCGTTCATGACACCACTATCGTAACCAACTATATCCATGATACAGCATACGTGCATGACACGACGATAGTGAACAACTACATCCATGATACTATTTATATAAACAACTATATCTTCGACACCACTATTGTGAACAATTATATCCATGACACAGCATACGTGCATGACACGACAATAGTGAACAACTACATCTTCGACACCACTATTGTGAACAATTATATCCATGACACAGCATACGTGCATGACACAACGATAGTGAACAACTACATCCACGATACGACTTATGTGGATAACTACATCCACGACACGGTATTAGTGCCCATGCCGATAGATTACTACACTCTCACCCTCACTTCGGAGCAACCCACAATGGGCATTGTAGTCGGGTCGGGCACTTATAGCGACGGCACCGAGGTGGAAATTGCCGCCGTGGCTATATGCGGCTATCACTTCGTGCAGTGGAGCGACGGCAACACTGAAAGCCCACGCCATGTAACGATGACTGGAGACATGGAGCTTACAGCCTCGTTTGCCAACGACGAGGTGGGTATTACAGACGTGCCTTCTTCTACTGCCAGTATCACGGTTCAGGGCAATGTTATCACTGTGCAAGGGGCCGAAGGGCAGCGTGTGCGCATTTTCGATTCGGTGGGACGCTTGCTCAGCACCGAACAGAGTGTCTCAGAAACCCAGCATTTCCGCATGATGGCGGCGGGCGTTTACCTATTACAGGTAGGCGACGGCACCGCGCAGCGGGTGGTGGTCGGAATAACACGGTAAGGCAAAACCCTATGACAGCCTACCCAGAAACGTGCGTTACCCTTGGCCGGTAACGCACGTTTTTTTTTCTTCACCTTTTGTCAATATAAATCGTTTTTTTAATAACCGCCTACTCTTTTTATATTCCCCGATCAATGCAATGTCCCATTTATGGTAATGGTTGGCAGTAGCCCTTGAAAAAATGTTTTTAAGCAACTCTATTTATACGAATGCGTTACGTGGAATGCGACTGAGTGCTTATTTTTTTTCTCAATAAAAGATATTGTTTAAAAAAATATGTATTTTTGCAATTGGAATCACATGCAGTGATTCAATATATAGGGAAAAACAAACACAACAGCTACCATGAAAAACATTGTTTCTATAATACTTGGACTTTGGGTGACCGGTGTTTCGTTGAACGTGGAAGCCCAGACCCTCGATACTGTTACTGGCCCGGGCGGACGCTTGCCGGGGTACCATTACTCATATTGGTACGACACCTGCAATGCCTTTTTTTGACACAAGCTTTTCCCCCAGCCGCTTTCCCGGAGCGTCTATTAATTCTCTCGGCCACGTTATGCAGATGGGTAGGGGACAAACAATCGTGAACGATCGTACGCGAATTTGTAAATCCGAGTATACCCCGCACCCTATTGCAATTACAGGTTTCGGAGTGTGGATTGGCGACCCTGCCGACCCCGAATTCCAACCCTACGATTACGTCGTTTCCGATGCAAGCCGCGGACCGGAATATGTTTATGTGGTTAAGTATGACAGCATAAACGACAGTGTTCATTTTATAGACTCTGCCCGTTGGGACACCGCCGCTCCCAAGGTGCTTAAACTGCCGCGTCATGTCGATACCTCCGTATACGGATTCCATTATTGCCATCTGTACGAAGTCCATTTAAGCAAACCTATTGTCATGGATTCGCTTTTCTATTTGACTGGTTCGTTTCACAATAATATTCTGCAAGGCTGGTCTTACCACAATATACCCACAGTATATGCAGGTGAATTTGTGGGCAATTATCCACCTGAAGTTGACTGCAAAGCGCTTCTATGGACTATTTATAGCCCGAGTTCTTCACACTCTTGGGCGACCGCTCCGTTGGTCTGGAAGCCGAATGTTTATAGAGGTACAAGCATGTACGGTTTTTATATGCCTATGGTTGACTATGTTACGGTGGTTACCCAGTCCTTCGACAGCAGCATGGGTACAGCGTACCCCGGCGGGCAGTTGTCCAAACATGTAGGCCAGACCCTTCATGCCGACCCTGCCCCGGGCTATACTTTCTCTCATTGGGTGGACGGCAGCGTCTCACCGCAGGTTGTCAGCAGCGATAATCCCCGTACAGTCCTCCTTACCCAGGACACCACTTTCACTGCAGTATTCCGCCCGCTCAGGCCCTGCCATGTCGAGGCTAAAAGCCATAACAACAGCCGCGGAGTTGTGAATGGGGGTGGCGACTATACCGAAGGCGACACGGTGGTGCTGATTGCTGTGCCGCGGGAAGGCTATATGCTGCGCTATTGGAGCAACGGCTGTACGGACACCCGGGTTCGTTTCGTAGTCGACCGCGACACCTCGTTCACCGCCATTTTCTCCAGGACGGAAGTGCTCCGTGTCGACGGCCAGACCTCCGATCATCAACGCGGTTACGTTACAGGTAGCGGCTACTATTATGAATATGACACGGTCACCCTCAGGGCTGTACCTCAAAACAATTTTGTATTCCTGTCGTGGAACGATAGCTCCACGGCCAATCCGCGGCGTTTTGTTGTTACGCACGACACTATTTTCACCGCCTATTTCACCAACTGGGACGGCATACGCACAGTCCAAGAGGCTGAGACGCTCTTTACCCTTACGCCCAACCCCGCCCACTCGGGAGTCACGGTGACTGTCTCCGAGCAGGTAGCGGACATTGATGATTGCCGTATCTTCCTTGTCGACGCCGCCGGCCACGAGCTCCTTACCCTCCCCATGGGTTCCGCTGCCGTCACCATACCGCTCGGCAACATCCCGTCAGGAACCTATTTCGTCATCTTGCGCACTCCGGAGGGCTCTTTTCCCCAGCGCCTTGTTGTAAACTAACGGCCGACCTCGTCCACAGCCTAAGCCAAAAGCAATGCCGAGACCCCGAAGCCTCGGCATTGTTTTATTCATGCTCATTCTTCGTCAAACTATCAGTAATATCACGCGCCTTTTACAATTGATGTTAAGATTGTAAGTGTCAACCATTTGTAGAAGTAGTGGATGCTAAGTGTGGTTTGAACGGGGTTGTGGTTTTACACATTGCACTGTGATGGTTGGCGGCAATCGGGGAGATGAAAGATTGGAATGTCCGTTGGGATGGCTTCGGTAGGATGGTCGCTGTGCCGGAGTGGGGCGGGAGTGCCGGTTTAGCCGAGGTCGTCAAGACCCCAGCTGTAGTGCATGGGGTGGAGGTGGCGCACCTTGATGGTGTCGAGAAGTTGCAAGGGACCTCGCATCATCTCTTGTCCCAAGCGGGGGTCGACGGGGAACATGGCGTGGTCAATGACAGGGTGGTCATGTTTGATGTCGCGGAGAATGGAGAGAAAGAGCTTTTCCATCTGGTCGGGGGTGACTTTCACCCGGTCTATGTCGGTGGGGTCGGCAGAGAGGGGAAAATACCAGTTGTTGCAGTCGCCGGCGTGGAAGAGTACCGTGCCGTCGCGAAGGGTGAGAACGGTGCAGACCCCGACGTCGGTTGAACGGTAGGATTTGAGACTGAAATGAGGCGTTTCCACGCTTTCGCCAAAACGGAGCACGGCAAGGGGGAGTGTTTTATCGATACGGCGGCGCTTTACGGTGTCGTAGGAAGGGAGGAGGTGCCAGCGGCTGTTGGCGGCGCACCACTGGGGGATGTCGGGGTTGTAGTGGTCTTCGTGGAAATGGGAGATGATGAAATAAACCTCTTTGTCGGTGGTGTTGTTCAACAGTGGGAGGAGTACGCCGTGGGGGTCGAGCCAGTAGTCGAACACTATGAGGCAGTCTTCCTCTTCGGCCACGAAACCGCTATGGTGTATGTAGTGCAGTTTCATTGGGGTGGAGGGGTCAGGGTTTGGGGACAAAGTCTATCATTATCCCCCGCTCGTCGAAGTGGATGTCTTTTAGTATGATGCGGTCAAAGACGGGAGCCAGTTGGGGATTTTTGCCGAGGGCAAGCATAAGGCGGTTGCCGTCGAGGATGTCGAGCAGGTCGCCGCCCTGTTGTTTCTTGAACTGGCCAAGGGCAGTGCGTACCATGAATTCGATGCCTGCACCGCCACCGTAGGAGAGGAATATGTCGCTTCCGTTGATGCGGTCTACATTCACGTCAAGCCCCACGGCACCCATAAGGGGTACTTTGTAGGAGATGCGGAGGGTGTGGGGGCCACCATAGGAGATGGGCAGCTCTTTGCCGGTTTTTTCGAGAATGAGTTGTACGACTTCGTTATAGGATAAGTTGAATTGCATAGGGGATGGTTTTTTTGAGTTTTTTTTCGGCAGAATAACGTGTAATTGGAAAAAAAATTGTATTTTTGCACAATCAATTAAAATTTACAACGACTATGAAAGTTAAGGAACTTGTAGAAAAATTGGATCTGAAGGTGCTTTCGGGTGCCGATGGTCTGGACCGCGAAATAGAAGGTTGCTATGTGTCAGATTTGTTGAGCGACGTGATGGGCAACGCCGAGATGGGCAATGTGTGGGTGACGTTGCAGGTGCATAAGAATGTGATGGCTATTGCCTCGTTGAAAGAGTTGGCCTGCGTGATTTTGGTGAAAGGGCAGACCGCGTCGGACGACACCCTGGAGCAGAGCAACGAGGAGGGTATCCCCTTCCTGAGCACCAACATGGAGACTTTCGAGACCGCGGGCAAGATATACGAGTTGCTGAAGTAACCCCCTTTGCGGTTGACCGCCGCGGAAAGGACTGTTATGACTCCTTTTAAGGCTGACCTGCATATCCATACTGTGCTTTCGCCATGCGGTGACTTGGAGATGAGTCCATCGGCTATCGTCCAGCGGGCGTTGGCGCGGGGGCTGGATATGATTGCCATAAGCGACCATAATACTACGCGTCAGGTTAAGGTGACCCAAAAGATTGGCCGGGCGAACGGGTTGTTTGTGCTGGGCGGTGTGGAGGTGACCTCACAGGAGGAGGCGCATTGTCTTGCTTATTTTGAGACAGATGCGCAGTTGGATGAGTTTCAGGAATTTCTTGATGCGCACCTGCCGCCTATTCCCAACGACGAGGACAGGTTCGGCTATCAGTTGATAGTGGACGAGAATGACGAGATTGTGGGAGAGGAGGAGTACCATTTGCTGAATGCCATAGATGTCGACATAGACGGTATTTACGAGGAGGTGCACCGTATAGGCGGGCTGTTTGTGCCGGCTCATGTGAACAAAGGTACTACTTCGTTGACGAGCCAGCTGGGTTTTGTGCCGCCCGACTTGAAGGCCGACGGGCTGGAGATTAACCGTTTCACCACCCGCGAGGAGATGTTGAAAAAGTTTGCCTATTTGAAACGGTTTAATTTCATCACCGATAGCGACGCCCATTTTATCGACAATGTCGGCGATGTGTATAATGTCATTTATATGGAGCATCGAACCTTCGACGAGTTTCGAAAGGCTCTGAAGGGCGAGGACGGTCGCTATATTGATACGATGGCTTTCCGTACAGCCCCGTTGAAAAAGATAATGTAGATTTGCTGTTATTGCGGCGGTTGCAGGCTGTGCCGCAGCAGGGTTGATGCCACTGGATGGGCAAGGTTTACTCGTTGTGGTAGGGTTCGTGGCGGAGGATGGTGAAGGCCCGGTAGAGTTGTTCTACAAAGAAGAGCCGTACCATTTGGTGGTTGAAAGTCATTTGGGAGAGGGAGATTTTGTCGTGTGCCGCAGCGTAGACCGACGGGGCGAATCCAAAGGCTCCGCCAATGACAAAGACGAGGTTGCGGATGCCGGAGTTCATTTGTTTTTGAAGGTATTGGGAAAATCCTACTGAGGTGTGTTCTTTGCCGTGCTCGTCGAGCAGGACGATACGGTCGTTGCCTTCCAGGCGTTTGAGCAGCAGGAGGGCTTCGCGTTCCTTTATTTCGTCGGGCGAGGCTCCTTTTTGGTCCTTGAGCGCAGGGATGACTTCAAGGGTGAAGTTGGTGTAGTGGCTGAGCCGTTTAACGTAGATGTCTATCCCTTGCTGGAGGTAGGGCTGGTCGGTTTTGGAGATGACTAAGAGTTTGATATTCATTGGCGAGGGGTGTGGCGGGTTAGATTTTGTGTTGCAGGAGTTTTTTCACTATGGGGTTGCAGAACCTGGTGACGTGTGGATAGGTTGTAGGTGTGGCGCCGTAGAGACTGTAGGAGAAAGCGATGGAGGGGTCCATGCTGCCCTCGAAGTCGAACGCTTTGGTGCGGGAGGCGAGTTGCTGGATAATATGCCAAAAGAGTAGGGGAGAGGCTCCGTTGTGGTGGCCGGAGGGGTTGAGGGCGGAGAGGAGGGAGTAGGCGCAACGGTTGTCGAAGACGACGAAGCGGGCGGCGTGGAGTCTGCCGTCGGGGTCTTTGAGTCCGAGGAGCAGGCCTTGCTGACGGGAAAGGGTGGCATTGACGATGCGGACGATGAATTCATACGACAGGAGGTCTTTCTCTCCGCGCGATGCCCAGTAGTCGGCATGGAAAAGGGCAAAGTCTTCAGGCGTGAGGTCGTAGAAGGGTGTTAGGGTCTTTTCGGCACGGCGTATGGGACGCTGGCGTCGTTGCTTGTCGAAGCCTTGGAAGACGAGGGCGGGGTCGGTGATGTCGTCGATGCGGTAGGTGATGCGCTGGGAGTACTCGTAGCCGTCCCACTGAGGGAGGTTGTTGGACTGTGGGGAGAAGTTCTGTGCGAAGAAGAGGAGATGATGGCGGCGTAGTTGGTCGTGCAGCGATTGGAGAGCAGCGGTTTGGTCGCAGCCGGGACGGAGCCAGGGACCGTTGTATTGGGTGAGTTGGGGTTGCAGCACATAGTGCATGCCGCAGCGGGAGCCGAGCAGGTAGGGCATGGCAGCGGCGATGCTGCCGTCGGGGGCATGGGCAAGGGCGACGTCCCATTGTTTGCCATGGCAGACGGCTTCCATCCACCAATATTGCAAAAACAGAGGAATCGCTGACCCCTCTGTTTCGCATAGTGTTTTGTATATTGCTTTGTTGTCCAGTGCTGTGTTGCTTTTAATTGTATGCCAGCCGTTGAGGCGGGATTACTGGATAACGATGGTGACGCGGTTGTTGGCCATGCGTCCGCTGAGGGTGTTGTTGTCGCCCACAGGGTCGTCCTCGCCCTTGTAAAGAACCTCGATGCGGTGTTCGTCGATGCCGCGCAGGACGAGGGCTTTTTTAACTTCGATAGCGCGTTGGCGGGAGAGTCCGGTGTTGTAGGCTTCGGTGCCGACGTTGTCGCAGTAGCCGGTGATGAGGGCCTCGAGCCCTTTCTCTTGTTTCATGTATTCAGCGAGTTGGTCAAGTTCGGCGATGTAGGAGTCCTGGATGGTGGCGTCGTTGGGGAAGAATTTGATTTCGGGGAAGGCGCGCGCATCTTTGGCAGCACTGGGAAGGAGGTCAATCTTCTTGGAGCTGAAGTCGACAATAAGGCCCACGCGGATGAGTTCGTCGGTGGGTTGTTCCTCGGTGTAGTAGGCTTCGTCTTTCCAGTAACGCCAGTCGACTTCGGCAACTTTGTAGCTGACTTTGTTCTTCATCTGCTTTTCGATGAGGATGTCGCGGAAATAGTCGAGGGAGATGACGGCTTCCATCTGTGCTTTGGCAACCAATTCGTCGTGGAGGTCGCGGTCGGTGACGGAAGGATTGACAGCGAAAATGGCGCAGATGTGCATGGGGATACGTCCAGCGGAGGAGAGGTAGTCCATGACGGGGTCGAAGTTGCCCCAATCGCGGTCGTTGTCGCGTTGCCACTTCAGGGAGCGGAAGTTGTTGTAGTTGTAGTCAATGAAATAGAACGTCTTGGCATTGAAGGCGGTGAATTTCCATACGGTGTCGTAGGCTGATTCACGGACTTTGTGTTTGCCGGCGGGGTCGATGATTGGTTCGGACTTTTTACCTTTTTTGCCCGATTGTTCGGGGAGGGTTACCTGCTCGTAGAGACCGCCCACAGTGGGGTGCCAGCTGGTGTCTGCCATGTTGCCCAGCCATTGACGGCGGTTTTCACCGTCTTTGACAATATCGGTGGTGGGGCGTTTTTTACGGTACTGAGCCTGAACATTGGCGGCGGGGATGAGTATCATCGCAGCCAGAAAGATTATGAGCAATTGTTTCTTCATCGTTGGATAAAATTTTCGGGTATAACGCAGAAAACAAAATTTTATTGTTGGGGGTCTAAAAGAGTGCCGTTTTCGCACACTAAGAGACGGGACTGGTATTTGTCGATCATCATGAAGTCGTGCGAGGAGATGAGCATGGTGGTGCCACGGTCGCGGTTGATGTTGACGAGCAGTTGCATGATGTCGGAGGAGGTGGCAGGGTCGAGGTTGCCAGTGGGTTCGTCGGCAAGGATAAGGGAGGGGTTGTTGATGAGGGCGCGGGCGATGCCGACGCGTTGTTTCTCACCCTCAGAGAGTTGGAATGTGGTAGCGAAAGCTTTGTCCTCGATGCCGACGGCCTTGAGGGTGTTCATGATTTGGTCGTTGATTTCAGAACGTTTCCATCCGGTGGCGTGGAGAACGAAGGCCAGGTTGTCGTATACGTTGCGGTCTTTGAGAAGACGGAAGTTTTGGAAAACGATGCCCACTTTGCGGCGGAGGAGTGGGATGTGGCGGCGTTTGATGTGCATGAGGTCGAATCCACATACGGAGGCTTCCTCACCGCTCTCAATTTCGTGGTCGGCGTAGAGGGTCCGCAGCAGTGAAGTCTTGCCAGCACCGCTCTTCCCAATGAGATAAATGAATTCCCCAGGGGCTACCGTGAGGTTGACATGGGTGAGCAGAGGGCCGTCATCGTGGCTGATAGCCAGCTCTTTCAATGATACAATGGGTGTTTCCATAGAGCCTGTTTTTCAAAATGCAAAGGTACTACTTTTTTCCCTATAAGCAGGAAAATTGTAAGCATTTTTTTTCACGGTAGGTTGTTGATTGTGTGGCGAGGGCTGTGCAGTTTGTTTTCGTCGGGGCAATAAAGGTTGATTATTTCCAGTGTTTCAACTTTCTCGATGCCGTCTGGAATGAAAATTTACTTGAATTGGAAGATGTTAAATATTTTTAAAAGTTGTTAAATGTGTGACTGTAGGGGGTAACCAAATCGGGTGATACGACTCTTTATGGCATCCGGGACGTAGACGAGGGTTGTGTGGGCAGATGCATAAAAAGTGTTAAGAAATGCAACGAAACAGAGGTGTTTGTGTCTATATTTGTGCGAGTGAGGAGCGGATGAAGGGCGAGCGATTGAAAAAAAAATTGAGGAGGAGTGTGAGATTTTGTTGACATTTTCGTCTATATGGCAGAACAAAACGCTAATAAAAAAACAAATAAAACTAAGTATGAAACGAATAAGATTGCTATTGTGTCTGGCTTTGTGCTTGTCGGGCACAGTTTACGGACAAGTTCCTGGAACAGGGACAATTCTTATTGGCGACACGACCAATATGTTTCTCATGAATTCCGACATTCGTCTGCCGTGTATGAACAGTTTTTCCAGCTATACCCAGCAGTTGGTGCAGCGCAACGAACTGAACGGGGAGGCCATGATTACGGGTATCGACTTCTATTGTGGCTACCCAAGCATCGTGGGTTGCCCGGGCTGTACTATTTATCTCGCTAATACATACGTACCCAATATGGGGGGAGGCATGGTAGGGTTCGGCCCTATGTTTGAGCAGGTGGCGGTGGACTCGCTGGTCTGTACCATGGGTTGGAACCATTATGATTTCGACACGCCTTTTCATTATAACGGCCTTGGAAACCTGATTATTGCAGTGGACTGTCCTATGGGTTTGTATGGAGGTAAGTTCTATGTTGGGCAGCGGGGCATTCTTGAGTCGTGGTATGCGGCAGCCCGTATGGGGAATATCACTTCGTCAACTACCAGTGATTCCTATCCGTGCCGCAACATAATGCGGCTGCATACCCAGCCTGTGCCGTCGCCGGTGGCCACATGCCCGGCACCTACCATGTGGGTGGATTCGTTGGGCTCTGTGGCCATGAAAGTGAAATGGAGCCCTGGATACCAGGATACTTCGTGGACGGTGGAGTGTATCACTGACGGCGACACTGCATGGCATACGAGCGGTCTTGTGTGGGGCGATACATCATATACCATGACAGGCCTTACGCCCAATACGCACTATACGTTCCGTCTCACGGCATTCTGTACAGATACGTTCAACACGGTGTTGAAACATGTGCTCACCAACTGCACCCCGACGGCGTTGCCATACGCAGAGAATCTTGAGAGTTCGTGGAGCATCCCCAACTGCTGGTTTGTTGCACCCGGCACGGCTGGAGATGTGCCGATTGTTTCTTCGAGGTTCAGTCATACTGGGACGCATGCAATACAGTTGAAGGGCGGGGCTGTGGTGTTGCCGGATTTCGATGCACCTCCCGACAGTTTGGAACTGTACTTTTGGGCCAAGAGTAATGGAGGCTCCAATCGTGACCTGTATGTAGGTATGGTGACGGATCCGTTGGACATGTCGACCTTTGTGCCATTGGACACGGTGTCATGCTACTCGAATTGGGTTGCAGGGATGGTTCGGACAAACCGTTACTCCCGGTCGTCGGGACGTCTGGCAATCGTTAACGCCGACCCGTTGAATACCCATTTGTATATTGACGATATAGAAGTGAGCCACCTTGTGCCATGCGAGGCACTGTCGGCGGTAACACTGGATTGGAAGACGGACACGGCGGCACTGGTGCGGTGGCAGGACACTGTAGGAGCGGTCTATTACGATGTGGCATACGGTCCAACAGGCTTTGTGCCCGACTCAACCACCATCGTCACCGACGTTCGCACAGACAGTTTGTTGCTGACAGGATTGCAGCCCTATACGGAGTATGACGTGTATGTGAGGCCTGAGTGCGGCAGTTATTATACTCATTGGTCGCCAGTGATGACTTTCCGCACATTCTGTAGTCCGTTGGACACCTTGCCCTACCTTGATGACTTCGACTCCTATACAGGCAACCCAGAGCCTCCTGCATTCCCTTGCTGGCGAGGACACACAGGTATGAACACTTGCGTGGTGAACTATACCCTTAGCCATTCCGGTTCGAAAGTCTTGCGGTGGGACAACGAAGATAACCAGTACGCCGTTCTCCCCGCCATCAATACTACAGCTAACCCACTCCGCACCTTGCAGCTTTCCTTCTGGGCTTGCAACAACATGTACAACTCCACCGATGTCAGCCTTGCTGTAGGGGTGATGACTGACCCTGAGGTGGACTCCACTTTCCAGGCAATCGACACTGTAGTAATTAACGGGGTCGATTGGCACCGCTACGATGTGCCTCTCAGCTCCTATACCGGAACAGGCGCCTATATTACGTTGAAAAGTATCAGCAGTTCCTATTACTATGCTTTTATTGATGATTTAGTGATTGATTTGTTACCACCCTGCCCGAGTGTGACGGGAATGGCCGTTGCAGGTCTAACCGCCACCTCGGTGACGGTGGGGTGGGATCCGGTGTCCGAGTCAGCAGGCGCAGACAGTGGTACGGTGTGGCAGACTTATATCGACACTTCTGCCACGAGTACCCCAATTGCAGACACATCAGTCATTAATACATCTGTCTATACTTTTTCCGGACTGACACCCGAAACACCTTATTATGTGTGGGTGCGAGCCATCTGTCCCAAGGGTGACACGTCGGAATGGGAAGGACCCATGCAGGTTGTTCCCGGAGTGTGGAATATGAGGGCCAACAGAAACGACACGCTGGCAATGTGCGGGGTGAACGTATACGACGACGGAGGTTCAGACGGCGTCTTCTCTAACCAGAACTCTACGTTGGTTATACAGCCCGATATGGTTGGACATGTGGTCAGCATCAGCGGATGGTGCTACGTGGGCAGTATTTCATCCCTTACTATATACGACGGAGTAGGTACTTCGGGACAGGTTCTATGGACCAAGGTATCAAACAGCGTGTTGGCAGACAATTTTGGCCCCATTATCTCCGAGACGGGTGCATTGACTATTGCTTTCGATGGGAATACAGCATTTTCTACATACTACGAAGGTTTTGAAATGCAGGTTAGTTGCATTCCTGACACTTGCATTATCCACCAGTTGCGGCTTGACCCGTCGGTGCCTGTTAGCGATACTGTGCTTGCCCTCACATGGGAGTGCAACGGAGCTTCATCTTACGAGGTTGAGTATGGCCCTGTAGGTTTTGCAACCGGCACAGGTACCACGGTTTCTACATCGTCTAATAGTTTTGCTATTGCGGGGCTTGTCAGTCTTGACCGGCGCGAAGTGCATGTGCGCAGCATCTGCGGCGTTGGGGATACTGGCCAATGGGTGAGCGGTATTTTTTCAACACAGCCTTGCAGCAATGCTGTGTTCCGTGCAAATTACGACACTATCGGTAACTCATACTCCAGTGCCCACCCCATTGTGCCTATCGGTTCTAACCAATCCTCTTACAGCTATACGCAGACCATTGTCGACTCTGCACACCTTGCAGGGCTTGAGGGTGGCATCACGGCGTTGGCTTTCCGTCCCGCCAATTATGTTGTTGGCGACCACCAGAATAATATCACTGTCTATCTGGCCAATGTGCCAGATACCGTCTTTGGCGACGGTCCCATTATGCCAGATTCCGGACACCGTTTCGTGAAAGTGATTGATTCGGCCAATTTCTGTCACGATGCTACCACAGAGTGGCAGGTGTTCAGTTTCGACCGCGCATTTATGTGGGACGGACACCAGAACCTCTTGGTTGCTGTACTGCGCGAAGACGGTGGCTCGGGCGGAAGGGTTGAGTATGCGAGACACTATAATCATTACGATGCCATGAACAGCATAAATCGTTCTTACATGATGTATAGCGACAATCACATCAATATAGACAGTGTGCAATCTTATTCTTACCCATACTACATGAGCTATGAAGATTATTCGGTTGGTGACCTGCGGCTATATACCAACACTTGTGCCCTGCCGTTATGTCCCGTACCAGTGGTGGATTCGGTAGTGACAGATTACGAAACTGCTACGATTATGTGGACTGGTTACAGCGATGAATATCAGTTGACTTATCCCAGCGCAGGGGGAACAGGGCTTGTGATGGTTACAGACAACAGCTATACACTTTCGGGACTTCAGCCTGCTACAACGTATCAGGTGTCGCTGCGGCAAAGCTGTAGTGCCGACAGTCTTGGCTTTAGCGACTGGGTTACCGTGGAGTTCACAACCGACAGCGTTCTATGCCCCGCTCCCGAAGGCTTCTCGGTTGATAGCATAACCTATACCTCCGCTACCTTCGACTGGCTTCCCGCAGGCAATGATTCCCTCTACCAGCTCTACATTTGGCAGGATGGCTTCAGGTCTGTCACCTATTTCACCAGCAGCCATCCCTTCACGGTCCAGAATCTCATGCCCGGTGTAACCTATAATGCTTCCGTGCATGGATATTGTGGTAGCGTTGGCCAGATTGCGGGTTCAAGGAGCGACACCTTGAGGTTCACCACCACGTCGTGCCCCGTCATTACGGGGTTGGAGCCCTCGTCGGTTACCGCCACATCGGTTACTCTCTCATGGAATGCCGAACCTACCGCGCAAGATTATCTGCTTGAATACGGCCCTGCAGGTTTCCTCCCGGGGCAGGGTTCACAGGTAACGCTAACCACCAACACCTATACCGTTACAGGCCTTCTGCCCAACACTGCCTACGACTTCTATGTCACCACCCGTTGTGGCTATGATGTTACTTCTTCCGTTTCTGCCTCTCTTACCAACGTCAGAACGCTTCAGGATGTTAGAATCGATTTGGCCGACACTTCGCGACTCTCCTTCTCGCTCTTCCCCAACCCTGCCAAGGGCGTAACCACACTCACCATCAACGGTTGGAATAGCAACGAAGGGAAAAACGTCGACATCACCATTTCCGACCTTGCTGGTCGCGATGTGTTTACACAGCAGTTTGATTGTCCCGGCGACTGCTCTATAGAGCTTGACCTTCGCACCCTTCCACAAGGGGCTTACTTCATCCGTATCCAAGGGAAGAACAATCCAGTGGTTCGCAAGCTTATCTTGGAGTAACCAATACCCCCAAAGGTTAAAGGTTAATAATAAACGATACTATTCTAAATCCTTCTTGCAACATACTTGGCATATTTTGTCAAGTATGTTGCCATTTTTTTATCTTTTCCAGAATGCAGGTATGAAAAGTATCAGCACCGTGAGGCATTCCAGTCTGCCTAAAAGCATCAGCAACGAACATATAGCCTTGGCGGCAGGGGTGAAGTGCGCATAGCAGCCGAATCCTCCGCTTATCCCCAATCCCGGACCGTAGCCTGTAATGCAGGCTATTGCCGCCCCAATCGATTCTGTGGCGTTAATGTCGCATAGCATCAGCAGCATCACCCCGGCAAAGATAACCGAGACATAAACCATAAAGATAACCATCACATTGGTAAGCAGGTGTTCCGACACAGGTTTGCGGTTAAGTCTTACAGGGTTGACAGAGCGCGGGTGCAGCCTGTCGCGCAGAATCTTGCGCACGTGCCGTATCAGTATGATTACCCGCATGGCTTTCAATCCGCCCGTGGTCGAACCCGCCATGCCACCGCACAGCGACAGGATAACAAAGACATAAGTTACGGGAACCCACCACCCCGAGGTGTCGGCAACCAACGACCCAGTGGTGGTCAGGACGCTAATGGTCTGCACAATGCTGCAACGAATGGCATCGCTTACTCTGAACCCCATCTCGGTAGTAAGAGCCACGGCAACAAAAATCACCGTCACAACGTAGATGCATAGATAGAACCGTAACTGTTCCAATTTGTGGCGAATCCGGTCCCAATGAAAAGTCAGTACATTATATAGCAGGGCAAAGTTAACACCGCTCAGCAACATGGCTGCTGCCACGATGTATTGTTGTGTGTGCGTAAGGCGTTCCAGGCTGTTGTCATAGATGGAGAATCCTCCCGACGAGATGTTTGTAAATGTAATATTCACAGCATCCCACACATGCATCCCACTCTTGTGCAGCAGCACCACAAACACCGTAGTGAGCAATATATAAACCCCTAACGTCTGCCTTACTGTGGCAGCAGTCGATGCGGTCTGCTTCCCCGTGTTGTCGGCTCCCGAGGCTTCGGCAGTGTAAAGGCTGTATTTGTTTATGCCCATTGAGGGCACCACGGCAAGCACCAACAGCACAATGCCAAATCCGCCAAACCATTGCGTGATGCTTCGCCACAGCAATATTGAGGCAGGCAGTCGCTCCACCGAGGCAAAAACCGTGGCTCCCGTGCTGGTTATGCCGCTCATCGATTCAAACAACGCGTCGGCAAAATTCGTAAGCGTCCCGGTAGCCAGGAACGGCAGAGTCCCAAACAGTGCCAGCACCACCCACATCAGTACCACCAGCAGATAAGCCAGCCGACGGTCGCGCATAGTGCGGGCTCCGCTGTAGCGAACCATGCCGAATAGCCCTATGGCAAAAGTGAAAAGCCCCGACTCCGTAATCGCTTGCCATGTCCCGTCAGCAAAATGCAACGCCGCTATCAGGCAACTCAATATCATGAGCCCCTCCACCATCAGCACGATGCTTAGAAACCTTAGTATGTACTTAATATCCAATACTGATTGTTTGATTGTTTGATTGTCTGATTATCTGATTGTTTGATTGTTTGATTGTCTGATTATCTGATTGTTTGATTGATTGAATAATTTGACTGCGCCAGCCACTCAAGCATTAACACAATAACACAATAACACATTCATTTTTTCTAACTTCTCCAATATGCGGGCGATACTACGGCAAGAATCGCAAACAGCTCAACCCTTCCGGCTACCATCAGCAGCGTGAGCGTTCCTTTGGCAATGGGTGGGAGCAGAGCATAATCCAGACTGCCTCCCATCGCGTTTATCAACGGCGAAGGCCCCAGATTGCTGATGTTTGCAGCCGCCATGCACAATGCATCGGGTATGGAACTGCCTGCCATCGTCAGCACGAATCCGCCCCCCACTATAAATAATATGTATAGAAACACGAACGCAAACACTTTGTTGATGTATCCGCTCTCTACAATTTCTCCGTTCACTTTCACTTGGCGCACTGCGTTGGGGTGTATCATGCGGGTGAAATAATTCGCCACATATTGTACCATTATCATGATTCGGCGCAACTTAATTCCGCCTCCGGTGCTGCCTGCCGACGCACCGGTAACTATCAGCAAAAACGTAAGCACACTCACCACAAACGACCAATGTGCTGGCACAGGTGTGTAGAAGCCGCATGTCGACATGGTCGATGCTATATGGAACACACTGAACGCCGCCGCCTGCTTCAACTCTTCCCCTTCAGCCGCAAATGCCGCTGTGCACACAGCCACCGATACCACAAACAGCACCGTATATGTGCGCAACTCTTCGTCGCGCCACAGATGTCGCCATTTCAAAGTAAAAATGCGATACAGCAAGGCCACATTCACACCGCTCAGAAACATAAACACTGTAACCGTGACTGTCGCTCCGTGCCCCAGAGCGGTTATTCCGCCCGCGTGGGTTACAAAACCTCCTGTCGACACCGTGCTGCATGCTGTGCAGAATGCATCCACCAATCCCACTCCCTGAAACCACAACACACACATCATCGTCACCGTAAGCAGGCCGTAAATTGTCCACATGCGGGTCACGCTGTGAGCCAGCCTTGGGTGAAGCTTGCGCTGTTGGGTCCCTGAAAATTCGGCTTCGTACAAACTCCCTGCGCCAAGTCCCAGCCTTCTCAGCAGTGCCACCACAAACAGCAGCAGTCCCAAGCCTCCTACCCACTGAGTCAGTGCACGGTAAGTCAGCATCGAAGGTGGCAGTTCCTCAGGCACCAGTATCACCGACGACCCTGTCGTAGTAAATCCACTGAACGACTCGAAAACAGCGTCTATAAACGAAGGTGTAACTCCTGTAAAAAGGTATGGCAATGTCCCGAAAAGGGGCAGCACTATCCATGCGGCCGCCGTGAGCCAGTAGCTCTCGTCCTCGCGCAGCTCATAACTGGCCTTCCCACCTGCAATATTGCGCAGAAACAGACCTGCCATCAACATCAGCATCTCCGACACCGCCAGCGCAAACTGCATCCCGTCGCGCTCATACACCGACACCGCCAACGGCATCAGCATTCCTGCCGACAAATACAGTAGCAGCACTCCGGTCACCTGGGCTATCAGCCTCCAGTTGAACCTTCGCACAGGCCTGTCCAGACCTACAACCTTGATATGAGCCTTTTTTCGAAACACCTGACTCCTCTTTCTGCCATCCTTCCCCCTTTCTACTGGGTAGATGTTTTCTGTGTACCGAAAGTCCCTTCAAACAATTTGGCGGCCTGCTCCATCACCTTTGGCAGGGCGAACACTACCACCTTGTCTTTAGCCTTTATCTGAGTGTCGCGGGTTGGGAATATGGTTTCGTTCCCCCTTATTATGCCGCCGATTGTCGCCCCCTTGGGCAGCGACAGGTCGCGTATCAAGTGGCGCGTGGCGGGAGCCCACCTGCCAACGTTGAATTCCACCAGCTCGGCGTTGGTGCCGCTGAGCCATTTGCTGCGCACAGCGTCGCCACGCACTACAAAACGCGATATATAGCTGGCCGTTATCAACTTCTTGTTGATGATGGTGTCTATCCCTATGTCCTGCGACAAACTGATAAACCCCGTGTTCTCCACAAGGGCTATGGTGCGCTTCACACCCAGACGCTTGGCATTGAGGCAGGTCAAGATGTTGGTCTCCGATGAGTCGGTAACGGCAATGAAGGCATCGGTGTTCTGCAACCCCTCTTCCTTGAGCAGGTCTATGTCGGTGGCGTCGCCGTTTATGACAAGGGTGCGGTTCAGCAATGTGGCGGCTTCCTCGCAACGCGGGCGCGATTCTTCGAAAAGGGTGATTGCTATCTTGTCCTCCAATGTCATGGCGGCATAGCGTCCCACGCGTCCGGCACCCACTATCATCGCCCGCTTCACTGACACATCCTCTTTGCCCAGCACCCGTTTTATGGTCTCCAGCTGGTTGGGGCGGCTTATCATATAGGCCAGGTCTCCTTGCTGCAACACAAGCCCTGCATGCGGTATTATCGTCTCGCCGTTGCGCAGAATGGCCACTATGCGGGCATGAAGCGACGAATATATCTGCACTAGCTCCTGAACGCTGTGCCCTATCACGGGCGACTCTGCGTCAAGGCGCACAAGGTACATAGTTAGCAACCCTCCTGAGAAATTAAAAAACTCCGTCGCCACCGTGTTGTTCAGCAGGTTGGTGATTTCCTTGGCGGCTATGCGTTCGGGACATACTAACTCGTCCACGCCTATTGCACGGAACATGTCGCGATGCTTTGGTGCCAGCAGTTCGGCATTGGTTATTCGCGCCACTGTGCGCTTCGCTTTCATGCGTTTGGCCAGCACACAGCTCATCAGGTTGATGCTCTCCTCATGCAACACGGCTACAAACAAGTCGCAGTCGCCCACATTCGCGTCGGCAAGTACCTGAGGCGACGTCGACGACCCCGCTATTGTCAGCAGGTCATTCTCTTTCTCCAACCGTTTCAGCAGCTCCGAATTGGGGTCTACCACCGTGATATTGTGGTCAAGGTCGGTCAGCGACCTGGCCAGGTGGAATCCCACCTCTCCGTCTCCCGCAATAATGATATTCATTGACTTATCGTTGTTTACCTGCAATGGCCTTTGGCCACTGCCCGTTAATACAAGGCTGCAAAAATACGAAAAAAATCAGATATGTTTAAAAAAAGTTGTATCTTTGCAACTCATTTCGGTGTTCGGTGCCGACCCCGGCGGCAGTGCCCCCTGTTGCAACGGCTATTGCATATATATTGTATAAAGGCAGTCGCCCCCGCCACACGGCCTTCCCGCCTCGGTCACCCACCCCGCCAACCATCATCGGCGGTACATAGCACCCCACACCGGAACTAAATTATTGCAATATGGAAATAACACGTACCTTCGACCTGCTCGACCACCTTGTCACCAATTTCCCCGACAAGACCGACATCCTGGCAGGTAAAGAAAAAGGAGAATGGGTAAAATACAGCACCCACGACTATTATAAATATGCCCACTACATGGCCTGCGGCCTCCTCGAACTGGGGCTCCAGCCGGGCGACAAAGTGGTAACCATCTCCGCCAACTGCCCTGAATGGAATTTCATCGACATGGCTCTTGCCCTTGCAGGCATGATTCATGTACCAGTCTATCCCACCCTCAGTGCCGACAACTACCTCCACATCTTCACCCACAGCGAAGCCAAATATATTCTGGTCAGCAACAACGTCCTCCTCAAGCGCATCCTACCGGCAGTCGAGAAAATGGAGGAGAAGCCCAAAATCTACACCCTCGCTTCGGTCGAAGGCTACCCCCGCACCCTCGAAATCCTCAAAGCCGGTATTGCCAGCCGCGAGAAAAACAGCCCCATTATCGCCCACCTCAAAGACACCATCCAGCCCGACGACTGGGTGACGCTTATCTATACCTCTGGCACCACCGGCCACCCCAAGGGTGTCATGCTCTCCCACCGCAACATCTGCAGCAACTTCATCGCCCACGAAAAGGTCAACCCCATGACCTCCGACTGCCGCGTCCTCTCTTTCCTCCCCCTCAACCACATGTACGAGCGCAGCATGAACTACCATTTCCAATTGAAAGGTGTCTCCATCTACTATGCCGAGAACATGGGCACTCTCCAGCAGAACATGGCCGAAATCCACACCAACGGCTTCTGCGCCGTGCCCCGTGTGCTCGAAATGGTCTACGACAAACTCTATGCTGCAGGCAAAGACTTCAAAGGCATCAAGAAGAAAATCTACACCCGCGCATTCAAGCACGGTGCCCGCTACGACTATACCCTCTTCAAAAAAGTCTCCCTCGCCTACCAAATCTCCCAATTTTTCTACGACCGTCTCGTCTACCGCCACTGGCGTGAGCGTTTTGGTGGCAACCGTCTCATCGTCATCACGGGTTCCAGCAGCATCCAGCCCCGCATCATCCGCACTTTTGCAGCGGCAGGCATCAACATCTACGAAGGCTACGGCCTCTCCGAGACCTCTCCCGTCATCGCAGTCAACGACCCCGCCGACGGCTATGTCAAAATCGGCACCGTGGGTCCCGTCCTCAGCGGCGTGGAGGTGAAACTGGCCGACGACGGCGAGATTCTCACCCGCGGACCCCATGTCATGCTCGGCTACTACAAAGACCCCGAATACACCGCTCAGGTCATCGACTCCGACGGATGGTTCCACACCGGCGATGTAGGCCAGTTCGTTGGCGGACTTACCGGCCCCCGCTATCTGCGCATCACTGACCGCAAAAAGGACATCTTCAAACTCTCCGCTGGCAAATACATCGCCCCCCAGCTGCTTGAAAACAAACTCCGCGAGTCGGAATATATCGAGCAGGCCATGGTCGTAGGCGAAAACGAGAAGAGCGTCGCCGTCATCATCTCTCCCAACTTCAACACCCTCCACTACTGGGCACTCAAGCACCACCTCCACTACCGCGACAACGGCCAGCTTCTTGCCATGCCCCAGACCAAAGAGAAATACAAAGAGGTCATTGACATCATCAACCGCGACTTTGCCGCACACGAACAAATCAAGAATTTCCGCCTGGTTGTCGACGAGTGGACCTCCGCCAACGGCCTCCTTTCGCCCACACTCAAAATCAAGCGCAACATCTTGATGGATAAATACAAAACCCTCATTGCCGAAATCTACGGCAAAGCCCCGCAAACCTCCAACCCCATCCTTTCGGCCTTCCGCAGCGTAGAACTCCCCAATTTCGGATTCCCCAAGAAGAAGTAGGTTAAAGTGAGAAGTGAAATCCGTCGCTTTTTTTTAAATTTTTAATTATTAATTTTTAGTGTTTTCCACTCCCATACTGCTAATCAACTTCAACCGTCCCGACTTCACGCGACAGGTGCTTACTGTCATCATGCAGCAATCCCCTGCCGAACTATATGTCTTTCAAGATGGCCCCCGTCCCAATTGCCCCGACGACCCCGCTCGGCTGGCGCAGGTACGCGATGTAATCGACCAACTCACTGAAGGCACTACCACACACGTCCATAAACGTTATTCACCCCATAACCTTGGCTGCGGCCCCGGTCCCGCCGATGCCCTTACCTGGTTCTTCTCTCAGGTGGAGAGCGGCATAGTCATCGAAGACGATGCGGTGCCCCATCCCGATTTCTTCCCCTACGCCCAGCAACTGCTGCAACGCTATGCCGACGACCCCACCGTCATGGCCATCGGCAGCATGAACGTCGACAAGCAACGTCCCAACCCCGAAAGCTACTACTTCTCCATGATGAACCGCAATCTCTGCGCGTGGGCTTCGTGGCGTCGGGCGTGGAACAATTTCGACCTGCGTCTTTTCTCCGTCTCCCGCTGCACCCTTGCCCGTGCCCTGCGCCAATACGGCTGCAGCGTTCTTGAGTGCGAGTACTGGTGCGACCGCCTCGACGAAGTGCACAAAGACGGCGTGGGCAACTCCAGCTGGGATATGCAGTTCCTTATGTCCATCTGGCTCCATCACGGCAAGGGCATCATCCCCAATATCAACCTCACCTCCAATATAGGCATGGTGGTCGACGCCACCCACCCTTCCGAACAAGGCAACATCATCGACAGCGTCCCCACCTATCCCATCCTTCCCCTCGTACATCCGGCCGACCACTCCATCCAGCGCCAGGCCGACCGCTCCTTCCATTTCAGCTACTTCGAAACCACACGTGGCAACTGGTCCAAAGGCCATATCCTTTATCATCTTATCAACAAGCGAGTGAAAAAACTCCTTCATCATCAAGGCACATGGCGAACCAGAAAATAAAATACCGTATCCAGAAATTCTTTGGTCGCTGGTTTGACCGCCCTGTCATCCCGCTGGGCAAAACCACAGGCTATTCCCTTGTGCGCTCTGAGCAGTCGCACTGCACCCTTGGCCGCCACACCCAACTCGACGCCCCCTATATCCTGCACCATGTCACAGTGGGCGACTATTCCTACCTCTCCCGCAACGCCCTCGTTGCCAATACCACTATCGGCAGGTTTTGCTCCATCGGACCCAATCTGTGCTGCGGTCAGGGACTGCATCCCACAACAGGCATCTCCACCCACCCCATGTTCTACTCTCCCGCCATGCAAAACGGTGTCACCCTCTCGCCCAAATCCCAGTTCACCGAAACCAAGCACACCACAATCGGCAACGATGTCTACATCGGTGCCAACGTGTTCATCCTTGACGGAGTCGTCATTGGCGACGGAGCCGTAGTAGGAGCCGGTGCCGTGGTCACCCGCGACGTGCCACCCTATGCCGTCGCTGTCGGAGTCCCCGCCCGTGTGGTAAAATACCGTTTCGACTCCGAAACCATCCAAAAGCTTCTCCAGCGTCAGTGGTGGAACGACCCCGACAGCAAACTCCCCCAAGTGGCAAAACAATTCTGGAACGTCGATGCTTTCCTCAGCAACAAGTAGCGTCAGTCCGTTCCTTCCCAATCCCTCCAGCATTCTCCAACAGCCACCCGCCCCGTGCCAGCCTGTAGCCCGGAGCGGCTTATGTTGTAATGTAACACATTAATAATACAGTTGTTATACGGTAGCTACACACAATTGGAATGTGAAACAATTTCGGAACAACTGTGGATGTGCTGCATTTTGAGCGGGGTTGGTTAGCGGGGAAGAGGGGTTAGTCTTGTTGCAGGGAGTTGATGTATTTGCGGACGGTTTGGCGGTCGGAACTGAAAGTTAGGACGGCCAAGGCGCGTTCGTAGTTCTCAGGATCGGAGCAGTAGGGATAGGCGGCTTTGAGGAAGTCTACTTGCGAAGTGCTGAAATCCAAAGTTTTGACTATGTTCACAATCTGATTGGTTGTGAGTAGCATGCCATTGGTGAGCAGTCCTTTTGCTGTGGTCAGTTTCTCGCTGTCGAAGTCCTGTTGGTTGAGTATGGCAACCATTTCGTTCACCCATTGGTCGGAGGCAACGGCTGGTTCAGGTATAACAGCTGGTTCAGGCAAGGGGAGAGGGGGGAGTGGCCTTGGGTTGACGGCTGGGGCGTGGCCTCCCTGCGGGGTATAAAGCAGCATTTGTTGGCGACGGTGGTCATAGTCGACGATTACTTGGGTGCCGTTTGGTTCGGCATATAGTTGCACGGTTCCGGCTTTGCGCGCGGGATGGGTCAACACAACGATGACTTCATGCAGGCGGCTGTCGAGGTTTTCTACAATGACTTTCGAATTAGGAGCGAAGTTGATCTGGTCTCCGTCCACGTATACTTGGAATGATTCGCCTTGTTGTGCTTCGACTATGATGGACGGGGTGGCGGGCATGTGGGCATGGCCGTTGTTGTTGTGGCGGTGAGCGGTACGGGGTTGGGCGGCCAACATGGTGGCCAAGGCAATGGCTGCGAGGGTGAGGAGATGCTTTTTCATTTTGCTTTGATTTTGTGTAGATATGGTTTGATTCAATTATTTCTTGATTAGTTTCTTGACAACAGTTCCTTCAATGGTGGTCACACGGACGAAGTAGATGCCCGGTGATAATGAGGCGTGAGGTATGTGGAATGTATTATTGATAGGGGTTGGAGGAATAACGATGCGGCCTGTAAGGTCAAGTACCGTCATGGTGGCTAAACAGCTGACGTTGACAATGATGTCGCCGTGGGTAGGATTGGGGTAAATCTCAACTATCATCTTTGACCTTTCTGTTTCTTCAATCCCTTCGGTGGTATCGTCCACCCACTCGAAGAGGACCATGAGGGTGGTGTCGGAGGTGACGAGGATATTTCGCGGATTCTCCCAGAGACCGTCGCTCCAGCCGAGGAAGTTCCAATGTCCTCCTTCAGTGGTGGTGTCCATCATAGAGTATCCTATTTCGACCATGCTGCTATCGGCATAGATTCCGCTGCCGTAGGTTTCGCAGACCCCGTCTACATTGGCCGACACCGAGACAGTGCGCAAGAGGGTGTCGCGGGTGAAGTAGGCAATGAAAGCGGTGTCGCTTACCACCAGCACTTGGCGCGGGTTGGTGGTGTCGCCGTCGTTCCAACCGACGAACCTGCAGCCTTCATAGGGCAGGGCAGTGATGGTTGCCAGGCTGCTGTCGGCATAATTACCGCCACCGCTGACTGTGCCCATTGTTGGGTCGGCACTGGCGACGCTGACGGTGTTGGCGGGCAGAGGGTTGACGGCTATGGACAGGGCGTCGATTCTCACGTTGCTCAGGCTGCCGAGATCGCTATGGTGAACAAAAGCGATGCGGATATGGCGTCCGGCATAGGTGTCGAGTGGCAGGGATACGGTGGTCCAGCTGCCTGGGTAGGGCGTAAGGTCGTTGTGTATGTTGTATATCGTGTCGGTAAAGCCGTCGTACCAGGGGTCTCCCGTGGGGCTGACCAGTACGGCAAATTGGGCGAGATACTGTGTCTTTAGGAGAAAATCAAAACTGATGCCGTGGCTGGTGGAGGGCAGTTCGATGGCGGGCGTTACGAGCCACGCGTCGTAGGGTCGTCCGGTGCTGTTGCCATTCGAATACATGCAGTAAACGCCACTGCCGCCTACTCCGACATAAGTCCGGCGCCATTCGTTGTCGAGCAGTCCCACCGGAGTGCGCACAATCCAGCAGGGCTCGCGGTTGGGCCAGCCGTAGCCGTCGAAATCCTCGCTGTAGGGGAAGCTGCCAACGATGCCGCACGACTGCACAGCTATAATCTTTGTGGCGAAATGGTTGCCGTGGGTGTTGGCAACCGTCAGGGTAAGGGTGTCCACCCCCACGGATGGATAGGTCAACGACACCGCAGGCCCAGCAGCCGCCCAGACGGTGTTGAGCAGCGACGAATGCCAGCTGAAAACAAGGCCTGCCGTGTCGGCACCGGCGAGTGTGGCGGCGAATGTGAGCGTGTCGCCGACATAGGCAGTGGAGGCACCACGGATGGAAACAGTCAGATTGTCGTTCACGGTAAGGATGTGTGTAGAGGTGTCGCTGCCGAAAGCATTGGAGGCGATAAGGGTAATGGTGTCCACCCCCACGACCGAGTAGTTTAATGCCACCACAGGTCCCGCATCCACCATGTCGGTGTCGAGCAGAGACGAGTGCCAGTTGAAGGAGAGGCCTGCCGTGTCGCCTTGAATCAAATTGGCCGTGAGCATGACGGTGTCGAGGATAGCAACGGCGGTGGAGGGACCACTGATAGTCACCCTTGGAGGTACCGAATCGCCCCGTAGCATAGTTACTTCTACATCGTCAATGTAGCAGGTCAAGGTGGGGGAGGACAGGGTGGAGGTGAACTCGAAGCTGATGCCCACCATGGCACTGTCGGTGAGGCTGTCGGTCACGAAGACATACTGGCGCCATTGGCTCGGAGATTCACCGCCACGGACGGTCAGCAGTTGGGTGAAAGTGCTGTCGTAGTCATAGGTGCCTACATGCAGGCATGCCAACGTGTCGCGATGGTCGGCTCTCCCCTCTATGAGAGCCCAGAAACTGACCATCAGACCATTGCCGGGGGCGTTGAACCGGGGCGTAACGATGTGCGAATGGTAGCCGCTGATGGCCGGCAGTCTTAAAATGCGCGGGGAATGAGCGGGGAGTCCGGCAGGGGCGCTGTCGGTTCTGACCGAGAAGGCTGGTCCCTGAGGATGGTACCAGCCAAGTTGTTCCCCTACTCCGCAGGGGTACGACTCGAAGTCCTCGCTGTAGGGCAAGGCAAAAGGCTCGCAGGTGACGGTGGTGCCGTTCTCCCCATAGCCGTTCCATCTGGCGTCGAGAATCCTCGGCAGGGCGGTGTCGCCCGCGGCGCAGACGGGGCTCACGCCAATGACGGGAAACGTGCCTTGACATGTGGCCGCGGCCAAAGCGGGGCTGGCTATGTAGTAACTGGAGTTGGAGGTGGTGCCGCAGAGCGAGTCGCCTGCATAGACAGCCCATAGCGAGGCTGCTGGGTCGTCCCAACTGACGGTGAGCCCATGGTTGTCGCCCGCCGTAAGACGCAGCGTGTCGAGGGTGTTGCGGCAGGAGATTGCGGAGAGGCTGAGATTGTCGATGGCCGCCGGGGTGTTATTGCCCGCGGAATAGGAATTGCCGTTGGCCGAGAGCACCAGCAGCAGGTAGTCGCCCGCCGCGGGCACAGCGAACCCCTGCGCATGGTGGGTCCAGCCGCTCTCCCCGGCGAGGAGATGTCGGCCGTTGGTGTCGGAAAGGCTGATCCAGCCGTTGGGAACCCAGTTGTTGGTGGTGTGGGAAATGCCGTAGCCGAAGAAAAGGGCTGTGTCCAGCTCGGCATACACCGGCGCCAGCATCACCCGAATATGGTCAAAGTAGGTGTCAATGCTGGAATTGTAATAACCGTCGCACTTCCAGTCGTAATCCACACGGTAGTCTCCGCTGTCGGAAAAATGCAGGGGACGCGCAGCCCAATGGAAACGGCTGTTCCATGCTGTTCTGTCATAGCTGTTGGTGGTGCCGCCGTCGCCGCTCACATACATGCCGCCGCTTCCGTTTAGGGCACCGGGCGCGCCGATATACCAGCCATTGGAGCGACCCAGAAAAGTCCAGCCTGTGTCGGGCGTGTCGAATGTGGTGCTCCATGGCACCGTGTCGCCCACAGTCCACGGCGACGAGAAGGAAACCACCTCTACGTTGTCAATCATGATGGAAAACTGGCCGTAGCAGTCGTGATGACGAAACGCCACGCTGATTGTGTCGCCAACGTATGCCGAGAGATCCACCGTCTGCTTCAGCCAAATGCCGTATTCCAGATCTGTGGGCGTCACGCTGAACACCGGAGTCGTGGCCAAGAAGTCGGCCACCGTGCCTCCCGTGGTGGAGATATAAACCGAGTAGTGGTCGGCAGGGTAGGCTGCGTTCGCAACCCTGTGCCACCAGGTGAGAACTGCAGGGCTGTTCACCGCGATGCGGGGGCTTATCAGGAAATCGTCGGGAGCGAAGTCCACGCCGCCCGCATACGAAGACGAGCTGGCAAAGCCCGTGCTGCCGCCTGCACCCGGCACACCGCCGCCGGAGGTGGTGCTCCACGTGCGGCTGTCGTTGTTGTAGTCGATGGCGGTCCAGTCACTCAGACCAGATTCAAACCCCTGGCTATAAGGCAAGCCGTAAATGACAGGTTGAGCCAGCAGTGCCAATCCGGGCAAGCAGCACAACATTATTCCTAAAACGATTTTTTTCATATTTCACTATATTGAATGTGTTAACGTGTTAATGTGTTAATGTGTTAGTCCTTGGCGCATTAAAAAGATTTACGAATTCACGAATTCAAGAGACTCTGGTTGATTTACCCAAGGCGTTGCCATTGAGCTAAGTATATTTATGCCTTTTCGGGGCAATTTTTAGAGGTTACCTTTTCAATCTTCACTTTATTTAAGGAGGGTTAGCGGGCTGTTTCCAGGGCTTGCTGCATGGCTCTTATCTGGTCGCGGTATTTGGCGGCGGCCAGGAAGTCCATCTCTTTTGCGGCTTGCTGCATTTTGCGCTGAGTTTCGCGAATTTCTTTGCGCAGTTGGGCTTGTGTTTTGTTGCACCATTGCAGGTTGTCGTCTTTGGCGGCGGGGGTCTCTTGGAAGGGGTTGCTGTCGGGGTCTAAGTTGTAGAAATTTTTCTCTTCGGCGGCAACGGGGGAGTGGCTGGATTTTTGTTTGGAAGGGTGTGCAGGGGTGTTGAGGGCGTAGGGGGAGGCGGCTATGTTGGGGATGTTGGGAGGTTCGGGAGCTTTCGTTTCTTCGTGCTCTTGGGCAGCCCGCTCTATTACGCTGGTGGTTCCAATGATGGATTCGGTGCTTTTGACTATCTGGCGGGGTACAATGCCGTGTTCAAGGTTGTAGCGTATCTGTTTTTCGCGGTGGCGGTTGGTTTCGTCTATGGCACGTTGCATGCTGCCTGTGATGGTGTCGCCGTAGAGGATGGCTTTGCTGTGGACGTTACGGGCGGCGCGGCCGATGGTCTGTATGAGGGCGCGGTCGCTGCGGAGGAATCCTTCTTTGTCGGCGTCGAGGATGGCAACGAGCGACACTTCAGGAAGGTCGAGGCCTTCACGCAGGAGGTTGACGCCTACGAGGACGTCGAAGACTCCCATACGGAGATCGCGCATGATTTCGACGCGTTCGAGGGTGTCGACGTCGCTGTGGATGTATTTGCTGCGTATGCCGAGGTTGATGAGGTAGGAGGACATCTCTTCGGCCATGCGTTTGGTGAGGGCGGTTACGAGTACGCGTTCGTGTTTGGAGACAGTTTTTTCTATTTCGTCGAGGAGGTCGTCGACCTGGCTGACGGCGGGACGCACTTCGACAACGGGGTCGAGAAGACCGGTGGGACGGATGATTTGTTCTACCACAACGCCTTCGGCTTCGTTGAGTTCGTAGTTGGCAGGGGTAGCGCTGATGTAGATGGTGGGGCCTGTGATGGAGTAGAATTCGTCGTAGGTGAGGGGGCGGTTGTCGAGTGCCGAGGGGAGACGGAAGCCGTATTCGACGAGTGATTTTTTGCGGGAGCGGTCGCCACCGTACATGGCTCCAATCTGGGGCACGGTGACGTGGCTTTCGTCTACAACAAGAAGGAAGTCGGGTGGAAAATAGTCTATGAGGCAGAAGGGACGGCTGCCGGGGGCACGTCCGTCGAAATAGCGGGAGTAGTTTTCGATGCCGCTGCAATAGCCGAGTTCCTGTATCATCTCGAGGTCGTAGTTGACGCGTTCTTCGAGACGTTTGGCTTCGAGGGGTTTGTCGACGGAGTAGAAATAGTCGCGTTGTTGGAACATGTCGGATTGAATCTGGCGCAAGGCGGAGGCCATGTTCTCTTTGGAGGTGAGGAAGTTGCTGGCGGGGTAGATGATTGCCTGGTCGTAAGTGTCGATGCGTTGCCCGCTTATGGGGTCGAAGCTTTCAATGGATTCGATTTCATCGTCCCAGAAGCTGATACGGTAGCAGAAGTCGGCAAAGGAGGGGAAAATGTCGATGGTGTCGCCTTTGACACGGAAACGGCCGTTGGTGAATTCTATTTCGTTGCGGACGTATTGTGCGTCGAGGAGTTGGAGGAGGAGGGCGTCGCGCCGTATGCGGTCGCCGACTTTAACGTGTACGGTGCCCCGTTTGAATTCCTCGGGGTTGCCGATGCCGTAGATGCAGCTGACAGAACTGACGACAATCACGTCGCGACGCCCGCTGAGGAGTGCCGAGGAGGCGCGGAGACGGAGTTTGTCGAGGTCGTCGTTGATGGCAAGGTCTTTTTCGATGTAGGTGTTGGTGGCGGGGATGTAGGCTTCGGGTTGGTAGTAGTCGTAGTAGGAGACGAAATACTCCACGGCGTTGTCGGGGAAGAATTGCTTGAATTCACCGTAGAGTTGCGCGGCGAGGGTTTTGTTATGGCTGAGGACGAGGGTGGGACGCCCCAGTTGGGCAATGACGTTGGCGACGGTGAAGGTTTTGCCACTGCCAGTGACGCCTTGCAGCACTTGGGCGCGCTGCCCGCTGCGTATGCCTTCGACAAGCTGGCGTATGGCTTCGGGTTGGTCGCCCATGGGGGAGAAGTTTGATTTTAGTTGAAAGTCCATGGCGAAAGGGGGTGGGTTAAGAGATTTGTGAAATATGGGAGGAGAGGGTCTCGACGGCTTTGATGCCGTCCATGGCCGAGGAGACGATGCCGCCGGCATATCCGGCTCCTTCGCCACAGGGGTAGAGACCGCGGAGTTGAGGGTGTTGCATGGTCTCGTCGCGGGGAATCCTGACAGGGGAGGAGGTGCGGCTTTCCACAGCGAGGATGCTTGCCTGCGAGGTATAGAAGCCGTGCATCTTGGAGTCGAATTGCTTTAGACCCTGCTGAAGGCAGCGCGTAATGAAAGGGGGCAGCAGTTGGTGGAGAGGGCTGTTGACTGTAGGGCCGATGTAGTTGCTTGGGTTGTTGTTACGACTCATGACTCCTTGGCAGAAGTCGGTGAGCCGTTGGATGGGGGCTGAGATGGTGTTGCCGACGGCTTGGAAGATGGTCCGTTCTACATCTTCTTGAAAATGCAGAAGTGCCAAGGGACCGTAGTCGGCGTATTGGGGAGCATCGTCAAGTCCTACGGTGACGGCTATGCCGCTGTTGGCGTAGGGGGAGTTGCGGGAGGAGTTGCTCATGCCGTTGACTACCTGCTGGCCGCTGCCGGTGGCGGCGGGGACGATGACACCGCCCGGGCACATGCAGAAGGAGAAGACTCCGTGGTTGTCGACCTGGGTGGTGAGGCTGTAGGCGGCGGGGGGAAGGAAACGCATGTCGGGGGAGCGGTGGTATTGTATTTCGTTGATGAGACTTTGGGGATGCTCGACGCGGATGCCAAGAGCGAAGGGTTTGGGTTGGAGCAGCCATCCCTTGGAGGAGAATAGTCGGTAGATGTCGCGGGCGGAGTGGCCTGTGGCGAGGATGACGGCGATGCCGCGGTATTCGTTGCCTTGGGAGTCGAGAACACCGCAGACGCGTTGTTCGGCTCCGGAACGTTGGACGAGGAGGTCGGTGACATGCGTTGAGAAGTGGTATTCGCCGCCATGCCCGAGGATGGTGTTGCGCATGTTGGCGATGATGCCGCTGAGGCGGTCGGTGCCTATATGGGCGTGGGCGTCGATGGCGATGGCGGGGTCGGCGCCGTGTTCGATGAAGCGTTGGATGACATAGGTTGTGTCGCCACGCTTGGTGCTGCGGGTGTATAGTTTGCCGTCGGAGTAGGTTCCGGCACCGCCTTCGCCGAAGCACCAGTTGCTTTCGGGGTTGACCTGACGGGTGCGGCCGAGAAGTGCGATATCGAGGGCGCGTTGTTGGACGGGTTGACCGCGTTCGATAATGACGGGCCGGAGGCCGCATTCGAGAGCCCTTAGGGCAGCGAACAGTCCGGCAGGACCGGCGCCGACGATGATGACGGAGGGTTTGGTGTGGCAGTCTTGATAGAGGCCACGGTAGTCGGCGGGGACGAAAGGTTCGTGGCAGTATAGTTCGACTGTGGTGTGATAACGGATGCCACGGCGTGAGTCGAGGCTGCGGCGGAGAATCTGGACATGGGAGATTTCGCTTTCGGGGATAGCGGCAGAACGGGCGGCAGCTTTGAGGAGGAGCGTCGGCGAGGTGTATTCTTGGGGACGGAGGTCTATGTCGATGATTTTCCGCATGGCCTATTCAAAAGTGAATGAAAGCATGAAGGTTCGGGAAAGGAGGTTGTTTGTGGACTGAGTGTAGTAGTCGTCGTCCATAACCTTGAGGTCGACAAAGCCGAGAGACATTTTCAATTCGATGGCGAATTTGACGTAGCGGAGAAAGAAGTCGAAACCGACACCGGCTGTATAGCGAAGGTCGACTGGATTTAGACGGATGATGCTCTCCTCGTTGTTGTTTTTGTTTTTGAAGAGGGCGGCACAGTCGTAGCCGAAACAGGCTCCGGCAATGAGATAGGGACGGAAATTGGTGTAGCGTTTGGCACGGAATTTCAATTGGAAGGGGAGTTCGGCATAGACGGATTCGACATTCCGTTTGAGGTCGTATTTCCAGTGGGTGGAGGTGTATTCCTCGCTCCAGGAGTATGACATGTCGCGGCTGATGAGGGTGATGCCGGGGAGGAGGCGGAGGTTGAAGTTGTCGTTAAGTCGGAGGTCTCCGATGACGTGGATGTGGAAGCCGGGGCTGTAGTAGGAGGTGACGCCGAGGATGGTTTTGCGGAGCGTTTCATCTTCGGAATAGCGGAGGTCGAATTTGGACATGGTATAGCCGACCTGAATACCCCAGTGCAGTTTCTGGTTGTCGAAAGAGCCGAGGTGGGAAGGCCGGGTTTGCCCGAAAAGGGAGAGCGGGATGCAGAGTAAGGCGAGGAGGTATGGGAGGGTTTTCTTCATCGGGATGTGGTCATTTCGCCCCTGAGCGGACGTTGGAGGCAGTGGCGGACGTGGTCAAGGTCATCGGGATAGGTGCCGAGGAGGTACATGAGTTTGGTGACGGCGGCTTCGAGGGTGATGTCGTTGCCACCGATGATGCCGATGCGGTTGAGTTCGCAGCTGGCTTCGTACTGTCCCATGATGACGGCACCGGCTTTGCACTGGGTGACGTTGAGGACGATGATGCCACGCTGGAGGGCGTCGTTCATGGCCTGGATGAACCATTCTTCGGTGGGGGCGTTGCCGCTGCCAAAGGTTTCGATGATGATACCGTGGAGATTTTCGGCGTGGAGGATGGCGTTGACCACCTGGGGCGTTATGCCGGGGAAGAGTTTGAGGACGGCGATGTTGCGGTCAAATTTCTTCCGAACTTGGAGGGGTTCGGTGCCGCTAGGCATGAAGAGATGCGGTTTGAAACTGAATTTAATGCCTGCCTTGGCCAAGGAGGGGAAATTGAAACTGCAAAAGGCATCGAAGTTCTCGGCGCTGACTTTGGTGCTGCGGTTGCCGCGATATAGATGATTTTCGAAGAAGAGGCAGACCTCGGGGATGTAGGCTTCGCGGCAAGAGGCCAGCTCCAAGGCACAGATGATGTTCTCACGGCCGTCGGTGCGGAGCACACCCATGGGCAGTTGGCTACCGGTGAGGATGATGGGTTTGGAGAGATTCTTGAACATGAAGCTCAGAGCCGAGGCTGTGTAGGCCATGGTGTCAGTGCCATGAAGGACGACGAAGCCGTCGTAGTCGTCGTATCGTTTCTCTATAGCTTCGGCTATGTCGACCCAAAAGTCGGGGGACATGTTGGAAGAGTCGATGATGCGGTCGAGTTGGCAGGTGTCGATGCGGTAAGGGCACCGGTGCAGCTCGGGGACGAGGTCGTAGATGCGTTCCATGGGGAAGGGTCTTAGCGCGCCCCTTTCATCTTGCACCATGCCGATGGTGCCGCCGGTATAAATCAACAATACGCTGTTTTTCATGGTGTAATCACGTTTTATAATAAGCCCGGATATAGGAAGGACAAGGCGGGTTAGGCGTTGTTTGCCTGTTCGGGTGTAGCATCATAACGCAGGATGCGTTCTTTTATTGTGTCGGGGATGAGTTCGGACTGAAGAGTTTTGCGAGAGAAGCCTGACAAGACGGTACGGCAGGTGGCGCAAGGGAGGCCGGTATCGGTATTGATGACCTGCTGTTTCATGGCAAGGCTTTTCTTTCCGAAGTGGTCGACAGTGGTGGTGACATGTATTTTGTCGTGGTAGTGGATTTGCCGTTGGAAATCCACCTCGACGTGAACAACCATGACGGTGAATTCGCCTTCTTCGGGAGGGAGCCCGATGGCAGTGAAGTATTCGGATTTGCCGAGGTCGAAGAATTCCATGATGACGGCATTGTTTACATGTCCCATCTGGTCGATGTCGTTAAAACGAAGTTGTATAGGTGTTATATGCATGATGATATGGTTTTATTGTTTGTTGCAAAGGTGGGAGAGGGGTTGGCGGGAGGAAGGGCGGTTAATTCTCGGTTTTGCCGCGATTGAGAGAGAAGTAAAATTCCAAACCACCTCCGTCGCGGTTCTTGACGTAGATGTCGCCTCCGTGGAAGAGGACTGCATGTTTTACGATGGAGAGACCCAGACCTGTGCCGCCGTTTTTGCGGCTCCGCCCTTCGTCGATGCGTACAAAGCGGTCGAAAAGACGCGGGAGGTATTCGTTTTCGACCCCTTTGCCAGTGTCGTAGAGGAGGATGAAGAATTGGCTCTCGGTGGCGGGTTTGTAGCATCCCATGCTCACTGTGCAGCCGTCGCCGGCGTACTCGATGGAGTTTTCTATAAGGTTGCGGAAGATGGAGTAGATCAGCATACTGTTGCCCTCGACAATGATGTTGTCGGGCAGGTTGTTTTCTATGATGGTGTTGTGCTGTTCGGCTGCGAGGCTTAGTTCGCGGATGGCTTCCTGGGCTTGTTCGCGGATGTTGACTTGCTCACGTTCGAAGAGCTCGTCGCTTTCTTCCAGTTTGTTGATAAGGGCGACATCGTTTATCAGGTCGGAAAGGCGGAGCGTTTGGCTGTAACAGCGTTCCATGAAATAACGGCGCTGGCTGTCGCTGACAGGTTTTTCGCCGAGAAGGATTTCGAGATAGCCGCGGATGGAGCTCACGGGGGTTTTGAGTTCGTGGGCTATGTTGTTGGTCATTTCCTGTTTCAGCTGGCGGTTGCGTTGCTGCTCGATGATAATCTGGTGCTTGGAGGCTTCGGCTTCGGTGCGAAGCTGCTGTTCGCGACGGACCTGGCGTTTGAGACGGATGGCCATCCACACGCAGGTGGCGAGGGCGGCTATCAGTAGTATCAGGATAAATAACATGGTTTGTTGAATTGGGAGGTTGGGCGGAGTGGGGTCAATCGTCGGTTGTGAGGGCATATCCGAAACCGGTGCGGTTGGTGATGCGACGGCCTTCGCTGCCGAGTTTCTTCCTCAGACGGGCGATATGGACATCGACGCTGCGGTCGTTGACCAAAGCATCGTTGGGCCACACGGCAACCATGATTTCCTCACGGCTAAAGTAGTGGTTTGGTTTCTCGGCCATCAGACGGAGAATCATGAATTCGCGCCGTGTGAGGACAACATTTTTGCCGTTGGCGGTTACGTTGCCTTGGCTCATGTCGATGGAAAGGCTGCCGGAATGGAAAAGGTGGTCGGAGTGGGGATTGTCCTTTGGGGTCGGGTGCGCGGTGCGTTTCAGTACGGCTTTTACGCGGGCGAGGACGGTATCAAAAGAGAAAGGTTTGGTGATGTAGTCGTCGGCGCCGCAATCAAAGCCTGCCAGTTGGTCGTCGTGGCTGTCGCGGGCGGTGAGGAAGATGATTGGGGTGTCGTTGCCGGAGGAACGGAGGTGACGTGCCATGTCGAAGCCGGACATGTGCTCCATCATGACGTCAAGGAGGATAAGGTCGAACGATGAAGGATCGGAGGACAAGCGAACGAGGGCTTCTTCTGCGCTGGAGCATGTGGTTACGTCGAACCCTTCGTTGGAGAGGTCAAAGCGAAGGATTTCGCATAGATCCAGTTCGTCGTCCACCACCAGAATTTTAGACATAGAGCACATTTGTTTTAGAACCCGGTAATCGTTAATTAACAAGACCCGCGTGGCATGCGGGGAGCGGAGGCAGTGTAGAGGGGCGACGGTAGTCGCGCGATGTCTGTAAAACAAAAAAGGGAGCGTCACCAGACCTCCCTTTTTCCTAAAACAGACTTGCTGTTTCCGTGGCATTGACTGGAATTGAACCAGTGACACAAGGATTTTCAGTCCTCTGCTCTACCAACTGAGCTACAACGCCATCATTTCAAATATCAGATTGTCTCTCTTTGAAATCGGTTGCAAAATTACTGCTTTTTTTTTATTTGACAAAATTTTTTTTGAAAAAAAGTTGTAATATGTTGCTTTTGTGGTGATTATTTTTTAGGTGAAGTTTGTTTTCCTCTTTGATAAAACGGCTGTCAGGCTTCAATTTTTTCGGTTTTTTGGTTAGTTTCCTCGATGGACTCTGATTTGGGAGTCTTTTGTTTAGAACTATCTAATAATAAGTATATTAAAATCCAAATAACCCCGATGGTGATAGCGGCATCCGCGACATTGAAGATGGCGTTGAAGAAAGCGAAGTGCTCACCTCCGCAGAAGGGAACCCATTCAGGCCAAGTGAATTCAAACAGAGGGAAATAGAACATGTCAACCACACGTCCTTGAAGAAGCGGGGCGTAGCCACCTTCGGGCGGGAAGAGTTGTGCCACATTATAGTAGCTCTCGTTGAAGATGAGACCATAGAAGAAACTGTCGATGAGGTTGCCTATGGCACCGGCTAAAATCAGGGTGAGGCATATTGCCATAGGTTTGCGCATACCGCGGTTCATTTTATGAAGTATGAACCAAAGCAGGGCACCCGATGCAAAGAGTCGGAACAGTGTGAGGATGATCTTGCCTGCGCTGCCACCCAGTTTCATACCGAAGGCGAACCCTTCGTTCTCCACAAAATGAAGCCTGCACCAGTCGCCAATCAGCGGGATGTCCTCGCCGATTTGCATGTGTGTCTTAACCCATATCTTGACTATTTGGTCGACGACCAGAATGGCACCGAGGAGGTACCACACGAAAGCATATTGTTTTCTTGTTTCTTTGTCCATGATTATGCAATAACATGGGTTGGTGAAAAATATTGTTTGGGGTGTGAAATTTTTTCTTCTATAGGGTTGTGAAGAATGGGGATGTGCTTGGGGCGATTGGGTCTATCGGATGGGGTGAGGTGTGGCTGAATTTAGTAGTGTGCCTTCAGCACACAGAGATAGAGGTATGTCTACCCCACACTGCATTTCGTTTTGTGCGGGGTTAATAGGATTACGTGCTGTTAGCACGTTCTTGGGGACACTAATGAGGAGGGCTCTGTTGGTGTAGTCTCTATAATTCTTTCAACGGTGTTGGGGATTGGAGCACTGTTCGAGGAGTTCGTCGTACCAATCTTGGCCGAAACGGCGTATTAAGGGTTCTCGAAGGTATTGATAGAGGGGGACGCCGCATTCGTTGCCTTTTTTTACGGCACAGCTGCAGACGTCCCAGCGGTGATAGTTGACAGCGGTGAATTCGCCGTATTCGTCAACGCGGATTGGGTAGAGGTGGCAGGAGACGGGTTTGATGAAGTCGGTCTTGCCGTCGCGGTAGGCTTGCTCGATGGCGCAGAGGGCGGTGCCGTCGGGAGCCCAAGCCACGTAGGCACATTCGCGGTTGTTGACGAGCGGGGTGCAGGGTTCGGCGGCGTTGTCGAGGGTGGAGACGCCTTGTTCAGCGACGGCTTGCAGTCCTTCGGGGGTCATGTAGGGTTGCACTTGGGGCAGGATGCGCTGGAGGATGGGTATTTCCTCTTCGAGAAGGGGTGCGCCATAGTCGCCTTCGATGCAGCACTCTCCTTTGCATTGGGAAAGGTCGCAGCAGAAGCGGCATTCGGCTATGTCGTCGGAGACGATGCTTTCTTTTACTATCAGCATGAGGGGGTTCCTTTTTTGGATTTCTATGATTTTTTAGGAATTTCTAAGATTACCTAAGAGTTTCTAAGATTGATTAGGGGTTTCTGTGATTGGGTAGGGATAGGGTTTCTATTATCTTTTGGGCTAGGACGCTGGCGAGTTTTTCTTTAGATTCTACGGTCCAACCGGCGACGTGAGGGGAGAGAACTGTGCGGGGGGAGTTGAACAGGTAGCGGAAAGCGTCGGGCAGGTGGTCGAGGTCGAGGCCGTCGCGGGTCATGTCTTCGTACTCTATGACATCGAGGGCGGCACCGAGCATGTGTCCGTTGTCGAGTGCGCGAACTAGGCTGGGGGTGTCCACTACGGCACCACGGGAGGTATTGATGAGGTGGAAGGGATGGCGGAAACGCTGGATAAAGGAGTCGTTGACCATGTGGCGGGTTTCGGGTGTGAGGGGTACGTGGAGGCTGAGGACTTGGGCACGTTCCTGCAGTTGGGAGAGGGAGACTTCCTGGACGTAGGCAGGGGCGTAGCCGGAGGGTTTGTATTTGTCGTAGGCGATGACGGTGCAGTCGAAGCCTTGAAGCCGTTGGGCAAAGGCACTGCCCATATTGCCGAAGCCGATGATGCCGACGGTGCGGCCTTTGAGTTCGAGCCCGCGGTTGGCTTCGCGTTGCCAAAGACCTTGACGAACTTCGGCATCGGCGCGGGCGATATTGTTGAATAGTGCGAGGAGGAGGCCGAGGGCGTGTTCGCCTACAGCGTCGCGATTGCCTTCGGGGGAGTTGAGGCAGCGGATGCCGAGGCTTTCGGCATAGTTTACATCGATGGTCTCCATGCCGGCACCGAGGCGGCCGATGCAACGGAGATGGCGGGCGTGGTCGAGGAAGGGACGGTCGATGATGACTTTGCTGCGGACGACGAGAGCGTCGAACTGGCTGATGACGCAGAGCAGGGCGTTGTAGTCGAGGGAGGTGTTGACGGTGACCTCATGGCCGGCTTGGCGCAGGAGGTCGTGGAGGATGGGGTGGGTGTTGTCTGTGACGAGGATTCTCATGATGAGGTTGCTATTTAATAAGATTGATGGGCTGGACGACAGCGGATTGGGCACCGAGGATGCCTATTCCGCCATGGACGTTGCTGTGGATTTGGACAGGCTCGGAAATGAAGCCCAGAATGTCGTTGCTTTGGGATTGTTTGTTTTTTGTGATGAGATGGAGGTAGGTGTCGCGGCTAAGGGCTCTGACTTCAATGTAAGGAGTTTCCTGGCTTAAATCGGCGTAGTGGTAGCATATCTGGCCTTTGATGGTGTGATTGTGGCCATTGATGCGCTCGTCGGTGAAGAAGATTTGAGAGCCCATAGAGGGGTCGTCTTCGATGTCGAGGTTGATATGTTCGTTGGAGCCTGTGTTGTCGAAGAGTATATTGTCTTCGATGTCAAGTTCATAGTATGATTTATATTGAGTGTTGTTATTGATTGTGTATGCGCAAATCATGTAGTAGTTGTCTTGGTCGGCAGCGTCGTGGAGGGTAAAGTGGAAGTGGAGGTTGCCTTCGGCCCAGTAGTGGAGCGTGGAATCATTGGGATTGTAGGGATCGTTAGGGTATGAGTATGAATCGATGTGGATGGAGTCGGTGGCGAGGTCGGAGATATGAGGGCGGAAAGGCATACGGCATCCGGCAGAGATTTCGCCTTTGTTGGGGATGGAGACGAAGAGGGTGAGGGTGTCGTTGTCATGAAGAACGAGGTTGGAGAGGTAGACACCGTTGTCTTTGGGGGAGAAGGAGACGGAAGGGTTGGAGCCGTTGAGTTCGACGCGTATGGAGGCGTTTTTGATGGGAGTGACGGGCGAGTTGTCGAGGAAGAAGCGGCTATAGGTGAGGCGGAGAGAGAGGGTGGAGTCGGAATTGGGGAGCGAGATAAGAACGGGCAAGGATTGGGTTTGCTGGCCGTCGAATTCTATTGTTTTGGTGCAGGCGGTTGCGAAAAGCAGGGCTGCGAGGACTGGGATTATTGCTGAATGTTTCATTGTTTTTTTTGGGGGGGATTAATTGATAGATATGATAGATGCTGTAGATTTTATAGATGCCAGATGTAGCTTACTGTGGGGAGGATGGGGAAGATGGAGAGTTGTTTCAGGCTAAGGTTGCCTTCTGGCCAGGAGGTGTCGGTGAAGAGGATGTATGGGTTTTGGTGGTTGTAGAGGTTGTAGACGCTGAGGTTGATGGTCCGTTTGCCATGTTTTAGTTTCTTGTGCCAGTTGAGGCTTATGTCCATACGGTGGTAGTTAGGCATGCGGTAGTTGTTGCGAGAAGAGATGTAGTCGACGGAGTTATAGTAGTAGTTTTCGCCCATAGTGGGGTCGAACTGCTGGAGGGCGAGGGTGGCGGCATTGCCAGAGGAGAAGACCCAGGTGAGGCTTGCGTCGAACCGTTCGCTGAACTTGTAGGTAAGAACTATGCTGACATCGTGGCGACGGTCATATTTTGCAGGGAAGGGTTTGCCGTTGTTGAGCTCCTGGCCGGGGCGGTCGAAGAGTCGGTAGGTGTGGCTCCAAGTGTAGCCGAGCCAGCCGGTGAGTTTGCCAACTGTTTTCTGGGCAAGGAATTCCACACCGTAAGCCCAGCCGCGGCCCATGCAGACTTTATTTTCCCAACCTTGGGAGTTGCCCCAGAAGGAGGCACCGTCTTTGTATTCGAGCAGGTTGTCCATGTTTTTGTAGTAGCCTTCGACAGAAAGGTTGAGGGAGTCGAGGAGGTTGTAGAAAAGTCCGGCGGCCACTTGGTGGGAGTTCATAGGAGTGATATGAGCGGTGACAGGAACCCAGAGGTCGGTTGGGAGGGAGACGGAAGAGGTGCTGAGGAGGTGGAGATATTGGGTCATGTAGGCGTAGCCGACTTTGGCAGAGAACTTGTCGCTGAAGAGGTAGCGGCCGCTGAGACGTGGTTGGAGGGAGGGGTAGAATTTGTCCTGAACGGCGAAACCGGTAAAGTTGAGGCCGAGGTTGACTTTGAAATGGTCGTTGATGCGCCAGTCGTCCTCGAAGTAGACCATGGCTTCGTGTGCGCCGATATTGCTTTGTCCGACGATGGTGTCGATGGTGGGTGTTTCTTCACTGTTGTCGGATTCTTTGACGCTTGTTGTTTCGGGGGTGAAGTGGTGGAAGACATAGCGAGAGCCGAATTTGATGGCGTGGTCGGGGGTCGGGGTATAGTCGAAGTCGGCATTGGTGGAGAAGTCGCGGATGCCGGAATTAAGACCCATGGTGTAATACCAATTTTCGTTACGGGTTCTGTTGACTAACTCTTCGGTAACGGAGAGATTGCTGCGGTAGCGGGTGAAGGCACCGCTGAGGTTCATGAAGAGTTGGGGGGTGAGCTCGTAGTTCCAGCGGACACTGGAGACGATGTTGCCCCAGTGGTAGCGGAAGCGTAAGAAATTATTATACATGTAGCTGTCGGCCTGCTTAAAGCGGAGGTAGATGGCGTCGTCGCCCATGTAGAAGGAGGCGTAGAGTCGGCTGCGGTCGTTGAAGCGATGGGTTACCTTAGCGTTGACGTCGTAGAAATAATAGCCGAAGTTGATTTTGCCGATGTCGGCTTCGGTAGCGGCGATAAAAGAGATGAAAGGTTGGGCGAGGATGTCGCCGTAGGTGCGGCGAGCGGATATGGAGAAGGTGGTTTTTTCTTTGATGATGGGGCCTTCGAGATAGGCTTTGGCGGAGATGAAGCCGACGCTGACGCCGCCGTGGAGTTCTTTGTCGTTGCCGTTGTTGGTGGTGATGTCGAGGACAGAGGAGAGACGGCTGCCGAAGCGGGCGGGGAAGCTTCCTTTATAGAGTTGGATGTTTTTGACGGCATCGGAGTTGAAGGCAGAGAAGAAACCACCGAGGTGGTTCACATTGTACATGGGGACGCCGTCGAGGAGGAAGAGGTTCTCGTCGGGGCCGCCACCACGGACGTACATGCCAGCCGTTCCTTCACTGCCGTTCTGGACACCCGGGAGAAGCTGCACGGCTTTGACCACGTCGGTCTCGCCAAAGAGCATGGGGATGGCTTGGACTTGCTCGACAGGGATTTCGATGGCGCTGGCCTGTGAACTTTCGACGTGGGGGGTGCGCTGACCGATGATTCGTACTTCGGCGAGGGTTGTGGAGCCTTCCAATTGGACGTTGAGGCGGGTGTTTTGGTTGAGGGAGACGGGGTGAAACTGCAATTGATAGCCAACGAAAGAGATGCGAAGCACCGCCCGTTGTCCGGGGAGGGTGAGAGAGAATCGGCCATGCTGGTTGGTGACGGTGCCTTTGTGGGAGAGGGTGTCGTAGATGGTGGCTCCGATGAGGGTTTCCCCCGTGCGGGCATCGGTAACAGTTCCGGTGATGGTTTTGGATGGTGTTTGCTTGGCGATGTTCTGAGCAAAACAGAGTGTACCGACAAGTAACATCAGGAGAACGGTAAAGCTTCGTTTCATTGTTTTCTTATCTGATTTTAAAAGAGGGTGACAATAATATGACTTGATAATATAGTGTGGATTGGTGGGTTTTTGAAATCGCGTCCCTCCGGGACGCAAGGTTGCGGAGGATAGCAGCCCCAGACTGCACTTCGTTTGTCTGGGGTTAATAGGATTCAGCCTCTCCGAGGCTGTGGGAATATCATTTAGAAATGGCATTGGGGTGTATTTTTTTGTTGATAGCAGTCCCCAGACTGCACTTTGTTTGTCTGGGGTTAATAGGATTCAGCCTCTCCGAGGCTGTGGGAATATCATTCAGAAATGGCATGGGAGCGTATTATTTTGTTGAATTGCTGCCCCCAGACTGCATCTCGTTTGTCTGGGGTTATTAGGATTCTGCCTTTTCGGGGCAGTTTGGTGATTGGGTCTTTTGTCGTTCATGTCTATATAGACGCGGCAAGAGCCATTTTCTTACATTATGGGTGAAATTTTATGATATGGAGTTACATTAAATCTTCGGAATGGACTCGGGCGGCAGGGTCGGGATTGTAGGTATTCGGGTAGGAAGGAGCGTCGGGGAGTGAATGATTGTCGGTGTTGGAATTGTCATCGTCGTGATGGGAGTTGGAATTGGTGTCGTCGTGATGGGTGTTGGGAGTGTGGTTGTGTTGGTTGCGGTGGTGGTGACGGCGTTGTTTGTGTTCTTCGATAGTCTCGCCTGCGACGATGCCTGTGGGGACGGCAATGATAGAGTAACCGAGGAGCATGACGATGGTTGAAATGAATTGGCCGGTGGCAGTGACGGGAGCGATGTCGCCGTAGCCGACGGTGGTGATGGTGACGACAGCCCAATAGACACCGCGGGGGATGCTTGAGATGGCGGGGTTGGATTCGCCCTCAATACCGTACATGACGGCACCGAGGATGACGGCCATGATGAATACGAACATCATGAAGATGAGTATTTTGACGCCGCTGCGTTTGAGAGAGTTGAGGAGGAAGCGGCTTTCGTCGAGGAAACGTTGCATACGGAAGATGCGGAAGATGCGGAGCATGCGCATGAGACGGAGTACGGAGAGTGTGGAAGCGGCAGGGAGCAAGAGGCTGAGCCAAGCTGGGAAGATGGAGAGGAAGTCGATGATGCCGTAGAAAGAAAGGATGTAGCGCCAGGGTTTGTTGAGACAGTAGATGCGGAGGTAGTATTCGAAGGTGAAAATGATAGTGAAAATCCAACCGATGAGACGCATAGAGAAGGAGAACCAGCGGGCGGCTCCAGACATGCTTTCGAGCATGATGACGATGATGTTGAGTCCGATGAGGACAAGGAGCCAGATGTCGAATTTCTTGCCGGCGGGGGTATCGGATTTGAAGATGATGGTGTAGATTTGCTGCTTGGTGAGCGAGCGGAAGCGTTTAGGAAGCAGGACGGTGAAGAGGGCGCGGTGGAAAATGTCGCCGATGAAATTGATGATTTGCCGGAAGATTTCGGCGTATGGGATGTTGACAATCCAGCGGAGGATGGCTTTAATTATTTCTTTCATTTATGATGGAATTGTATATTGACAAAGGGTTAAGGATTGCGTTGAAGGATGCGGAGAGTGGAGCAAGATTGGGAAGAGAGGGAGGAGATGGACTGAAGGAGGTCGTGGACTGACACCTGACGGTAGAGTTGGGGTTCGAGATTGATGAGGTCGGGATTGCCTATCATATCGTAGTAACAAAGGCTGAGCGCGCGGTCGCTTGCTTTGTATTGGGAGAGGAGGAAGGTGTTTTCGTATTTGTTGGAGACTTTCTCGAGTTCGGAGAGGATGTCGGTGGAGTTGTTGGAGAGGTCGTGATGGAGGCATTCTATTTGTTCGAAAATGGCTTGCTGTGCTACGGAGAAGGCGGCGGGGTTGTTGTCGTTGAGTTTACCGCTAACAACAAAGAGGCCAGGGCCGAGGTCGCCTGTGATGTAAGCGTTGAGTTCGGAGAATAGTCCTGTTTCCTGGACAAGTTTGCGGTAGAGCCTTGATGAGTGACCGTTGCTGAGGATGTCGCTGAGTTTGTCGAAGGCGTAGTAGGCGGGGTTCCAGCGGTCGCACATGTGCCAGGCCATGTAGAGGGCGTTGGCAGGGATGTCGCGGTAGATGTCCTCGTTGCGAGGCTGAGTCTGGGTGGGCTCGGAGGGGTAGAGACGATGGCGGATGTCGATGACGGGAGAGGAAGAGTCGGGGTGGATGTCGGAGAATGCCTCTTGAACCATGCCGAGGGTGTCGGAAGGTTCGATATTGCCTGCGATTGCGAGGATGGCATTGTCAGGGCGGTAGAAGCGGTGGAAGAAGGACCGAACATCGTCGAGGGTAGCTTGCTGGACATGGCGGATGTCGGCGCCGATGGTGCACCAGCGATAGGGGTGGGAGCGGTAGCAGAGGGGGCGGAGGTGCATCCATACATCGCCGTAGGGTTGGTTGAGGTATCTTTGGTTGTATTCTTCGGTGACGACGCGTTGCTGGACATCGAGGACGTTCCAATGGTTGCCGTCGGTATCCCAGTTGCCGCGCATGCGGTCGGCCTCGAGAATCAAGGCTCGTTGAAGGCCTTCGGCGGGGAGGGTGATGTAATAGTTGGTGTAGTCGTTGTTGGTGAAAGCGTTGCTTTCGCCGCCGAGTTCGTCGACGACCATGTCGAAATCGGGGAAGCGTCGTGTGCCGCCGAACATGAGGTGTTCGAAAAGATGCGCAAAGCCTGTACGCGAAGGGTTTTCGTCGCGGGCACCGGCACAGTAGAGCAGGTTGACGGTGACAAGCGGGGTGGAGGTGTCGCGGTGGAGCAGCACCCGGAGCCCATTGTCCAGCACGTGGTGTAGGTATTCAATCATAGTGGCATAAAAACGCGGAGAATTTATTATTATTGCATATTTTTTATAAAAAAAGTTCTTAATCGAAAAAAAAAACGTATTTTTGCATTTTAAAGAAAATGGCCAGTTATGCCGTATATAGGTGTGTGACTGACCGTGGCATCGCCGTGGGAGAGGAAAGGAAAAGAGGGATGCAGAAAATGTTAGAGAATAGATTGAGAAATGTGTAAAATAGCAGTAGCAGGAACCGGATATGTAGGACTGAGTATAGCCACATTGTTAGCGCAGCATAACGAGGTTACCGCGGTGGACATAGTGGAAGAGCGCGTAGAGATGGTAAACCGTCGCGAGTCGCCTATTCAAGATGAGTATATAGAACGCTTCTTTGTCGAGGACAAGGTTTTGAGCCAAGGAGACAAGCCCGAAGAAGAATTCATATTGCGAGAGACTCTGAAACTCAATGCAACAACAGACTGGGAGAATGGATATGCGGGTGCCGAGTTTGTAGTGATAGCCGCTCCGACCAATTACGACAGTGTGAAGAATTATTTTGACACTTCGGCAGTGGAAGATGTAATCGAGAAGGTGAGAAAAGTGAATGCCGATGCGGTGATGGTGATAAAGAGCACGGTGCCGGTAGGATATGCTAAGAATGTGATGGAACGTTATGGAACAGACAGGATATTGTTTGCGCCGGAGTTTCTGAGAGAGTCGAAGGCTTTGTATGACAACCTGTATCCCTCGAGAATCATTGTAGGCTATATGCAAGGAGACGAAATGATGGAGGCAGCTGCCAAGAAGTTTGCCGCCATTATCAAAGAGGGTGCGATGGTGGAAGAGGTTCCCGTGCTGTTTATGGGTACGACAGAGGCCGAGGCTGTGAAGTTGTTTGCCAATACGTATCTGGCGTTGAGGGTGAGTTATTTCAACGAGTTAGACACCTACGCAGAGTTGAAAGGATTGGATACGCAGCGGATAATCCAGGGCGTGTGTTTAGACCCACGTATCGGGACGCATTACAACAATCCGTCGTTTGGATACGGTGGCTATTGCCTGCCAAAGGATACCAAGCAGTTGCTGGCCAATTATGCCGATGTGCCGCAGGATTTGATTAGGGCGATAGTGGACAGCAACAAGACCCGTAAGGATTTTATCGCCGACCAGGTGCTGAAGAAAGCGGGATATTACACGTATTACAGCCATAATAACAATTGGGATGTGTCGCAGGAGAAAGAGTGTGTGATTGGGGTGTACCGGTTGACGATGAAGAGCAACAGCGACAATTTCAGACAGTCGAGCATCCAAGGTGTGATGAAGCGGGTGAAGGCCAAAGGTGCGACAGTTATCATCTATGAACCGACGCTGCCGGATGGAAGTACTTTTTTCGGGAGCAAGGTGGTGAACGACTTGGAGAAGTTCAAGCAAGAGAGCCAGGCGATCATAGCCAACCGTTATGATGCTTGTTTGGATGACGTAGCGGAAAAGGTGTATACACGAGATATTTTCAGACGAGACTGATGCTGAGCTGGTATGTGTTCCGTTGCCCATACGGGAAAGAGTTGACACTTCAACAGAATGTGCAGAATATCTTTGGGGTGGAATGTTTTGTCCCGACGGAGAAGGTGCGACAGCGTGACCGGCATGGGCGGTTTGTGTGGGTGCAGCGAAGTGTGTTGACAGGTTATATCTTTGTAAGAATAGAAAAAGAACGCCAGTATTTAATACCCCGCAGACTGATAACACTGCATACGATGGTATGTCAGGAGAACGGGTTGCTGAGGCCTGTGATAGTGCCAGACAGAGACATGGCAAGTTTTATTAGGGTGTCGGGCAGCAAAGAAGAGCGGATAGCATATCTTGACCCGTCGAAGCTCAATCTGAAAAAAGGCGACAGAGTGCGCGTGATAGGCGGGACGTTTGTAGGGGTAGAGGGCGTGTTTATGCAGATAGGCGGGAAGCATGAGAAGCGAGTAATCATAGAACTGCAGGGGTTGATAGCTGTGGCTACTGCTGCTATCCCGGCTTCGATGGTGGAGAAGATTGAATAAATAGAATAAAATGAAATTTAATAAATTACGATATGGTTCCTTTTCGTGTCAAAATTCGTAGGATAATTGGTGTGCTGAAATTAGTCATATTCCAGCCCAATAAAATTGTGGATCCAAAGCAGACGTACTATCCGGACAGTCCACATAAGTCAAAATGGACTATCCTGATTGAGCATATAAAATATAGCATAAAATATGGCTATAAGTTATACGAATACTATCTGTACGGATTGGATGTAAAAGGGACAGACCCGAACCAATATGTTACTGAGAGGTTCAATGTAGAATGGCTGATGAAAGTACATGCCAAAGGAGAACGGAATTATATAATTACGATGCGGGACAAATGTCTGTTTGCCCAGATAATGAATGATAACCATATGCCGATACCCCGAACATACGGGATGATACTTAATGGTCAACTGCATTTGCAAGGTGATTATTCCAACAGTGTGCCCATGGAGCAGATACTCCAGACCGACAGTCATTTGCTTTGTAAGCCAATAAAAGGAGCCGGTGGAGATGGCATCATTTCGATAAAAGTGAAGGATGGAAAAATATCTCACAAAGGAAAAGAGATAAGTATAGATGAATTTACAGCGATGGTGAAAGGTGATACATACCTTATTCAGCACTTTGTAGAAAATCAACATCCTGATATGAAGGCTCTTTTCCCTAATGTGTTAAATACAATTAGGGTTACGATGGTGAGGACGGAAAAGGGTATAGACCTGTTGGGAGTAATGTGTCTGATGGGAAGTGCTAATTCTGAATACAGTAACTGGCATTTTGGGGGAATCTGTATCAGCGTAGACGAAGAGGGCAAATTAAGGAAATATGGTTATTCATATAGAGATAAACGCATAACCAAGCACCCTGATACCGGGGTTGTTTTTGAAGGCTATCAGATACCGTATTATAAAGAGATGATAGAAATATGTAAAAAGGCCATGGATGTGTTCTATGGAATGAAGACAATAGGATGGGATATGGCCATCACCGAAAGTGGACCCATATTTATTGAGGGCAATCACCGCTGGGGTGTAGCTGCACATCAGATGGTAGACAATAAAGGGTGGATGGAAAAATATAACCGATATTTTAAACTTGATAAGTGAAGGATTGCTAAGATAGAGAGGAATAAAGATTTCTGAAAAAGGAGAGAATCATAGGATTAAAGAATCTAATCGTGGGCGTTTTATAAAAGCCCCCTAAACACTAATACATCGTCTTATAGGTGCAATTGTTTTAATTGATAGATTATTAATTTGCAGATATGAGTAGTATATTAAAGAGAAAATTCAAATACACTTATGGTACGTTGAAGACGCTCGTGCTTCATCCGAAAAGAATAATCAATCCGAGAGAATCATATTATCCAGAGTGTCCTCATAAGTCGAACTTTACGATGGCGATGGAGCATCTGAAATACTGCATGAAATATGGATTCCGACTTTACGAGTATTACATATACGGATTAGATGTAAAAGGATCGAATCCGAATGAGTATATGACAGAAGAGCAGAATATGAAGTGGCTGACATCTGTACATAAACAGAATGGTCCAGAATATACAATTACAGTGAGTGACAAGAATTTGTTTGCAGAGGTGATGCATGACAATCACTTGCCGATACCCAAGACATACGGCTTGATATTGAATGGTGAACTTCGTCGTGAGGGAGATATATCGAAAATAGTCCCATTTGAGAAGTTGCTTGAAACGGACTGCCATCTTTTGTGCAAGCCGATAAGAGGGTTCAGTGGAAATGGAATTATCTCGATTACAGTGAAAGACGGCAAATTATACCATAAAGGTGCAGAAATGAGCCTGGCAAGATTAAAAGAACTTACAGCCGATGACACATATCTGCTTCAGCATTTTGTAGAGAATCAGCACCCTGCGATGAAGACACTTTTTCCCAATGTGCTGAATACTATAAGGGTAACGATGGTACGTACAGAGAGGGGTATTGAATTGTTGGGTGTGATGTGCCTAATGGGTAGTGCCAATTCAGAATACAGCAATTGGCATTTCGGCGGAATATGTGTCAGTGTAGACAAAGAAGGGAGGTTGCTTAAGTACGGTTTTTCGAACAGTGATAAGCGCATTATAAAGCATCCCGACACGGGGACAGTATTTGAAGGTTATGAGTTGCCCTATTACAAAGAGACAATAGAATTGTGTACGAAAGCCATGGATGTATTCTATGGGTTGAAGACCATAGGTTGGGACATGGCGATAACAGAAGACGGTCCAATCTTTATTGAAGGGAATCATGGATGGGGAGTAGCCGCGCACCAGATGGTAGACCATAAAGGGTGGAGAGATAAGTACAACAAGTATTTAGTAATAAAGAAATAAGGTTTGGTAAGGGCTAAAGAGTATTCTGATTTTCAATAAAATAAGGTCTGATTTATCTGTTGTTCGTATCCTGCCCCAATAGGATTATTAATAGAAGTCCCATTAACAGGTTCAGTGTTATGCAGTATTTGAAAATAGGAGATATAGAAGTTCCAAAAATCGGGTTAGGATTATACTCCATGCAAGGGGGAATTTTGGAGGCAGCAGTGAAGGCTGCGTTGGAATCCGGGTATGAATGGTTTGATACCGCGTACAGATATGAGAATGAGAAGGAGTTAGGGGAAATACTAAGAGGCGGTGGGCATTCATCGGTCGTTATCTCAACAAAACTGAGCGGGTTGCAATATGTGGGTAAGAGAAAGTTGCTGTATTTAGACCAGATGTCTGCAAAAAAGATTCTCAAAGGTTCATTGAAACGGTTGGGAAGCCGAAAGGTAGATATGTATATGCTTCACAGCCCATTCCGTCATTATGAGAGGGCTTTTGCAGAACTACAGGCATTGAAAGCGGCAGGGTTGATAGGAACTATAGGTGTGAGTGGTTTTAAGGAGGAGCAGCTTGAGCAAGTTAAGTTATATTGTGGTGAGTATCCGGAATTTAACATGATAGAATGTCATCCGTACTTTTCTAATAAGGATTTGATAGCCTATTGTAAGAGCAAAGACATAAAATTAATAGCCCGTTCTCCGTTGGCGCATGGAGTAATACTGCCCCAGTTGACCATGGATAATGGTCTTGAAGAGATGAGCAGGAGGTATGGATGTGCTATTCCGCAATTGATATTGAGGTGGATAGTGCAGCAGAATATGGTTGCGTTGGTGAGAAGTGCGAATCCGGAGCATATCAAAGAGAATGTCCGGGTTTTTGATTTTGAATTGTCGGATGGTGATATTAGCTATATCGATGGGTTGAACATCAATAAGTCTTATGGAGTAAAATAGAAATGGCTGTCCGCAATGATCCGTGATGTTGAGAGCGCGTCTCTCCGAGACGCAGTTTTGGTTGTTGTCTTTGCCCCAGACTGTGAAAAACGGGGTTTTTCTTGTCAGGGGTTATTGAGAATAAGTCCCTCCGGGACTTATCGGAACGATGCGGATGATCAATAAGCATTCATTTTTGAGAGCGTGTGTTTCTGACGTGCTGGGATATATTAACTTGAAATGATCTTTTGGGGCTTGAAGACTTTGCTGCTTGAAGTAGTGTGCTTTCTGCACACTGAGACTACGTTATGCTAACCCCACACTGCACTTCGTTTAGTGCGGGGTTAATAGGATAGCGTGCCGTTGGCACGTTTTGTGGGGATACAAAATAATGGAAGGTTCTAGTTACCATAGATAATCCCCGCACTGCGTAAGGTGTATCTTCGAGGTGATTCATAGTAGACCCCTAAATTTTGAGAGGATGTGTATCTGACGTGCTGGGATATATTAACTTGAAATGATCTTTTGGGGCTTGAAGACTTTTCTGCTTGAAGTAGTGTGCTTTCAGCACACTGAGACTATGTTATGCTAACCCCACACTGCACTTCGTTTAGTGCGGGGTTAATAGGATAGCGTGCCGTTGGCACGTTTTGTGGGGATACAAAATAATGGAAGGTTCTACGAGGTGATTTATAGAAGTCCCCTCTATTCTACAGTTTGTGAGAGGTTATTGGGAGTTTTGACCCTTTAGGGCAATTTTTGGTAGTCTTTAGAAAAAAAACGAAAAAAGAGAAATGCCGAAGAATGTAAAAGTCAGTTTTATAGTAGCAGTATATAAAGTTGCAGAATACATAGAACGCTGTGTACGGAGTATATATGAGCAGACGTTAGAGGATATTGAGATTATTTTAGTTGATGATTGCACTCCGGATAACAGTATTGAGATAGCGAAAAGAGTGTTGGCGGACTATCCTCATAGAGAGTCTCAGATGAAGGTATTGCGGCATGAGAAAAACACAGGATTGAAAGGTGTCCGAAAAGACGGGGTGAAAGTGGCGGAAGGGGAATATGTCATATTTGTGGATGGGGATGATTATTTGGATGTGCGGATGGGGGAAATGATGTATTCTAAAGCAATTGAAGAAGAAGCCGAAATGGTTATCTGTGGTTTCTGGTGGTATCGAAAAGACGGAAGATTCTTCAGAATGCCCTTAGGAATAGATTCGTTAGAGAGCACGCAAAAAATAAAAGATGCGACATTTGATAGATTGGGTTGGCCGAATGTGTGGTGCAGGATGGTGAAAAGAACCCTGTTGCAGAGTGACGAAATGATCTGGCCAAAGGCAAGTCATCCAGAAGATGTTGTTATCAGTACGGTTTCGACATATTATGCTAAAAAGATAGCATGCGTAATTGAGCCATTGTATCATTATTGTTACAACAAAGACTCAATAACATTCCAGTCTTCGGAAGAGGGAGTGTTGAGAAAGTATCGGGAATTTCTGATAAACAATGAGCAGATAGTCGATTTTTATAAACAGAAAGGAATATTCGAGAGAAACCAGCGGGGTCTTGTGGTAAATAAGATGTATGCCAGAAATGAGTTGTTGATGTTGACAAGAAAGAGGAAGTATCGCAAAATGTGGAAGGAAACGTATCCTGAATTAAACAAGATAATGATGTCAGGCAATGAGATGTTTTCATCCACTTATAGAGAGAAAGTATGGTATATCTCAATATTGCTTGGGCTATTCCCATTATTAAAACGAGTTTTGGTATCCAGAAGGTTACAGCCGAGTGCGGTATGGATGGCGGGGGCATTTAATTATATCAATAAGTGAGGTGAAAACTATAAAACAGAACCTTTCTTCAAAAACAGATAAAAGAGATGAAAGTTTCGATAGTAGTACCGGTGTATAATGTGGCTCCATATATTGAGCAATTTGCGCGGAGTGTTTTTGAGCAGACGTTAGAAGACATAGAGTATGTGTTTGTAGACGATTGTTCGCCAGATAGCAGTATGGATATTTTGTTATCGGTATTGGAGGAGTATCCGCATCGGAAGCCAAATGTCAAGATTGTCCGTCATGAAAAGAACATGGGGATAGCAGTGTCCAGAAAAGATGGGTACATGAAGTCGACGGGAGAATATATGATATATGTGGACAGCGATGATTATCTTGAGCCGAGGATGCTGGAGTTAATGTATGCGAAGGCCAAAGAGCATGATGCTGACATGATAGTATGTGACATATATTTGTACAACAAAGAGAATTGCAATGTATTGAAGACTGCACCGAAAGAAGAAGGTGAGAATGGTGAAAAAATCAAGGATGATATAATAAATAGAAAGGTTACACCGGGATTGTGGTGTAAGTTGTTTAGAAGAAGTGTATTATCCGAAAATGAGGCGTTGTGGCCAGTCCGGTCGTACGCAGAAGATGTGGTTATCAGTACTTATTTAGCATATAGTGCAAAAAGGATTGAGTATGTGAATGAACCATTATATCATTACTTGTATCATGATACTTCCATCTGCAATAAGAATACGAAAGAGCAGTGTCTGAGTAATATGGATGGTTATAAACGCAATATTGATGTAGTGGTTCGTTTTCTGAAAGAGAAGGGAGTATATGATAAATATAGATTTGGTGTATACTTGAACAAGTTCTATGTGAAGAAATTGACGATGCCATTTTTCAGAGATAAGGAGTTTCGGAAGTTGTGGTTTGATACATATCCAGAATTAAATCGTATCTTATTCTGGGGAGATGATATATATAAGTCGTCCTATCGGCAGAAAATATGGATGGTTGCAATTAAGACAGGCTTAATTCTGAAATTCAAGAGACGGTTACAATCGAAAAGGTTCTTGCCCAGTCCGAGGTGGATATTTCGATAGTATGTTCAAGATGAGGCCTAAGAAACGGCAATTTTGAAGTCGAATTTGTGAGGCGTGACGGTAGCGAATAATAAAGGTGGACTCTATAAATCCCGTATATATGTCGCTTTCTCCGGGATGTAGTTTCTTGATGTCTGAATGTCGAGGCACTGCACTTTCGGCTTGTACTATATTATTAAGATGTGTTCTATTAATTAATTCGATTTTGAGAGCGCGTGTCTCCGACACGCTGAGTGTATTTGCTTGATATACCCCACACTATAAGTGCGGGGTTTCTACGAGACGTTGCTGCATCTCGGCGTAGCTCGAACAAGTTCGGCTCTGCTCTCGACTTTCGCAACGTTATTGAGAACTTGCCTCTTCGAGGCAATTTATAGAAGCCCCTTTAATAGTCTCACCTCTTTGAGGTGATTTATAGAAGTCCCTTTAATAGTCTCACCTCTTTGAGGTGATTTATAGAAGTCCCCAAAAGAGATGAAAGTTTCGATAGTAGTACCAGTGTATAATGTGGCTCCATATATAGAGCAATTTGCGCGGAGCATTTTTGAGCAGACGTTAGATGATATTGAGTATGTGGTTGTAGACGATTGTACGCCAGATAGCAGCATGGAAATATTGATGTCGGTATTGGAGGACTATCCTCAACGGAAGCCAAACGTCAATATTATCCGTCATGAAAAGAATATGGGAATAGCTGTGACCAAGAAGGATGGGTACATGAAGGCGGCGGGAGAATATGTGATATGTGTGGACAGTGATGATTATCTTGAGCCGAGGATGGTTGAGCTAATGTATGCTAAAGCCAAAGAGAGAGATGCAGACATGGTGATATGTGATGTATATTGGTATGTCAGAGAGAACCGATATATTGAAGTGTCAGCACCGAATGGTGAGGGTGAAAATGGTGAAAAAATCAAGGATGATATAATAAACAGAAAGGTCATGCCAGGGCTATGGAGCAAATTAGTAAGGAGAAGTATATTGGCCGAAAAGGATGCATTGTGGCCGGTCCAGTCATACGCAGATGATGTTGTTACCAGTACGTATGTGGCATACAGTTCAAAAAGGATTGGGTATGTGAATGAGCCATTGTATCATTACTTGTATCATGACACGTCCATCTGCAACAAGAAAACGAAAGAGCAGTATATCAATAATTTGCATGGGTATAAGAGCAATCTTGACTTGGTAATCAATTTCTTAAAAGAGAAAGGGGTGTATGATAAATATTTAGAAGGTGTTTATTTGAACAAGTTCTATGTAAAGAGATTGATGCTGCCGTTCATAGCGGATAAAGTGTGTAGGAAGTTATGGTTTGATACATATCCGGAATTCAACCGAGTCTTATTTTGGGGTGATGCTGTGTACAAGTCATCATATCGACACAAGATATGGATGATAGCAATGAAGATGGGACTATTGCCAAAGTTCAAACGGAGATTGCAGTCGAAACGGTTTCTGCCAAGTAGGCTTTGGAGATTTTGAAAAAATGATACCAATAATTATTAGAAGTCTTCCTAAAACTATCATCTATTGAGGTGCAAATCGACTATTTGAGTGAAAGCAAAATAGAGGTAAAATCATCATTTGGGATTAGAACTGAGTAGATTAATACAATGCGATGACGATATGAATCTTAAAGTTAGTGTAGTAGTAGCAGTTTATAATACTGCACAATATGTTGAACAATGCGTGCGTAGTTTGTTTGGGCAGACTTTGGTTGACATGGAGTTTATTTTTGTGGATGACAAGTCAAGTGATGGTAGTATGGATATAGTGAGTAGAGTGTTGGAAGAATACCCGAATCGCAAGGAACAAGTGCAGATAATATATCATGAAGAGAACCAAGGTGTGGCCAATACAAAGAACGATGGCATAAAAAGAGCCAAGGGAGAGTATCTGATAATAATAGATCCTGATGATTATGTGGAGCTGAACATGATGGAGGAGATGTATCGGAAAGCTGTTGATACGAGGTCTGATATAGTTATATGTGATTACTATCGTTTTTATGGAGAGGTGAACCGAATGGAGACAGCGGTGCCAGATGGAGTACAAGAGGGCGGGGCAAATGTGAGGGATGATATAATAAATCGTCGTTTTCCCCCTTTTTGTGTGATAAGATTGATAAAGCGCACTTTATTTTTTCAGCAAGATTTTGAATGGCCAGTAGGCAGGTTTGCAGAAGATATTGTATATAGTGTAGTAACTGCATACAATGCAAAGAAGATAGAGCATTTAGCAGCCCCCTTTTATCACTATCGTTGCGACGGAAAATCGTTGACACATGTAGATGACGAGGAAAGTCTTATGTCTAACTACCGTGGCAATATGTCAAACGTAGATATTATGATACGTTTTTTAGAGAAGAAAGGGGTAGAAAAAAAATATTGGAGAGGGATATTGATTCAAAAGTTAAGGGTACGAAATAGGATATTGCCCTTGACAAAGAAGTGGAAATACAGAGGACTTTGGTTTAGGACATATCCTGAGATAAATAGAGTGTTATTTTTTGGGAATGGTCAGTATCATTCTACCTATCGTGAAAAGATATGGTTTTTAGCTGTCGCGACAGGATTGTATCCTAAATTCAAGAAATATTTGGGAGGGAAACATTTAAGACCATTTCCAGAATGGCCTGCATGGTAAACTTAAAACAATATGAAAAAGAAACTTACGACAAAGGACATACAGGCATTGAGCTTGGAAATACTGCTGGATGTGCATGATTTTTGTGAGAAGAATGGAATCATATATTCATTGGCTGCAGGAACTCTACTTGGAGCAGTGAGACATCATGGGTTTATTCCCTGGGATGATGATCTTGACATATTTATGCTCCGTCCAGAATACGAGAAGTTTATTTATTCTTATAAATCAGACAAGTATAAGCTTCTGTCGATGGAGACTGACAAAGACTATTTTTTGTCCTATGCCCACGTGGTAGATATGGATAGGACAGAGATAACGTATAATTATGCTCCATTCTACAGGAAAAAAACCGGTTTAAAGATAGATATTTTCCCCTTAGATACCGTTTCAGATGACAGGGCAGTATATGATGCCCAGTTTGACAGGACGCTTGAGATAGGAAAGGACTTTTATTATGCCCGAATGGCATATTGGCATTTCTCGTGTCACAAGTCTATAGGATATAATTATAGATTGCTGAAAAGGAAGATTAAGACGTGTAATGGACGGACGGTGTTTAAATACAATAAAATGGTTGATGCCAATGCTCACCTACTTCCATTCGGTTCTACTGAGCACGTGGCATTAATGTGCCTACCCCTCGAACAGTCTCGTCAATTGTTTTGTCTAAAGGATTTTGACAGCACAGTTCTATTGGATTTTGAAGGGTATCAATTTAAGGCCATGAGAGGATACGATAATGTATTAAGGTCGGCTTATGGTGATTATATGCAATTGCCGCCAGAAGATAAGCGTCATGGCGGGCATGATATGATTATTTGTTTCAAGTAGTATATGAAGAAGGTTATCACATATGGTACATACGATCTGTTGCATCAGGGACATATTAATTTATTGCGCAGAGCCAAGTCTTTAGGTGATTATTTGATAGTAGGGGTGACATCAGACAGTTTTGACAAGGGACGAGGGAAACTGAATGTGCGTAATAATGTTCTTGAGAGAGTTGAGGCCGTAAAGGCTACTGGGTATGCCGATGAAGTGATAATAGAAGACTATACAGGGCAAAAGATAGATGATATACAGCGGTATGGAGTGGACGTGTTTGCAATCGGTTCAGATTGGACAGGCAAGTTTGATTATCTGAAAGAGTATTGTCAGGTAGTGTATCTGCCAAGGACAGAAGGCGTGTCGTCGACACAACTGAGGGCTGAGTTGCAAAGTATAGTAAAGATTGGCATAATTGGCTCGGGGCGGATAGCAAACAGGTTTGTTCCGGAGACACAAGTTGTGGATGGAGCAAGTGTTGTGGCCGTATACAACCCAGAAGAGGTAGAAGCAAAAAAGTTTGCAGAAGGTTTTACCTTAGAGCCATTTTGTGAATTTGAACCTTTTTTGGATGAAGTAGATGCTGTATATATAGCTTCTCCCCATCTTTCCCATTATCAGTACGCAAAGTGTGCGTTGCAGGCAGGGAAGCATGTGCTATGTGAAGTACCTATGACCTTGTCGGGTAAAGAAGCACGTGAATTGTATAAAATAGCGGCAGAAAAAGGCCTGGTATTATTAGAGGCGAATAAGACTGCATTTTGTCCTGCTTTCGGGCATGTGGTCACCTTGGTAAAAAGCGGTGTGGTGGGCGATGTAGTAGATGTGAGGGTCTCTTTGTCCAAAGTGGTTGCCCCGCCAACACGAGAATTGGATGCAAAGCAGGGTGGTGGCGCCATGAATGAGCATGCTTCGTTGACATTATTGCCGGTAATCAAGTTGTTAGGATTTAATTATGATAATGTCCAATTCCATTCAAAAATGGAAGATGGGGTGGATATTTATACTAAGATAGTAATCAATTATCCACATGCAACTTCGTCGGTGACACTGGGTGTGGGCGTGAAGACCGAAGGTGATTTGGTCATATCTGGAACAAAGGGTTACCTATATGTTCCGGCTCCATGGTGGTTGACTGATTATTTCGAAATCAGATATGAAGACAGAACAAAGAACAAAAAATATTTTTACAGTTATGACGGTGAAGGGTTGCGCTATGAGATACAAGAGTTTATTTCGATGATTGTGAATAAGCGTCGCAGTTCGTACAAGATGAAGAAAGAAGAAAGCATAGCAATTGCAGAAATAATAGAACAATACCACGTCGGAAAGCATTTGGTAATATTATGATAAGTAGAATACTTATAGTAGGAGGAGCCAGTGGAATAGGATTGGCTATGGCAGTAGAGCTTGCATCGAGGGATGAAGTGGAGAGAGTGTATGTTGTTGATAAAGCTAATTTCCCTAAAGAGTATGCAAATGACAAGATATTTTCGTATTGTTTTGATTTGACGGAAAGCGACTATTCGATTTTTGATCGTTTTGCAGATATTAATGCCTTGATGATTACTGCAGGATTTGGGCGGTTGGCCTTGTTTAAAGATGTGCCAGAGTCATATATAAAGGATTCGTTTGAGGTAAATACAATACCTGTATTAAGGTTAGTGAAGCATTTTTATGCTCGGCTGGAGAGCAAAACAGATTTTTATTGTGGAGTGATGGTGAGTATAGCAGGGTATATGACGTCTCCTTTTTTTGCGGTATATGGTGCGACTAAGGCTGCATTGAGGGTATTTATAGAGAGTGTCAATGTAGAATTGGAGAAGGGTGGTAGCTTTAACAGGATTCTAAATGTGTCGCCTGGAAGCATTGCTGGAACAGGATTTAATGCTGAGAAGACAGATTTGACCAAGACACAAGGATTGGCAAGAGATATAATATCACATTTGGAAAACAAAGATGATCTTTTTATTCCGAAGTATGAAGAGGTGTTTAAGGCAGTGCTGCAGCGTTATCACGATGATTTTAGAGAAGAGGGGAGGCACAGTTATGAATACAAACTGAATAGTGGTCGCGTTAAAACGAGTTGATTACAAAAGCTATCGGAAAGTGAATAGTATAGTGCCGCATTAAAAGAGAATTGCTGTATTTGGCAATGAGACTGATTATTAAGGGACCGCTTACCTTTGTTACGCATGTTTGAGAGCCATTTCCCTCCCAGGCTGCACTTCGATTGTCAGAGGTTATTCTAATTCAGCCTTACAGAGATGTTTTAATAATCAGTCCAATCCTCCCCCCAAGCCCATTGGTTATCTTCAAAAATCCTATACATCGAAGTGCCTATTCCCAAGACTCGGATTGTTGGATGTTGGTTAAAACGAAAAAAAGAGTTTTTCTTGTCTAGGGTATTGAAATCAAGTTCTCTGTGACTAATTAGAACAATGTAGATGACCATTAAAGGGAATAAAGTAGCAAATATGACACTAATCGCAATCAACAGGTTAAAGGGTTCAAACTGTTGAGGTGGCTGAAAATAAAAAGAACCCACCATTATTAAATATGCCGTTTTCATCTAATACAAGGGCAAAGGCACTCTCCTATCTAACCAAGGTGTACCGTGTGGTAGTCTCATGGATAATGGTTAGGCCCTCACAGTTTGTCGTTTTATTGAAGAATAAGGAACTGTATAAACGTCCGTCTTATTTTCCCGAATACGAAAGTAAGCGTAAGTCCCCTAGTCGTATTTTTATAGAACAATTGGGGCAGATATTACGTTACGGTAAAGTAAATCGGTTCTATTTCCAATATGGATTTGACGTGAAATCTAAATCTGAGATGGAATCGTACGTGCATTACACCCCATTTCAGAATAGGAGAGGAGATTTGAATCTATCCTTATATCATGATTACTCATGCATATTAAGAGACAAGTTTGTCTTTTCTATTTTTGCTGAGGGGATAGGTATAAAGGTGGCCAAGACTCTTTTTTATTCTGCTAAAGGTGTGATGTATGATTATAAAACAAAGGAGGCAGCGGATTCTATTCTACCGGCGTTATCAATACATCATCGACTGTTTTGTAAACCCTTGGATGGAGAAGAAGGTAAAGGAATCTTTATTGTAGTAGAGAAAGATGGTGTGCTTTATTGTGATGGGATTACAACTAATGAAGAGAAGATAATGTCAAAACTGACAGAGAAACGATATATTGTTCAGACATTTATTGAGCAGCACAAATCGATGAGCCAGCTTCATCCCGAGTCTATCAATACCATCCGCTTAGTTACCGTGAAGGGGTTAAAAGACGGGAAGATCCATGTCCTGCCATCGATATTAAGAATCGGTACTGGTGACAGTGTCGTGGACAATACATCGCAAGGAGGGATCGCAGTTGGAATAGATCTTGATACTGGCTTTTTGAAAAAGTTTGGCTTTTATAAGCCACAATATGGTTTAAAGGCAGATGTACATCCAAACAGTAACGTAAGATTTGAGACGTTTCAGATACCCTACTTCGAAGAAGTAAAGAGCAAGGCAATCTATTTCCATTCATTGCTGCCTCAAATACATTCGGTGGGTTGGGATATAGCCATAGGAGAAGATGGCCCGGTGTTTGTTGAAGGGAATGACAACTGGGAAATCACAGGCCCTCAAAGTTGTAACGGCGGTATGAAGAAAGAGTTTAAAGAGTTTTTTTACCGTTGAAGAAATAATAATATTGATGGGTGAATCGTATCATAAATGTGAAAGCAAATGAAGGCATTTGATATATCTGTATTAAGTCGCACTCAGCAGACTGGGTGGGATACTTTTTATCTTTTTTTCAGAGGACGGAAGTGGCGTCATACTGAAAGATATGTGCATAGGTATCTTGGCGGTGGTGTTTCAAAAAGAGAAATAGTATACCATTGTTTCAAGATGAGTTATGCATATATTCGATATGGTTGGTGGTTTGATGAGTATTTCATGTACCACTTCAACAGGCTGTCAGATAAAGGGAGAAAGGAGTTTGTCCCCGACCTTCAGAAAGATTATTTTTGTGATATTGCAAATACAGCAGAGATTCATGAGCGGTTTGCAAACAAAGGTGTCACATATCGATATTTTGCCAACTATTATCATAGGGATGTATGTCCTGTTGAATGCTGGGAGCGTGATGAATCTGCATTCAGAGAATTCATAGGCAGACATGATGCGTATATTATCAAACCTATTGGAGGGACACTTGGGCGAGGAGTGAAAGTAATAAGAGGTGCAAGTTTAAAGGAAATGGAACACCTGTTGAAAGAAGACTATCCTTCGGGTTACTTAGCGGAAGAGTTGATACGGCAGAATGAGAAATTAGCAAGTCTTCATCCAGAGTCGGTAAATACTATCAGGATAACAACCTTTAGATTTGGTGATGAGGTACATATTGCGCCACCTTTTATTAGAATGGGTCGAGGGAATGAAGTTGTTGATAATGCTGCGCAAGGTGGTATATTCGCTGCGATAGATAGAGAAACCGGGATTGTTATTCAGGCGGCTGATGAGTTAGGGAACGAATATATATCACACCCAGATACAGGCACAGCAATTGTAGGGTTTGCAATTCCCGAATGGGGGAAAGCTATAGAATTTGCAAAGGAGTTGTCAAGTGTAGTGCCTGAATGGCATTTCGCAGGATGGGATTTAGCCTATACTGACAAAGGTTGGTTGTTAGTAGAAGCTAATTCCAGGGGGCAGTTTGTTTGTTTCCAGACCTCTACACAGAAGGGATTCAGAGCAGAACTTGAAAAAATATTAGGAAAGACATTGAAAGAATATTGTAAACATGTTAAAGTCAGGATATAATAGAGGCTTACTATTTAGTATAAAAGAAAAGAAGCGTTGGATCACAGACTTTGTTAAGTTCAGGAAAGAAGCCAAACAACGGTTTTTAAGAGAAAAACCGGTGGACGGATCATACATAGACTACCTCAAAGCATTGGCATCGCATAGATTTTCATACGATGAGTATATGCGGTATGAGATGTGGGAACTGTCATCAAAAGAAAGAGAGGCTTTTGTTTCGATGGCAGAAATGGAGCAGGTATATAGAAAGACTGGCTCTCGAGAAGTGAAGTCGATATTGAATAATAAGGTGCGAACATTAAAGGTGTTTCACGACTATGTGTATAGACGATGGTGTTATGTTCCAGATTCGACACCAGAAGAGGTAAGGGGGATTCTATCATCGTCAGATTGCATAGTAAAACCGATTAATGGACATTCGGGGAGTGGTATTCGAATGGTTCCCCGTATAGTTGATACAGATTGGGAGGAACTATATCGAAAATTGGCGCAGGAACAGGTATTGATAGAAGAGCGAATTCATGGATGCAAAGAGTTGGAAAGCTTTCATCCTGGTTCTTTGAATACTATCAGGGTGGTGACAATATCGAATGGTATTGAAACAAGGGTTATTGGAGCCATAGTTAGGATGGGGGTTGGCAGTGGATTTATAGATAATACCCATGCCGGAGGATTGTTTGCACAGATAGATGAGAGTACGGGAGTAATTGCAAGCGACGGGGTAAATATGGGTGGTCGGCATTGGGTAACTCACCCAGATACGGGTAAGACGATAAAAGGGGTTAGAATTCCGTATTGGGGTAATGTGATTGCAACATGTATCAATGCATCAAAGTTGTTACCCAACTTATGTTTTGCAGGATGGGATATTAGTGTGCATGAGAACGGGAATGTAGAAATTATAGAGGTGAATGCTGCGCCTCATTTCGATGGAGGCATGCAGTTGCCCCAGAAAAAAGGTGTCCGAAATAAAGTTAAAAAGTATTTAAAAGAATTGTGTGGGATTAAAGGAATCATATAATGATAAAAATAGTAGGAGTTGGAGATATAATGCCAGGTGGAGTCTTGGCTGGTATAGATGAAGGATACGTGTCTCAGGAGGTGTTGGGTGTGCTGCAAAGCGGTGACATCCGTGTTGGAACATTAGAAACAGCGATAGGCAATATTCCTGCATTCAGTAATGAGAAGATGTCGCGCAAATGTGATGTTATCTATGCCCTTGACCATGATTTGATAAAATTGAAGGATCTGGGCTTTGATGTAGTTAGTTTGGCCAACAACCATTTCTTCGACTTGGGTCCGGATGGAGGAGAACATGCCGTCAGGTTGCTTGATGAAATGGGGATAAAACATGTTGGTGCAGGTAAAAACATTGAAGAGGCGTCGTCCCCTGCTGTGATAAATATTGGAGGAAAAAGCGTTGCATTTGTGTCCTTTTGTGAAACAGAAGAAAAGTTGATTGGGTGGTGCCCTGTCGCAAGTAGTAATAGCTCAGGGGTCAATCCCCTAACAAAAGATAATATATGCAAATTGATACCCCGACTCAAGGAAGAGTATGATATAGTCGTGGTTTTGCCTCATTGGGGCAAAGAAGGTCAGATAATGCCTACCGACCGCCAGTATCGATTGTCGAAGATAATGATAGAATCAGGTGCAGACTTGGTTCTAGGGAGCCATACGCATTGTGTCCAACCGGTTTTCCAGACAAAAGGTAAGGTAATAGTGTTTGGGATGGGCAATTTCCTGTTCCCAGACAGGTTGATTGTACCTCCTCGCTCTACTTATTATCCAGAAACAACTATAGATTTCACATCGCTTCCAGTTACAGACAGGTATCCATACGTTGATAAGCTTACATTCAAAAAATGGAGAGCAAAAGCACGTTTGGGGGGTATGGTAGAATGTACAATTGAAGATAATAGTGTGAATGTAAGAGAGCATGTCGTTTGTCTATCGAAAGACAATCATGTGGGATTGATTAAAGAAAAGTATAAGTATGATTCTCAATTGAAACTTGCATCTGCTGTTTTGAGAAGTGGTTGTTTCGTCCAATTTTACAAGGTATATCAGATGGGGAACGTGGCAAAAAGATTGTTGAAGAGGTTAAAAAATGGGTTGAAGTTATGATGTGTAGTATCATTTACTAGGAGTGGGTTCTCATTTTTGTTGGTATCAGTCTTTTGATATAATATTTGATATAATAATAGATTACTTTAACGATACATTGAGAGAATGAGTACTTATCTTTCAAGTGTTCTTTGGAGGCTGTTTCCAATCACAAATAATTCAAGATTGATGAATTCGTATTGTAAGTTAGGTGATGAGGTAAGAATTCCAAACAGAAATTATTGTAAGTAGTTAGCAGAACAATATGTTTAACATTTTTCATTGATTATTTTCTTGTTTAAACAGAAAAAAATAGTATCTTTGTATGTGAAAATCGGGATGAATATCCCCGATGGTTTCATTGTAAGTGCCTAAGGTAAAGTATTATGTGTTACTTTGGGGAGATTTTTTATTATATTAAGTTCCGTTAAATGCCTTTTTTGAGAAGGGGTTGTGTGCGGTAGTTGTATTTTGGTGGGATATTTATTTTAGTTGATAAATGAATAAGATTATATATCTCGTTTTTTCTATTGTTTGCTTGGTAGCGGTCTCGTGTAGTGCTCCCAAGGAGTTGGGGTATTATAGTGATGCGGAACATGACAGTGCGCAGCGTATTCTGACCACATATACCAATACAATCCATCCTGGTGATCAGTTGTATATCTATGTGAACAGCGAGACAATAGAAAGTGTTATCCCTTTTAATCAAGAAACGCATGTTGAGGCTGTTGAGATGAGCCGGGTGAATAGTGTCAGTGGCAGTAATACCGTCCAGCCTATGATGGATGCTTATTATCAAGGAAAAATAAAACAAGTAGTTGGTTATCTAGTAGATGAGAAAGGATTTATACAATTCCCAATCCTTGGTAAGATTCAAGTGGCAGGGATTACATATGACTCATTGCAAAATGTGATACAGCGTAGATTGAAAGTTGAAGAATATGTCAAAGACCCTGTTGTTACGATTAGCCCGATGAATTTTAGGGTGTCCGTGGTAGGTGAAGTGCGTAGGCCTCGAGAGATACATGTTATAGGTGAGCGGCTGACTATATTTGAGGCATTGGCGATGTGTGGAGACATCACCGATTCGGGGATGCGTAGTAATGTTGTAGTTATGCGAGAGAAAAATGGAGTCGCTACAACGATAGAGGTGGATCTTACAAAAAAGACAATCTTTGACTCGGAAGTTTATTATTTACAACAGAACGATATTGTGTATGTTGAACCTAATTTGACGAAAAAGCGTCTTGCGGAGATGAATTCAGAGTGGCCGAAATATGTCACGTTGGGTTTTTCTGTGGCGAGTGCAGTACATAATCTTTCCAGATTTTTAAAATTTTAAAAAAGAGAGTTTATCAATTTTGTCGTAGATAAAATTATTTTTCGATATGAAAATAGCAGTAGCAGGTACGGGGTACGTCGGACTCAGCATTGCCACTTTGTTGGCGCAACATAATCAAGTCACTTGTGTAGATGTTGTTCCGGAACGTGTGAACTTGGTTAATAACAAAAAAAGTCCTATCCAGGATGATTATATAGAAGCTTATTTGGATGGGTACAAGGCAGAAAAGGATGAAGATATAAAGAACTGGCGTGCTGGGGATACCAGAAGTGATAGGACTGTTTCTCTAGATATTCAAGCAACTCTTGACTGGGAGGATGGATATCGAGATGCAGATTTTGTTGTCATAGCAGCTCCAACTAATTACGACACACAGAAGAATTTTTTTGATACATCGGCCGTGGAAGATGTCATAGAGAAAGTTCTTAAGGTCAATCCCAATGCGACGATGGTCATCAAAAGTACCATACCTGTGGGATATACCCGTAGTTTGTATGTCCGTTATGCGATCAAAGGAGTAAAGAGGTTCAACCTCTTGTTCGCCCCTGAGTTTCTGCGTGAGAGCAAGGCTTTATTCGACAATCTTTATCCAAGTCGTATTATTGTTGGGTATCCTAAAATAATAGATAGACTAGAATTTAGAGAAGAGAACGATGCCATCTTAAAAGTCACTAACGTAAACTACTTGCAACAGAAAGCAGTTGAGTTTTCTGATTTACTCATGGATGCGGCTATAGGACCGAGTCAGGATTCTGATTACTGGAAGTCATGCAATAATACAGATGTGCATGCTCACAGGGATGCAATACCGAGACTCTTCATGGGAATGAAAGAGGCTGAAGCCGTGAAACTCTTTGCTAACACTTATTTGGCGTTGCGTGTAAGTTATTTCAACGAGTTAGACACATACGCTGAGATGAAAGGGTTAGACACTATGTCTATTATCAATGGCATTGGATTAGACCCACGTATTGGCATGCATTACAATAACCCCAGTTTTGGTTATGGTGGTTATTGTTTACCTAAGGATACCAAGCAGTTGTTGGCTAATTATGAAGATGTTCCTCAGAATATGATTTCTGCAATAGTGGAGAGTAACAAGACGAGGAAAGACTATATTGCTGATGCTGTGTTGCAGATGGCTGGATATTACACGGGCAGTGGTTCTTATGATACCAATAAAGAGAAACACTGTGTTATTGGTGTTTATCGCCTAACGATGAAGAGCAATTCTGACAACTTCCGGCATAGTGCCATTCAAGGTATTATGAAACGAATTAAAGCTAAGGGTGCAGAAGTAATTATATATGAACCTACACTTTCCAATGGCGATACTTTTTTCGGAAGTAGTGTGGTAAATAGCTTGGACGAATTTAAACAACGAAGTCAGGCAATTATTGCTAACCGCTATGATTCCTGCCTTGATGATGTACAGGATAAGGTTTATACAAGAGATTTGTTTAGGAGAGATTAGGTGGTGTTCTAGTATATCTTAACTTATGAGATAGAAGAAACGGGAGACAGGAGGTTTCATAACATCTTTATTATTATTTGTATGTTTAATTTAGATAAGTTTATCTCAGATAGTATTACTTATCGCACTCGGAGCATGTTCCTAGATGATATTGAAGCGAATAGGGAGATACTGACTAATGAAATAAAGAATAAAAGAGTATGCGTGGTTGGAGGTGCTGGTTCTATTGGTTCCAGTTTCATCAAATCATTGCTTCGGTTTGAGCCACAAGGAGTAGTGGTAGTAGATCTAAATGAAAATGGTCTCGCTGAGTTAGTGCGTGATGTGCGTAGTACCATAGATTTGTATGTGCCAAATGATTTTCGTTGTTATACCTTAAACTTTGCCGATCCAATTTTTGAGCGCATATTCCTTGAGGAGAAAGGTTTTGATATTGTAGCCAATTTCTCCGCCCACAAACATGTGCGCAGCGAGAAGGATAAGTATTCAGTACAGGCATTGATGGAAAATAATGACATCAAGGCAAAGAAACTGATGGATTTGCTATGTGAGTATCCTCCGAAGCATTTCTTTTGTGTAAGTACTGACAAGGCAGCCAATCCTGTGAATATAATGGGTGCAAGCAAGCGGATTATGGAAGACTTAGTGATGGCCTACAATGACAAGTTTAAGGTGACAACGGCACGTTTTGCCAATGTGGCCTTCAGCAACGGCTCTTTGCCTGATGGATGGCTGCATCGTTTGCAGAAAAAGCAGCCCTTGGCAGCTCCTAGTGATGTGAAGCGGTATTTCGTTTCGCCAGAAGAGAGTGGGCAGATCTGTATGCTAGCTTGCATCCTCGGCAATGGTGGCGAGGTCTTTTTTCCTAAATTAGGTGAAGACCAGATGCTGACTTTCAGTACTATTTGTGATGATTTCATTAAAGCCAATGGATTGGAGAAAGACCTTTGCACCTCCGATGAGGAAGCAAAGCGCAAAGCAGCACAACTTAAACCCCTTAAACATATAACAGACTCTCAACTTTCAACTCTCAACTCTCAACTAAAGTATCCAACAGTTTATTTCAAAAGCGACACTACTGGTGAAAAAGCCTATGAGGAGTTCTATGTTCCTGGAGAGAAGATTAATATGGAACGTTTCAAGGCATTGGGTGTGGTAGAAGAGACAACACGTCGTCCAAAGGAAGAGGTGAATGCCTTCTTTGAAAAGCTTGAAATGCTTTTTGCAGGCGACTTCACCAAAGAGGATGTTGTGAAGGCTATTAAAGAGTTTATTCCCAACTTCGAGCATGAGGAGAAGGGGAAGAATTTGGATCAGAAGATGTGAAAGAGTGGGAATTTATAGAAAGTGAGTATGCTTTTCAATGCCATTAGTTAAAAGTACGAAAAGATAAGGTGAGAATTCCACATGGTATTGTCATTGATGATTACTACGTAGTGGAAGCTTCTGATTGGGTGAATGTTATTGCGATTACAGAGGATGGGCGAATTGTAATGGAGAAGCAATACAGGCAAGGAATAAGGAAGATTTGTTATGAACTTCCGGCAGGTATGGTTGATAAAAATGAGGTCCCCCTTGAAGCTGCTAAGCGTGAACTTGTAGAGGAAACTGGTTACGCAGGAGGAGATTGGCATCCTTTCGGAAGATATGCACCCAATGCGAGCGGAATGAATAACCTCTGCTATACATTCATTGCTCATGGAGTGAAACATCAGGAACATCCACATCAGGAGATTACAGAAAATATTCGCGTATTGTTGATGACAGAATAGGAGGTAGGAAATCTGCTTGAAACGAATGAGATAATTGAAGCTGTTATGGCAGCACCTTTATGGAAATATATTAATCGAAAAAAGTAATACTATGGGATATAAAATACCATTATTTAATCTTAATTTTGACGACCGTGAAGCTCAAGTGGCTTACGATACTATTAAGTCGGGATGGATATCTACAGGGCCAAAAAACGAGCAACTAGAACAAATGTTCGTTGATATGTGGAAAGTGGGTTATGCGGTAAGTATGACTAACTGCACTGCAGCCTTGCATGTCTGTTGCGTGGTGTGTGGTCTTGGACCGGATGATGAGGTGCTTGTGCCTTCGTTGACATTTGCCGCTTCAGTTAATAGCATCCGTTATGTAGGGGCAACGCCTGTCTTCTGCGACATTATCGGCCCTGACCATATCAATATTGACCCGAAGGAAATCGAGAAGAAGATTACATCTAAAACCAAGGCTATTGTAGTGGTTCATATGGCAGGTTTTCCTGCCCACATGGATGAAATCATGGCCATTGCCCGCAAGCATAACCTAAAGGTGATTGAAGATGCCTGTCATGGTCCGTTGTCGGAATACAAAGGCAAAAAACTTGGCACCATTGGCGATTGCGCAGCGTTCAGTTTCTTCTCCAACAAGAACATCTCTACTGGTGAAGGTGGTATGTTCGTCACCAACAACGAGGAGATGGCCAAGAAAGCCCGCCTCTTACGTTCTCATGGCATGACAACCATGTCATACCAACGGGCCAGTGGACATGCAACCACTTACGACATCCTTGAATTGGGCTATAACTACCGCATGGATGACATCCGCGCTGCAATTGCCATTGAACAGTTGAAGAAACTCCCTGGTGACCTTGATACCCGTATCAAGGTACGCCAACGTTATGTGGAGCAACTGGCAAACGTGAAGGACGTGGTAGTGCCTTTTGCCGACAACAAGGAGTTTGTGAGCAATTACATTATGCCCGTGGTGTTGGCTAAAGGCGATACGGCTTATCGTGACGCCATTCGTGACAAGCTCCACGCAGCAGGTATCCAGACCAGTGTACATTATCCCTCTGTACACCGTTTCTCCATTTACAAGGATTATCCTGCAGTGTTGCCTCAGACCGAGTATGTGACCGACCACGAAATCACACTCCCAATGTATGCGGCACTGACGATTGAACAGATTGACTTTATCGTAAAAAATCTTGATGAAGCCCTCCATGGATAAGAAAATCATCCTTGTTTTCGGTGTGGGCGAGTTACAACGCTCCATCATTTGTCGGGCCAAACTGATGGGCTTATATACCATTGGCATTGACCCTTGTGCCGATGCGGTTTGTAAGGATGAAGTGGATGCCTTTGAGATTGTCGGCGGACAAGACTTTGAGGGTACTTGTGCTGTGGTAGAAAAATATGGTGTTAATGCTTTAGTAACTGCAGCGACCGACAAGCCTTTGGTGATGATGGCAAGAGTAGCAGAAAGGTATGGCTTCCCCTTTTATTCCATTGAGACCGCGCAATGGTCCACGGATAAATACCAGATGAAACAACGCTTCTTGGAAGGAGGCGTGCCTTGCGCCCGAGGTCGTCTTATTGCCAAGGCGGAAGAAGCCGGTGATTTGCATTATCCACTCATAGTGAAGCCTCGTGATAACTCGGGCAGTCGTGGCGTGAAACTATGCCGAAATAAGGAGGAATTGCAGGAAGCCTTGCAAGAGGCTTTGCAATATTCTCATTTTAACACGGTTTTGGTGGAGGAATACATCGTAGGACAGGAATTTAGCATTGAAGGGTTACATTATGAGGGAAAGAACGAAGTGATTCAGTTTACAGAAAAGACTACCACGGAGTTCCCATATAATGTGGAGTTGGCTCACAAGCAGCCGGCTAACCTGACAGAGGAGCAAAAGAATGAGATAAGAGTGCTTGTTTCAAAGATTGCTAACTGCATGCATTTCGAGAATTGTCCTTCGCATACTGAGTTGAAGATTAACGAGCGTGGCATTTTTGTCATAGAAACCAGTCCTCGTTTGGGAGGTGATTACATCACATCAATTTTGGTTCCCCTTTCCACAGGAATCAATGTTGAAGACCAACTGTTGAGTATTGCTTTAGGAGAGAAGGTAGATACTCAAGCAGGACGAGTTGACAGAGCTTCGGGAGTTTGTTTTTTCTGTTTGTCCGAAGGTGTAGTGAAATCTATTGACCCTAAAATAGAAGAGGTGGTCAGTTGGCCAGGGGTGTATAGTTTTGAGTTAAAGTTGAAAAAGGGTGATGCAGTGCATCAAATTACGAGTAGCTTGAATCGGTATGGAGAGTTTATTATAGTAGGCGAGTCATATGATGAGATATTTAGAACAATGAAACACTATTCAAATAGAATTAATGGATTAATAGAAATACAAACATTATGAAATATTACACAATGCCTGAAACACGTGCGTTTCTTGAAAGTATAGGAATGCCTGGTGGTGACCTTTACGATTTGCCAACATCAGAAAAGCGCTTCCCAGATGGGGGCCAGTACCGATTCGAGGTTCCGGGAATACAGGGTCCTGGCCCGATGAAGGCTTTATTAGAAGCCTTAGATGAATATGGAATCCAGATTCATCGGGTCACCCAGACCAAAGGAATCATGTTCTTGACAGATAATGAAATCAGCAAGATGGTAGAATATGCCAAAAAGTGGAATGTGCAACTTGTACTGGCCTGTGGTCCACGTGCTACCACCGACACATCCGCCTCAGTGAAAACAGAAGAGGGGCAACGCATGGGTTACCGCTTGCGTGGTGAAGAACAGATTGTTCGTGGTATTGAGGAAATACGTCGTGGTGCTCGTCTCGGTGTGCGTGGCTTCCTAATCTATGACGAAGGTCTGCTTTGGGCCTTAGGCGAGGCTCGCAAGAAAGGCTATATCCCTGCCGACTGTCATTTCAAAGTCTCAGCTCATAGTGGCCATGGCAACCCATGCTCAGCACATGTCTTGGAAACATTGGGGGCTGATTCCATTAATCCTGTGCGCGACATTCAAGTGCAGATGTTGGCATCTATGCGTACCGCCATTGATGTGCCAATTGATTTGCATACTGAGAACCCTAAATCCAGTGGTGGTTTTATTCGTCACTATGAAGTTCCTGATTTCATCCGAGTGGCAGCCCCGGTTTATCTGAAAACAGGTGGCTCAGTGGCCGCTAACCATAGTTATGACACTACAGAAAAGGAGGCAAAGCAACGTGCCAAGCAGGTATCGCTTGTGAAACGTGTAATAGACACATATTATCCAGAGGCCATTGTTTCTCCGAAATAATTGAAATGAAGCATCATCAATATAATCCAACTTTTAAGTTTGTTAAAGAACCGATTGACTTTAACAAATATACCGATCGTAGCCTGCTGCAATACTGTTTGGGTGCCACCATGTATATGCCCGGCACTAAGGACTTTGCACAAGCCATTATCGACAAGAAATATCCTGGTCTTACTTCCATGGTGATGTGTTTTGAAGATGCTTGTAAGGAGGAGGATGTTCCCGCTGCAGAAGAGAATTGTCTGCGTGTTTTAGAATCACTGCGTCAAAAGGTAGAAGAAGGAGACCTGAATTATAAGGATATTCCACTTATCTTCTTCCGTGTTCGAAATGTAGAGCAGTTTAAGCATTTTGTAAAGATGTTGCCTATAGAGACGGTGCCTTACATCACAGGGTTTAACTTTCCCAAATTCAACAGCCTCAATGCCGCGGCCTATATGGATCACTTGGTCGACATCAATGAGCGAGCTGGTGAGGTGTTGTATGGTATGCCTATTATCGAAGATGCTCGAGTCGCATATAAGGAGAGCCGCTTGGATGAGTTGATTGCCATTAAGCGAGTGCTTGACCAGAACAAGAACCTTGTATTGAATGTACGCGTGGGCGGTACCGACTTTTCGAGTTGCTTCGGTGTGCGTCGTGGTATTAACTATACCATTTACGATATTATGACTGTCTCAAACTGCCTGATGGATATTCTAAATGTGTTTACGCGAAATAATGATTATACTGTGAGTGGTCCAGTTTGGGAGTATTTTAAAGTAAACAAGCACATGAAAGGTATGACGGAACTTCCCAAAGTGGACTTGCAACAAACCATACTGAAGCGAAAAGCCATCGTGAATGATGCTGTTGATGGACTGATGCGTGAGCTGGTACTTGACCAAGCAAATGGGTTTATGGGAAAGACATGCATTCATCCTTCACATCTTAATTACATCAATGGTATGTTGGCGGTTACTAAGGATGAATACGATGATGCATACCAGATTATGCATACCTCTGGCGGTGTGGTGAAAGGCACCAAAGGTATGAATGAAATAGGGCCACATAAGAATTGGGCAGAGAGGGTGATGATGCGTGCTCAAGCCTATGGAGTGATTGAGAATGATGCAAGCTATATTAAATTATTTGGAGAATGAAAATGAATGAATTATTAGGGAAGCGATTGCTGGTTTTGGGGGGGAAAGCTGCCTCGGTGAATGTTGTGCAGTTGGCTCACCGTATGGGTATTGAAACCTATGTTACTGGAATAGATGAAAAAGGACAAGCGAAAGAAATTGCTGATCATACTTTTTTGGTTGGTTCCGAGGAGCACGATAAATTGATACGGATTATCAAAGAGAATAGGATAGATGGTGTGATGACAGGCTCTGCTGAGTTTCAGATACAGCAAATGATAAAGCTTTGCAGTAAAGCAGGTCTGCCGTGTTATGCAACTGAAGAACAGTGGAATGCTACTCAAGACAAAAGGAATTTTAAAGACCTTTGTCGCAAATATGGAGTCCCAGGCGTACCTGAGTATTCTGTGGATGAAGTGCTTTCTGACAGTGATTTCCCAGTGATTGTAAAGCCTGTGGACGGTTGTTCTTCAATAGGTATTAGTGTTTGTAGAAACAACGACGAATTGCAGGTTGCCAAACAGAAAGCTTTGGAAGCGTCTGCTGTAAAAAAGATAATCATTGAAAAATACATAGAAAACGGAGGTTTAACCCACGTTATTAAATATGTAGTGGTAGATGGGAAATTCTATATGGAGATTATGGGTGATCGACATGTATTGAATAATGGCTTAATTACAGCGATTACATTTTTCCCTTCAAGGAATACTGAATTATACATGAATACCATTGATTCGAAGGTAAAGGACATGTTTTTGTCAATAGGATTTAACAATGGTGTTTTCTTTTTCCAGGCACTTCCAGATGGAGATAATATTTATGTGTATGAGATGGGGTTGCGAACAGGAGGGGGAATGACATATAAAATCACAGAAGCCACCAGTGGCAATAATGACTTGGAAATGTTAATCAATTATGCCTTGTCAGGAAGAATGTGCGATGAACATGAGAATCTCAGTATTGATCCTTTTCTGAAAGGCAAACAGGCTGCCTCGTTAGCTCTTCCACTACGCACAGGAAGAATCGCCAAAGTGATAGGGATGGAATTAATCCCACAAATGGAAGGGGTTGTCAATTATACCCACTTTTGTGATGTGGGGGATTCGATTTTACCGAAACATATCAATACCCTAAGTCAACTTTTTGGAAGGATTATGGTGGTGAGGAATTCAAAGAAGGAATTGTTTGAGTCATTAAAAACCATCAGAGATACAATTTCGGTGTTGGACATTGATGGCAATGAAATGATTATTTGGGATACGTTTGATAGAATATATAATGATTCTGTTTTATAAAATTGAAATTCAATATAAGTCATGGATTTTCGACAGCTAAAGCAAGTACTGAGATATGCTAATCAAAATGCTGAAGAGATTTGCCAAATGCCAGATGTGAATTTGAGCAAAACCACTCTATTTATTGATATTTTGAGATGCTATTTTAAATACCATGTTTATGCCATTCAGTATAAGAAAGAGAAGTTTTGGCAGTTACCACCCGAAGAAAGAAATGAAGTAGCAAAGAAATACCGTGAGAAAAACTTAAAGAATGAAGCATGGGCGAAAGACTATTATGAAAACTTTAGGTTTTTAATCAAATGGACGGCATATAAATATGAAGCCACTGCGAAACAGCAGAAAAGAAGAATAGATGCATACCGTCGTAGATATGATATAGGAGACAATTGTTTTATTGGTCACGATGTTCTTATTGAACGACATCATCATCTGTGGGGTACAATTAAAATTGGAAACAATTGCTTACTTGCAAAACATGTCTATATCGATTACTCAGGGTATATTATTATAGAAAATGGTGTAAAGATTGCACAAGGCGTTGTAATTGAGACCCATCATAGAGATATTGATGCTTATATTTTGGGAAAGGATGTCAATATTCCCACTCAATTACGTATTTGCGAAAATGCATATATTGGTACAAATGCCATTATCCTTGATTCTTGCAATTATATTGGAAGAAATGTGCGAATTGGTGCAGGGGCTGTTGTGACAAAGGATATTCCAGATAATACTATAGTTGCAGGTGTTCCTGCAAAAGTTATAAGAATGTTGGGTGAGGCATAATTGTGATGAATATAGGTGATTGTTTACTTTCCCAAATCGGATACTGTGCCAGAAATGATGACTCATCTAACGAGAATAATGCGTAGAACACGAAAATTGTTGTTTATGTTTACAGTGCAAATGAATTAATTCAAAACACATTTATTAAAGATTGAGATATTCCGAAAGTCAAGTGTTAATGATGACAATGTTTGGAATCTAAAACCGTTGACAATCATGAAGAGTTTGGGGAATATAACAATTCAATCAAGTGTGAATGAGATATTTCGTGGATTTGTTGTAGAATGAGTTGTGTTGTAATTGTGTCGTTTTTTTTTGACGTATGTAATTTTCCTGACAATGCGTATTATTCGATGGTGAATTAATTATTTATATAGTTTATCAAAGTGATAAATACAACAAATCATTACAACTATTGTCTTGATTTTTTTAAAGGCTTTGCTTGTATTTTTGTGGTATTCATGCATTGTGAGTTCCCAGGAATAACAGGCATTGCAGTGCAAGCAATCAGCCGTTTTTGTGTGCCTTTCTTTTTTATGGTGTCAGGTTATTTCTGTTATAAACCAGTCATGAGGGAAGGGGTGTCGAAGTTTGATGATAAAACAAGGATAAAAAAGAAAGTTGTTCACATTGCAAAGATAGCCCTTTATGCTTCGCTATTTTATCTTGCATTTGTTTTAATACAACAATCGTTTTTCCATAATCAGGATTTCACATTAACATGGAAAGAGTTTATTAATTGGATTGTTTTTAATGAGCCTAAAATTGTTGCCCATCAATATTGGTTTTTGTTTGCTCTATTATATGCCTACATCTTTTACGGAATATTAGAAAGGCTACATCTTCGAAAATTATCCTACATTCTTGCAGCCATTATGTTTGCGGTTTATATCGTCATGGCGCAGGGAATTCACCTGGCGGGAATAAGCATCCCTAACCACATATATCGCAACTGGCTTGTGGAAGCATTCCCGTTTTTCATGCTTGGCCATTGGATTCATGAGAACCAGGAGCGTATCAATATCTCAAATAAGACGCTAATAACAATAATCGTTGTTACTACATTACTGTGTTGGGTTGAACGTTGGGTTATGGGTAGAGATTTTGGTGTAAACATTGTTACTATTCCTCAGGTGTTTGCTTTGTTTTTGTATGGTGTGAAGAACCCTACACATCATGGAAATGTAATACAAAGACTTGGAAGAGATTGTTCTATGCTGGTTTATATATTCCACCCTGCTGTATGGCATTCTTTGGGTGATGTTTACAGAATGGCTGGATTATCAAGCAATATGGCTGCTTTATATATGGAACCCATTTTTGTTCTTGTCATATCTATTCTTATGGCCTTTCTTTTCAATGCAATAATGTCTTTTATTGATAAAAGAAAACAGAAAGCAATTATTCAATAAAGGAAATAATTTCTTGAAAATAACATGCTGAAAGTTTTACATACTGCCCGATACGCTGGCACCCCATGGGATATACTGAAAAGCGTTGTTCCTGAAGGTTTCATGGTCAAGACACTTGATGAGTTGAGCTATGACTGTCTTGTACAGGAGGCGGTTGATGCCAACTATCTTTTGGTAAGTGGTCGTTTGCCTATTGATGAGGGTGTGCTTTCAGCAGCAAGACAATTAAAGATGATTCAGCGCACTGGCGTAGGCACAGAGATGCTGGACATTGAAGCCATCAAAAAACACAATGTTCCAGTGTATGTGAATGCAGGTGTAAATGCACAGAGTGTGGCAGAGCATACGCTGGCATTGGTTTTGGCATGCTTGAAACGACTCCCACAGATAAACCAACAGACTCATCAGGGTATTTGGAAGAAGCAGCAAGTGGGTGTGACTACACGGGAGCTGAAAGGCAAGACAGTGGCATTGGTCGGTATGGGTAATATTGGACGATTGGTGGCTAAAATGCTGCAAGCCTTCGGTGCAAGGATTATCTATACCGATGTGGTACGCCAACCAGCGGAAACAGAACAAGGACTTGGACTAACCTATTATGATAGTTTTGAGGCCATGCTGCCTGAGGCAGATGTTTTGAGTTTCCACTGCCCATTGGTCAAAGAGAATACAGATATTTTGAATCAACGCACTATGGCAATGATGAAAAAAGGTGCCATTGTGGTAAACACTGCCCGCGGTAAACTAATCAACCCAGATGATTTATACGATGCATTAAAGTCGGATCAACTCTCGGGTGCTGCATTGGATACTCATTATGAAGAACCCATCAAGGAAGATTATAAGTTGGCAGAATTGGAAAAAGTGATACTTACTCCGCATGTAGGAGGGTTGTCATACGAGGCTTTCAGTCAGATGATGGCAGATGCAATTGAGAACATTGTTGCTTTTGAAGAGGGACGTTTGACGGAAATAGAATCGAAAAGGATTTTGTAAATGACAAATATTACAGAAACTTTTATCGGTGGTCTTCTCAAGAAGTCGCAAGAAATACCATACGATGTAATCCGGCAAGCTCGTAAGGTGCTGTTAGATTACACCGGTGTGTTGGTTGGTGGGAAAAAGTATCTTGAAGAAAAACATCCTGAACTGATCAAATTAGCTCCGAGTGAGGCCTTTTTGAATGGTTTTGCGGCTCATGTATTGGAGCTTGACGATGGACATCGACATGGGATGATTCATTTGGGAGCATCCATCGTTTCTGGTGTGCTTGATGCTGCAAAAAAAGAGGAACTGAAATCGGAAGATGTGCTTCGTGGTATTGTGATGGGCTATGAGGTTGCCGTGTGTTGTGCCAGAGCAATTCAACCAGGTCATAAGGAAAGAGGTTATCATGTGTCTGGTACCTGCGGAACGATAGGTTCTGCTATGGGTATTGCATTTACATGTGGTTATTCAAAAGAGCAGATGAAGTCAACATTGGCTTGTGCGGTAAGCAGTGCTGCCGGGGTGTTGGAAATACAAGAGCAGGCATCAGAAATGAAACCATTCAATGTGGGTCGAGCGGCAATGGCAGGTGTTGTTGCTGCACAAGTTGGTAAGTTGGCAATGTCAGGACCCGACGATATACTCGGAGGCAAACGTGGTTTTCTTGCAGCATTAACAGATACTCCCAAACCTTTTTTTTTGACGGACAGTTCTGATGATTATGCTATAATGGGTATCTATCAAAAAGTACACGCAGCTTGCCGTCATTGCCATCCTGCAATTGATGCCTCCATTGATATTCGTAATAACCACAACCTGAAACCTGAACAGATTGACCATATAGAGGTTCGCACATATAAACTTGCTGTTGGTAGTCATGACCATACTGATATTATGGGTATCAGTTCTGCCAAACTCAGCACACCATTTGCGGTGGCTTTGGGAATTGTGAGGGGAAGCGCTGGGTATGCAGATTATAACGAGTCTAATTTGGAAGACAATAACATCAATCTTATTACTCGTAGAGTAAGAGTCATCGAGGATGAGAATTTGACTGCGCAATCTCCAGAGGTGAGAGGTGCTGAAGTGATCATTTTTTTGAAAGACGGTAATGTGTACGAAGCCTCATGTTTATACCCGAAAGGTGAACCAGAGCATCCTCTAACACAAAAAGAACTTGAAGGTAAGTTTCGAGGTTTGGCCATGTATGGTGGGATGACTAAAGCGGAATGTGATGAGGTGATAAAGGAAATCGGAAATAAAGACTTTTCGATAAACGAGATAAGAAACTTGTTATGCAAGAAATAATTGAATTAACAACACCGTTATGTGAAGAGGATATTAGCCAACTTAAAGTTGGAGATGTGGTGACGTTGACAGGTTATATCTACACAGGGCGCGATGCAGTGTTGCCGAGGATTATACAATTGGCAGAAGAGAACCGTCTAAATGAATATGGAATTGATTTGCAAGGAGCAGTGATATTCCATACGGCTGTCAGTCCTGCCGGAGTGGGGCCGACCTCTAGCAACAAAGTTGAGATTGAAAGTTCGTTTGATCCACTTTCAAAGCATGGTGTTAAGATGCATCTTGGCAAAGGTGCCATTTCGAAAGAGACCATAAAAAAATTAGCTGAGAGCAATGCTGTGTTTGCAGTGATACCTCCTGTAACCGCTTTATTAGAGAGCCAGACCGAGGAACGTGAGGTGGTCGCATTTCCTGAATTGGGCATGGAGGCCATGAATCGTTTAAAGGTGAAAAACTATCAGGCTATTATTGCCGCAGCTAAAGGAGTGAGCATTTATGAGTAACATTGTAGAAAAAGTAGCTGATTGCCTGGTGCGTGCAGGCTCCACTTTCCGTGAAGACCAAAAAGAGGCTTATCGCAAGGCTATTGCAGAGGAGAAGATAGAAAGTTCATGTTGGGTGTTGAAACAGGTGCTAGATAATGCACTTGTGGCAGAGAATAACCGTAGTCCACTTTGTGATGATTCGGGTATTCCTCATCTCTTTTTGGAAGTGGGAAAGAACAAGTCTATTACAGGAGAACTTATAGATCTAATTAAGGAGGGGGTGGCATTGGGATTACGTCAATTGCCGGGACGTCCGATGGCCATAAAAGGCAATGATTATGCCCGGATAGACCAAAGTGGTGGACTGGATGAGGATAGTGGTGCTTTGTTACCTTCCCCAATCTTGATTAAAACAGTGGATGAAGATGTCATCCGCCTTACCATTCTGATGCTTGGTGGAGGTCCTGCTATTCGAGGTGTTACCCAACGGGTGTTTCATAAACATAGTGTGGAAGTAGTGATAGATGAGATTGTCAATCGTGCTAAAGAAGGCGTTTCTAAACTCGGGTGTAGTCCTTGTGTGTTAGCAGTTGGTATTGGTCGCTCTCAGTTTGAAGCCACGAGTATGATGATGGAGGCTATGGTTTATGGGGACTTCAGCAAACAGACTGAATTTGAGAAGCGAATTACTGAGAAAGTAAATGAATCTTATGTTGGTCCGCTTGGATTGGGGGGCAAGCATAGTGTATTAGCCACATTCGCAAAGATAGGCCCTCAAAGAGCCAGTGGCGTTAGAATTGTGGCGTTAAGACCCTGCTGCTGTTTTGAACCGAGACGGGCAAGTGTGGAATTGTAACCTGATAAAATGAAAAGTATTGAGAATAGAAAGATAAGTAGTGATGCTACATTGCTTTCTGCATTGAAGCAAATGGACGAACAGCATGTTAAAATGCTCCTCGTTTTTGAAGGTGAACGGTTTGTGAGTATTCTCACTGTAGGTGATGTACAGCGTGCCATCATCAAAAATATCAAACTGACAGATCCAATAGCTGGAATTGTTTCCATCAACAAAAAGTTTGCTCGTGAGGGTGAACCCATAGAAGAAATCAAGCAAAAAATGCTGTCGCTTCGTGCTGAATGTATGCCAGTTTTGGATGGGAATGGCAACTTGACTGACGTGCTTTTTTGGAACGATTTGTTCAAGAAAGCCGAAGAACCTGAACGTGAGAAAATCAACCTTCCGGTTGTTATTATGGCTGGCGGCAAAGGAACACGCTTGAAACCACTGACCAATGTCCTACCTAAACCATTGATTCCTGTAGGTGACAAGACGATTATCGAGGAGATTATGGACCAGTTTGAAGGAATTGGTTGCAAGAAGTTCTACATGTCGGTTAATTATAAGGTTGAGATGATGAAATTCTACCTTTCGCAGTTGGAACATCATTATGACATCGAGTTCTTTCAAGAAGACAAACCGTTGGGTACGATTGGTAGTGTGGCCTTATTGAAAGGCAAAATTAACAATCCTTTTATTGTCTCCAACTGTGATATTGTCATTGACCAGGATTATCGCGATGTGTACGACTATCACAAGGAAAATGGCAACGACATCACATTGGTGACAGCAGTTAAGACAACTCGCATCCCATACGGTGTCATCGAAACTGGTGAGAATGGTTTGATGATTGGCCTGACAGAAAAACCCGAGAACACTTTTATGTTTAATACAGGTGTATATATTCTCAATCCGGGATTGATTGATGAAATCCCAGAAGGTAGAATGTTCCATATCACTGAATTGATGGAGAAAGTAAAAGCCCGTGGCGGACGTGTGGGTTGTTTTCCCGTGAGTGACCAGGCGTGGCACGATATGGGTGAGTGGCCTGAATACTTGAAAATGATAGATGTGTTGTAAACTATGGATATTAACAAGAAGATAAAAGTGGTGTGGATTGCTAACTTCTCTAATTCAGAAGTTCGCGAACATATTGCGTATCGCACCCATCTTATAGAGAAATTATTGAAGAAACTAACTGGGCGATCTGCAATTCTTCCTTCAGATAGAGGGCAATGGGTAACAAATGGAATAAAAGAGTTTGAATCTTTTGATGATATTGAGCTTCATGTTATTGCTCCGGTAATGAAACTCTCAAAAAGGCAGGTTTCATTTGAAATCAGAGGGGTTCATTACATTTTTTTTAGGGATGAATCAGGTTCTTTTGTTGAATTCATAAAGCGAAACTTGAATCCGAATCACTGTTGTAAATATGAAAAGAATAGTAGAAGTATAGTAAGGTTTGTTATGGATATAGTTCCTGATATTGTGCATGTTATAGGAGCTGAGAATCCACAATATTCTCTTTCTTTATTAGGCATTCCTTCAACAATTCCCACGATAGTTCAGTTGCAGACATTGTTGGCATCCCCGTTCTTTAAAGATGGTTATACGATTTCAAATCTACTGTTCCAAAAACGTTTAAAATGTGAACGAGAAGTAATTCGTCGTGCAGACTATGTTGGCACAAGCAGCATAAAATTCTTACCAATTATTAAGACGGTCATTAAGTCAGATGTTATTGCACTTACTATGCCGTTGGCCTTGGCCGAACAGATTAATATTCAGCAAGAAGAAAAAGAGTTTGATGTCATTTATTTTGCAAAAGACATCAATAAAGCAGCTGATTGGGCCATCGAGACTTTTTGTCGGGCAAGCCTTGTACATAAGGGACTGACGATGCATGTAATAGGAGGATATACAAAGAATTATAGAGAAATGTTAGAACACCGGCTGCAGCAATTCAGTATTAAGGATAAAGTTGTTTTTGAAGGGGAGTTGTCAACTCATAATGACGTAATCCGACAAGTTAGAAAAGCTCGAGTGGCACTTCTTCCTTTGAAAGTAGATCTTGTCTCTGGTACAATTCGAGAAGCAATGTGCAATGGAATTCCAGTTGTTTCTACTGTTACATCAGGAACACCAGTATTGAATCGGAATAGGGAATCCATTCTGCTTTCTGAAAAAGAGGACTTCGAGGGCATGTCCACAAATTTAATAAGGATTATAGAAGATCAGGATTTTGCTGAAACTCTCATTAATAATGCAGCTAAGACCATGTATGAAAGAACTGATAACTACACAAGGATGCGTACCTCTGTTGCTGTTTATAGTGCTTGTATAGATCATTTCAGAAACAAAACTCCTATTCCTTCAAAATTCTTAAAATATTGAAAATATGTCATTTGAGATAAATCGCAAAAAAATAGCTACTAATACAATTGCGCTATATATCCGTCTTGGAATAACGATGGTAATATCGTTTTTCATGACGCGGGTGATGTTGCAACAATTGGGAGCGGAAGATTATGGCTTGAATAATCTTGTGGCAAGCGTTATATCTATGTTCTCATTTATAAACGGAAGTATGGGAACCGCTGTGCAGCGGTTTTATTGTATAGAGATAGGGAGAGGGAACCAAGAACGACTTGGACGTGTTTTTAGTGTTGGCTTGTATTTGCATATCATAGTTGCAGTGATAACTTTTCTGATTGCAGAGGTTTTTGCTGTTTTTTTTCTTCACAAGATGAATATCCCTCCAGAGAGGATGGTTGCTGCTCATGTGGTATTCCAGATTTCTATGGTCTCTTTGGCTTTGAATATTATCAATGTGCCATATTCAGCATTGCTTCGGGCAAGGGAAATGTTCTCGAAGACAGCCATTGTGGATATTCTTCAGGCAGTTCTTCGTTTGGTAGTACTGTATCTGCTGGTTCATATCAACTATGACAAACTGATAACACTATCGGTTCTTAATCTTGGCATAACGCTTTTCTATGTCGGGGCATTGTTCTTTATGGCCAGGCGATTTAAGGAATCACACAACCCACCGATGAGAGATAAAGGGTTAATAAAGCAGATGCTAACCTTCATTTCCATGCTTTTAGTTACAGTGCTGGCGCAGTTGCTCAAGACACAAGGAGTTGTCATTTTGATTAATTTGTTCTTTGGCCTGATTATCAATGCTGCATACGCGGTAGCTGTACAAGTCTCACACATGGTGAATTCTTTTGTTACAAATTTTAAACAGTCGATGGTGCCACAGATGATGTCTGCCTATGGAGCAGGTGATAAAGATGCTATGAATAAGATAATCAACATGGGAACAAAGATTACTTTTCTTTTGATGCTGATGATTTCCATTCCTGTGATTTTTGAGGCGCAGTTTGTGTTAGATATTTGGTTGAAAACGCCACCAGAACATGCTGCAAAGCTAGTGGTACTGGTACTAATAGCTATCAATATCAGCTCATTTACGTACTTTCAATACCAAGGTGTTCATGCAACAGGTAATATTTTGGGGCAGCAAATATGGATGTCGTCATTGTATATTGCAAATATTGTTATTATATATGTTTTGTTTAAATTCGGAGCTAGTTTTGATAAGGCCCTGTACGTCAATATGTTTATAAGTGCAATTCAATGTGGAATTAATCTTTTTTATGCTCAAAAATATTTTAATTATAGTATTCGGGATTTTTTGCAAGGAATATTGATACCATGTGTGGTGGCAGTGGCTCTTATTATAGCAGTTCTGTTGACTGTTGTACACAATATTTGCCTTCGCCCTTCTGTTTTTCGTTTTTGCATTCTTACCGTTATTTCAGAAGTATTAATTTGTAGTTTAGGCTATTTAATTGTTCTTAATCAAACTGAAAAAGAACAAGTTATAAATTTCTTGAAGTATGGATTGTTACGAAAAGAAGATAAATAAATGAGTACTCCCCCTTTTTGTTATTTTTTGTATAATAATTTATGGTTGAGACTATATCAGGCTCAATATTGGAAAAAAGTTAAGGATGAAAGTGAATAACATAATTCCAATACCCGAAGAAGAAGTTATGCTTAAGTTAGTACGATTAGCAGTCTTTGGGGGTGGTTCATTTAATTTAAAAGACTCTGATATTAACTGGGATAAGTTAATGAATATTTCATTGGAGCAAGGGGTTCTGTGCTGGGTTTGGGAAGGTATTTGTAAACTGCCAGCAGAGCAGCAGCCGCCAAGGCAAAATAGAATTAATTGGGGACTTTCCGTTCAAGAATGGAGAGACTCGTATTACCTTCAAAAGGATGTTCTTAATCAAATAATATCCGTTTGTAATCGTGAGGGTATTAGTGTGTTAGTGTTGAAAGGCATAGGTCTCTCTGAGATATATCCGATTCCAGAATCAAGAGTTAGTGGCGATATTGATATATATTTATTTGGTGATTATGAGAAAGGAAATCAGCTTTTCTCAGGAGGTAATTATACTTTCGGAGTAGGTGATAAGCATGCTAGTTTCATTTATCAAGGTATTAATGTAGAGAATCATTTAACCTTAATTAATACCAATACGAGAAAACAAAGGCTGGTAGAGAGTTACCTTGAATCTAAATTGATTGATTCAAAGATGGTTGAAGATGGATACTATATTCTCTCCCCTTTATCTAATCTAGTATTCTTAATAATGCATGCGTTAAGCCATATGGAGTCACACATTTCTGTAACTATAAAAAATATGGTGGATATAGCATACCTACTATATAAAAATCGATCAAGTATAGATGTGACAGAGTGTCTGGATGTAATGCATCGTATCAAGATTGCTAAATCGTTTGAACTATTATTGTCAATTTCTGAGAAAGTTTCAGGTTTATCATTTATGGATTTCCATGAAAATATTATACATAAAGAGGATGTTCAAAAAGCTCTTGGAATGATATTTGAGAGGTGTACTAGTATTGAAGTACCTTTGAGTTTGCCATTCTTTACACAAATCAAATTAAGGAGGTCATACTATAATAATATGCGTTGGAAATATCAATATTTACCATTCTCCCGCATAAGTTGTATTGTACGTGAGTATAGACCCCCAATTAGTAACGCTATAAAGCAAAGGTTAAAACCAATAATTCAACTGATGAATATAAATAGACAATAATTTATTCTTTATTAAATTGATAGTTACATTCATTATTGAGGATAATTATCTATAACATCTATATTCTAGAGATAAAAGAAGATTAATTATTGAAAAACTGAATGGCCTTTGATTGTTGTAATGTTAGACCAAACGGTGAGATTACCATGAAGAAAATATTATTTGTTCATCATTGTTCTAATATTGGGGGAGGGAGTTACTGTCTTCTGAACATTATACGCACTTTAGACCAATCAGACTTAGTTCCAATTGTATTATTAAAAAAGAGAGGACCGTTGTCTGAGGAATTTAGTAAATTAGGTATTAAAGTTCTGTTTTTGAGAGATATAACAGTAGTTCCCTATAATAAATCTATATTCAGGATAAACAGTATTATTACTTATTTTGTATTGGGAATGTCTTTTCTTCCTTTTAAGAAGATAATAAATATGATTAATCCTGATATTGTATACCTTAATAGTGTAATGTTGTATCCTTATTTGAGAATGGTAAAAAGGTGTGGTAAGAAATCTATTATTCACATCAGGGAGCATTGGCCATTGGATGAGCATATACATCAATTAAGACATCTTCAGTCAACAGTGGGGAAATATGCTGACCGGATTATCGCAATAAATCGATATAGTGCAAGTTTAGTGAAGAATACAGAAAAAAAAACTTATATTGTTTATGATTGGGTGGATTTTAGTAATAGGTATATTGAACATGATCTTAATGAGATATTTGGTGAGGACGTATCAAATAAAAGAGTTTTTTTATATGCTGGAGGAGTTAGTGTCTTAAAAGGAGTTTTAGAGGTTTTTCAGGCTTTTAATCACATAGATGGGGATGAATATAGATTACTGGCTTTAGGAGTAGATAAGGACGCGATAGTATCTGGTATCCGGGGGAAGATTAAATATTTGTTGAGTAAAGTTGGATGGAATTCATATAGCATGAGGGTATTTAATATATTAGAATCGGATAAACGAATAGTAACCTATCCCCCGATATATGAAATAAAAGATATTATTGAGAAATCATATTGTATATTAAGTTATTTTACAATACCACACTCAAATCTACTTTTAGCAGAAGGAATTATATTAGGAACACCTGTAGTAGCTGCGCGAACTTCCGAGTCCATTGAATATTCAGAAAACGGAAAATATTCCATATTATATGAATTGAAAAATTATCATGATTTTCAAGAAAAAATAACGTTTTTCATCCAGAATGATGCAGTATGTAAGAACAATTTAGCTAGAGGCGCTTCAATAGCCGCTGAGAGATTTAACCCTCAAAAAAATATAAGTAGATTGCTTAATGTAATAGATAATAGCTAAATCAATGCAGGTAATAATTCCAATTAGTGTAATAGCTTTATTTCTTTCAATCATAGCTTCGTATAATAAAAGAAGCTATGGTTTAGAATTTTGTTTTCTGATTGTAACATTAATTCAGTCGATTCATTATAATGTAGGGAGTGATTATATGGTATATTATTATAATTTCTTGGATTTTCTTTCGGGAAATTATAGTTTCAATGAATTGTTTGATGAAGATGTAATTAAATATAATGAGTATGGTTGGGGGGTGTTACAATGGCTATTTGGAAAACTATTTGGGAAGAATGGCTTTTTTGTATTAGTTGCAGTATTATCAATTGTGCAAAATCTAATATATTATTTTTTCATAAAGAGTCACGTAGATCGTAGGTGGTGGGCTTTAAGTGTTTTTATATATCTCTTTACCCCATCATTTTATCTTTTAGGTTATTCGGGATTGCGTCAATGGTTTGTTTTGTCGATTTCAGTTGTCGTCTTCATGTTAATAGAGAATCGTCAGTACTTATTGGCAATTCTTTTAGTTATTGTTGGTTCATCAATACATACTTCCGCGTGGGTGGTTCTTCTGTATATAATACTGGCCATTATTCCATTCAAAAGTGGTAAATTCTTCGGACTCTTTTACCCGTTACTATTCCTTCTATTATTTCTAAATACAAATATAGTAGAATCTTTCTTTGGGGTTCTATTTTCGAATGACACTTTTGAAATATATAGTATATATCAAGATACCCAACAGGGTTCAATGAGAAGTTATGGGCTCGGTTTTATACTTAACATGGTACCCTTTCTTGTTAGTTGTATTTTTTTATATAAATCTACTTATAATCGGAATAGACATCTATTAGTTATGATTTCCTGTCTTGGTACACTTGTCATACCATTTGGAACAATGGCTCCACTTGTTTCTAGAATATCCCATTATTTTACAATCCTTTCATTATCATCATTACCGATGATGTACAAGTGGATAAAATTCCCATATATTAGATTTTTATGTATAATTATTCTTATTGCTATTTCAGTCACTGAATATATTCTCTTTTTTACTCAAGGCATATTTCATACTTCATATAGTGATTATCACACAATTTTCTCGGTTGTATAGGTCAGCGTATTTAATGTTTCATGCATTAATTAATGGCCGAAAAGTCTTAATAAGAATCATATTGAATTAATACTGGTGCTCTCGTCTCTGCCTGAGGAAACTCAAACCTATTTGACAAGAACGGATAATACTTCTTCAAAAGTTCCGTTATTTATTACATTCTGAAATACATAAGTGTCCACTAAAAAATTAACATATTAAAAGTTTAACGATAACTGTCCATTTGAATCGTTGAGGTCTTTGAAATCGTTGAGTTGATTATTGCTGAAGAGGTCGCAAAGCGGAGTCTTGTCCGTCGGTGAGCCTCCAAGTATCTGCAGAACCTCTTAGGTGCTGCGATTCATTTGCATGTCGTGCTGCACTATGGCCACAAAGCAGTAGGCACAGATGGCCGAGTATATCTGGATTCGCACTGCGTTTTCCGTGGTACCCCAAAACTTCTTGATCCTCAGGTGTTGTTTCAGCCATTTGAAGAAAAGGTCCACCTGCCAGCGATTCTTGTACAGTTCCTCCACTTGCAAGGTGCTGATGTGAAAGTCGTTTGTAAGAAACACGAATTCCCGATACTGCTCGGTATCCCAGTACCGTACAAGTCGCAAAGGCTCAGGATATCGTCGGCTTGGATAGTATCCGGTTAGTTCGATCGTTGTATCGGACAACACGCCTTTGGGAAGTCTGCGTCTCCACTTGATGGCCCTGTACTGCAGATTCTTCTTGGCTCTCATGACAAAGTAAGACCGGGAGGTGTGTATTCTATACAGGAGGGCGAAGTCGTTATATGCGCGGTCGAAGATGTAATATGAATCCAGCTCGTAAGGAATCTCGTCCATTGCACGGACATCGTTGACTGCCGCCTCGTTGATATGAAAGAAAGCTGGCACCTGCGTCTCTATATCATAGAGCGTGTGTATCTTGATTCCACCCTTGTTCTTGCTAAACCTGGCCCACCAAAACACCGACAAGCACAAATCCACCGTGGTGGAATCGAAAGCATAGACGTTTCCGCCAAGTTTGAAAATGTCCGTGATTCTTCTTTTGCGAGCTTCACCCACGAGATAGTATGCAAACTCCTCAAATATCCTGTAGTCGCGGTTTTGGTTGACTTTTGCAAGGTTGCTTTTTGTGACATGCTTGCCGAACCCGAGGTGATAGCACTTGTTGCGATGCGCCTCTATGATGACTATCGGGTCTCGCAGGCTCTCACGGTTGGCTAACTGTCCAAACATCATCACAAGCAGTTGGTTCCAACAAGTGAAATGCTTCACATTGCGGTCGCCGCCATAATTGGCAACAATGCGATTGAATTTACTCCTGTCTATGAAGGTTACTAGTTGTGAGAAAACATATTGGTCTTGATACATGTACGACTATTTTGTCGCAAAAATACAAATTCAAGTCCGTTCTCTCGTAAAACCTCTACAAATAATTAACTCTCAATGATTTCAAAGAACTTTTACTGATTTTTAGTGGACAGCAATGTCTGAAATAATAATAGTAGACAAGGTTCCACCGAGCAAAATCGCCTAGGAGCATTCTTCATTAGCCGCTGGTCTTTACATCATAAAGCACTTCATTAATTTTCTCACGGAGAGAATGTTTGTGCTTACGGTCAATTTGTTCTATATAATTAATATTCATATGCTACTGTTTATCAGTGACGTTGGTTGGATTGAAGTATTGGAAATACTTTACAAAGTTGTGAATAATTATTCGTTCAACGCATTGATATTTAGTTGTTTGACTAACATAGATATGGGTATTTAGCATGGCTTTTAAATATAATTTCCGAACATGATTTAAATAGTTTCCTATAGTTTATGAATCTTTTATATATTTCCGTCTTGGCCTCACAGGATGTAATATCTTATGTCCAAAAACATAATTCGAAGTTTTCTAATTTTGCCGTTCATAAATTTAACAGATTGGTAGTTGAAGGTATGGTTCACAATGGGCAAAATGTCACTGCTCTTTCTACGTTTTATCAACCTTCAAAAGGTTTTTTTTGGTATCATCATAGTGAGAGAATACATGGAGTAAAATATAAATACATTCCTACACTTAATTATGGACTTTTCCGTCATAGTTGGCTTGTCGTATATTGTTTCTGTTATGTTTTATTTTGGGGTATTTTACATAAAGAAACCAAAGCTTTAATGTGTGATGTGTTGAATATTAGTGCTTGCATGGGAGCTGTTGCTGCAGCCAGATTGATTGGGCTGAAACGGGTGGGTATAATGACGGATATGCCAGGACTAATGGTTGAACGATCGCATCAGTCAATAAGTGATAGCATTAAGGCATTCAATGCAAAAATGAATAAAAGTTTTCTTGGACACTTTTCACACTATGTCTTTCTGACAGAACAGATGAATAAGGCAGTAAACATAAACCATCGCCCATACATCGTAATGGAAGGGCTAGTAGGTAGAGCCATGATGGTACCCGAAAAAACTGATAGAAATAGTAAACGAATTATTCTATATGCAGGGGGACTGCATGAACGTTACGGTTTAAGAATATTGGTTGAAGGTTTTATGAAAGCTAATGTTGAAAACTCAGAGTTATGGCTCTATGGAAGTGGTCCCTTTGTGTATGAGTTACCTAACTATAGCAATCAAGACTCAAGGATAAAATACAAAGGTATATGTTCAAATGAAGAGGTTGTTGAGGCAGAATTGAGGGCTACTTTATTAGTAAATCCTCGACCATCGCATGAAGAATTTACCCAATACTCCTTTCCTTCGAAGAACTTGGAGTATATGGTTAGTGGAACTCCCGTATTAACAACAATACTACCAGGTATGCCTAAAGAATACTACCCCTATGTATATTTATTTGATAAGGGAGAGACTACGGAAGGTTATGCGGAGGTGATACAGAAGACATTATCATTGCCAATAGAGCAGTTAGTAGCAAAAGGAGCAGAAGCCAAACAATGGGTACTGTCAAACAAGAGTTATGTGAGACAGACCGCTCGAATTATTGAAATACTATGAAAATCTGTCTAATATACAATTTTGCTCAGCATTATCGTGCTGAGATTTTCAAGTTGATTGATAAGGAATACGATTGTGATTTCTATTTCGGTGACAAATACTTGGATGTAAAAAAAATGGATTACTCTTTGCTAAAAGGGAAGGTGACAGAGATTCACAATGGTAGAATCGGTCCATTTACCTATCAAACCAAGATATTATCTTTATTGAGGAAGTATGACGTATTTTTGATGATAGGAGAAACTCATAGTATCACGACGTGGCTTTTTATGTTTATATCGAAATTATATAACAACAAGCGAATATACTTTTGGTGTCATGGGTGGTATGGTAAGGAAACTAAGGTGGAACGATTCTTAAAGCATATCCTAGACAGAATGCCAAATGGTTTGTTTTTGTATGGTAATTATGCAAAAAACTTGATGATTCGGGAAGGGTTTGATGAGGAAAAACTTCATGTTGTTCATAATTCTTTGTCATATTCAAAGCAGGTTGAAGTGAGAAAACGTTTGCAAATAACAAATGTTTATACAGCCCATTTTAGGAACGATTATAAAAACTTAATATTTATAGGTCGATTGGATCCTGTTAAGAAACTTGATATGATTTTGACTGCTATTAAACAGTCTGAGAAGTTTGGATTTCTGTACAATATAACTTATATAGGAAGTGGTCAAGAGAAACTGAAGTTGGAAACATTGTCTAAAGAGCTTAGTTTAGAAGAACGTGTCTGGTTTTATGGGTCATGCTATGATGAGGCAGTATTGGGTAATCTTATTTATAATGCTGATTTGTGTGTGGCTCCTGGTAATATAGGACTTACAGCTATGCATTCTTTGGTGTTTGGGACGCCTGCCATTACTCATAATTGTTTCAAGTGGCAGATGCCCGAATTTGAGGCTATAAAACCAGGAGTAACGGGTAATTTCTTTGAATTAAATAGTGTAAATTCTCTATCACAAGCCATAGACAAATGGTTCAATGAAAAAGGGGAAATAAGAGAAGAAGTCCGACAAGCATGTATGAAGGAGATTGATGACTACTGGACCCCAGAGTATCAAATGAATGTTTTTAAAATATATTTGAAGTAAAATGTTTTCCATAAAGTATATATACGGTAAATTCTTCAAAAAGGTTATACGAGGGAAGTGTGTCATCAACTCTGAAATACATAAGACTGCTAAAGTTCATTCCGGTTCTACTATTGTTGACTCGAAAATTGGTCGCTATTCATACGCATGCTATGATAATGAAATTGTGAACTGCGAAATAGGACAATTCTGTAGTATCTCAGATGGGGTTATGATTGGTGGTGCTGAGCATCCCATGGATTGGGTATCTACATCACCGGTGTTTCAGAATGTCAAACATAGTGGACCCCAAAAACGCTTTGCTAAAATTGATTTTGACGGTATAAAGCGGTCTGTTATCGGAAATGATGTGTGGATTGGTAAACGTGTTATCATCAAAGCGGGTGTTGTGATAGGGGATGGTGCAGTAATTGGGGCAGGTTCTGTAGTGACGAAGGATGTGCCTCCTTATGCTGTTATTGCGGGTGTTCCAGCCAAAGTAATCAGATTTCGTTTTGATGAAGAGACCATTCAAGCCATGTTAAGTACGAAATGGTGGGATATGCCAGAGGAAAAGATACAGAGATATGCTCACTTAATTGATAACCCTAGGATGTTTTTAAAACAGATAAGAGGAGAGTAGTTAATGATTGTAGGCAAAATATTAAGTGTTTCACTTACGGAAAAGTGGACAAGCAGAGGTTACCATCTGAAAAATCCAAAAGTAGGATATAAGGTAGTAGACAAATATTCCGTCTTATCTTACTTTGCTCTCACAAGACGCTTCTTTCGTGCTGAAATAACTGGTCTATATACTTTGAATAACGGTGAGCACATCGCCATAGCAAAGAAAGGTCTGTTTCTGCGACAAATAGGCAGCAATTCTTTTGAGAAATGTTTTACCATACCTCGCGGCTCAAAACCGTTGAACCTTTGCATAATTCCGTCAGGTACTATTTATTTTGGTGAGTATTTCCAAAATGTAGACAAGCAAGCGGTAAATATTTATTATTCCGATGACAATGCTCGTACCTGGCATATTGTCTATACTTTTAAAGCTGGGCAAATCAACCATATTCATGGTCTTTTCTTTGACCAATACACTAGTCGTATTTGGGTGGCAACTGGTGACAGGCAGAATGAGTGCATTATAGGCTATACTGAGGATGAATTCAAAAGTTTTGTTGAGGTTTTTCGTGGAGGTCAGGAATATCGCACTTGCCTTATGTTCTTCTATTATGATTTCATAGTCTTTGCTACCGACTCGCAGTATATTCCAAACAAGATAAAGAGGTTTGACCGAAACACATTAGAGATAATTGAACTACAAAACATACAAGGTTCTGCTATTAAGGGTGGTCAGATGGGAGACGTGTCGTTTTTGTCAACGACCATTGAACCTTCGAAAGTCAACAAGGACAGATACTCACATTTGTGGGTGACGAAAGACGGACTTCATTGGGAAGAGAAATATAAGGCTCGAAAAGATTGGCTCCCATCAATCTTCCAATTTGGTACATTTGAATTTCCTCTGTATGAAGTGGACAAGATTGAAAGATTATATTTCAGCGGTAGGGCGTTAAAGGGTCTTGATGGTAAAACTATGTACATCGATTTATGAGAGTATTATTAGTTACACAATATTTTTACCCAGAAGTATTCAAGAGTAATGACCTTGCATTTGAATTGGCCAAGCGTGGTCATCATGTGGATGCACTGGTTGGGATTCCCAATTATCCTGATGGAAAGTATTTCAAAGGATATGGAATAATCAAGAAGAGGCATGAGGTGGTGAATGGTGTTAACGTTTATCGTGTCTTCCAAACGCCCAGAGGGAAAGGCGGTTGGCGTTTGCCTGTTAACTACTTATCGTTTGTAATCTTCGGATGTTCAAGAATAATGATTCAATTTGTTTGGAAGAAAAAGTATGATTGCATAATTGGACACGAGCCGTCTCCGATTTTCCAAGCATACCCAGCTCTGCTGCTCAGAAAGCTTCGCAAGTCTCCATTCTATTACTGGATAATGGATTTGTGGCCGGATGCTATGAAGTCTGGAGGAGGCGTGAAGAACGAAAAGGTGCTACAATACGTGGATAAGTTGGTGAAAGGCATTTATAAACGTACCGACAAAATACTTATCACCAGCGAGCGTTTTCGTGAGCTAATTGCGGCCAAAGGTAATTTTAGTGACAAGATTGTCTATTTTCCGAACTGGAGCGATGATATCCTTGAGATGGATGACCATTATGAGATACCGGTTTTGCCAAACGGTTTCAAAATTATGGTTGCTGGTAATTTGGGCAAATCGCAAAATCTTGAGGCTGTGACGGAAGTGATGTTGGGCTTGAAAGATAATACTGAAGTCAAGTGGGTGTTTGTCGGAGGGGGCTCAAGGCGGGAGTGGTTGGAAGACTTTATCAAAGAGAACAATATGGAGGACAAGGCTGTCTGCCTTGGACAATATCCATTTAAAACTATGCCGGCTTTTTACAAACAAGCAGACGCTATGTTAGTAACACTTAGGGCGGGGTTTCCTCATTTGGAGGCTGTTGTACCAGCAAGGTTACAGTCTTATATGTCGGCAGGAAGACCAGTATTGGCGATGATAGGATGCGGTGGTGCTGACATCATTGAAGAGAGTCAGTGCGGTTATGCAGTTCCTGCAGGAGATTCGGATGGTTTGATAACGGTCATTAAGGAAAAGGTATTGGCTAATCGTGAGGGCTTTGAGAAGATGGGTGCCAATGGACGTGACTATTATAACAAACACTACAGATTGGATGACTGCATTGACAATTTGGAAAAGATTATTGGTGCTGTATAGTAAGCAGATTATATGAATGAAACAAAGAAACTAAGTACAACATTTAAACTGTTGCGTTTTTTGGGTTTTAATTATTCCGAAGAAGAATACGGAGATGTAAGCCTTTGGCGTGTCGTGAAGCAATTTTTTAAAAATATTCATTTGAAGCATTTGGCAAATATGATGGATTGGGCTATTTTAGAGCCGTTTGCTCCGCGTAAATTACGTCCATCACTTATGCGGAAGATGGGATGTCAAGTGGGGAAAGGATGCTTTATTGGTGACCATGTGCGAATAGACCAAGGCCATGCAGATATGATTACCTTGGAGGAGAATGTCAGTGTTGCAAGTGGCACACGTCTGCTGTGCCATCAAAGAGATTTTTCAAATTATTGTGTTGGTGATGACTATATGAAACTTGGTTATGTGGTAAAGCCCATCGTCTTGAAAAAGGGATGTTTGGTTGGGATGGAGAGTTTTGTGATGCCAGGAGTAACCGTAGGAGAAGGGGCTATTGTTGGTGCAGGCTCTCTGGTTACTAAGGATATCCCTGCCTGGACAATTGCTTCGGGACGTCCTGCCAAAGTTGTGAAAGAAATTCCTCATAAAGTTGAGATGCAATAATATGTTTTATAAAGTAATAAAAAGGTGTTTTGACTTTCTCTCTGCTTTACTGGCAGTGACGGTATTATTTCCGATTTTCCTCTTGACGGCTATAGGAATCCTCATTAGCGATTTTGGGCCGATATTTTATAAGGCCAATCGTATAGGAAAAGGAAATAAGCCATTCAAGATGTATAAGTTCCGCTCGATGAAAGTGCTGAAGAATCCAAAGAAAGGAGCAGAGGCCAGCCTTAGACCTAATGAGGACAGAATTTTCCCTCTAGGACGTTTTATCCGTAAGGCGAAAATTGACGAGCTGCCACAACTAATTAACATACTGAATGGTACAATGTCTATCATCGGTCCGAGACCAGTGGCAGAGGATCAGTTTGAAATGTTCCGTTATGGGAAATGGAATGAGGCGGAGAAGGTTTCTGTGGGGCTGAGTGGACCGGCAGCATTATATGACTATATTTACGGCGACCAAATTACAGATGAGAAGGAATACATGGAAAAGGTATATCCGACACGCCGAGAGTTGGAATATACATACGTGCAAAAGGCATGCCTATGGTACGATTTGAAAATGATAGTTTATACAGTCATATGCATTTTATACTCGCTCTTCGGAAAGGAATGCAAATGGATTCTTAACGAACTAGTTGAGGAAGCTAACAATACAATGAATCATTAGGATATATGAATATACTTGTTACAGGATCCTCTGGCATGATAGGTGGATATGTTGTCAAAGGACTGATTGATAAAGGTCATACAGTTATTGGTGTTGACCGTGTCAAACCAATAGTAGAGTATCAAGGCCTAATCCCAGTTGTCTTGGACTTGTTCTCCAAGGATGATGTGATACAGGTTTTTGCTGATAATAAAATTGACCGCTGTATTCACCTCGCAGCATTGGCGCATACTGCTGGAATGAAGAACCTAACGTGGGAAACGTATAGGAAGATAAATGTGGAATGTGCGGAGATTGTGTTCGAAGCATGTGCGAAAAACAATGTTCCTGTGCTTTTTATCAGCACGGTAGATGCCATTGGTATGGTGAAGGGAATTATCACTCCCGATACTGAACTGAATCCTATTTCAAACTACGGAAAGAGCAAGGCAATGGCAGAGGGCAGGCTGAAAGAGATTTGCAAAGTGTGGAATATCTATCGTTTTTCACCAGTTTATACTCCTGAAATCAAGCGTGACATAGAGAAGCGTTATTATCTGAAATACCCGAACTGGGCATATAAAATTGGAGAGGGAGGAAATTTTGAGGTGTTGAACATTACGGGTGCTATTTCTGCCATGGTGGATTGGGTGGATAAGAAAGTGGATAATACAATTCATGTAATCAAAGACACGGAATTGTTGGATGTGAATGTTCTTATCGCGAATGAGAAAGCAGAAGGGAGGGCTAAAAATGTCTTGCGCATCCCCCGTTGGTTGGTGGTATGTGGGTATTATGTTGTAAAGTTAGTATTTGGAAAGTGCAATAAGACGTATTTGGTATTCAAGACATTGTGGCCGTTCAGAACTATAGAATAAACAGACAGAGGAATGAAATACTTATTGGTAGTGGCGCACCCTGATGATGAGGTGTTAGGAGCAGGAGCTTCGATATATAAGTGGACACAGAATGGTGATACTGTAGATGTTTGTATTATGTCTTCTGAGGCGAAAGCGCGGGCTTTTCGTCCTGAGGACAAAGAGTTAGATGATGATACTCACAAAGCAGTGGCATCGCTAGGCGTGAAAAAACTGTATGAAGGAACATTCCCAAATATTGAGATGAATACTGTTCCACATCTTCAGTTAGTGCAATTCATTGAGAAAGCTATTTTAGGAAGTGAACCGGACATTGTGATTACGCATCATCCTGCAGATACGAACAACGATCACTTACAGACTTCAATGGCATGTCAAGAAGCTATTCGTTTGTTTCAACGCAGGCCTGAGGTAAAGCCTGTGAAGGAGTTCTGGTATATGGAAGTGCCATCATGTACGGAATGGGCTGTGAATAGTGCTATGCAGAGATTTATACCCAATTGCTATGTGGAGGTGGGTAAGGAAGGGGTTGATGCCAAAATAATGGCATTGGCAATGTATCGTGGTGTGATGCGTCCTTATCCACATCCTCGCAGTGTGGAATATATTGAAGGATTGGCAGCTGTTAGAGGTAGCCAATGGGGTGTGGGCTATGCTGAATCGTATGAAATAGCTTTAAGAAGGTATTAGATTCAGAAGTTTGACTACAAAATTTTATAAAATATCAAAGAACTCACATTTATATATATTTTAGTTCATTTTTAATGTGGCTGTAATATTACAAAGAGTTACGTTTCCTATGCTCAATTGGGGAAGGAATGCAAGTGGGTTGCGGATGATTAGGAAGTTTTGGTAAACGATAAGACTAACGAAAAATGATTATTACACAAACCTTATTAGATTTGCTAACAGGGCAAGCCAGGTGTTCAGATAGGTTAAGGATGAATTATGATTTGCGTAATAGTGACTCAGACCAGTCCCAACGAATGCTGAATGCAATAGAACCAGGTTCTATCATTCCGATACATCGACATCAAACCACATCAGAGACAGTTGTTATAATTAGAGGACATGCTCAAGAACTATTATATGACCAGTCGGGACATAATGTAGTGGAAGTGGTGGATCTTATTCCCTGGGGAGAAACAGTTGCCATCAATGTTCCTAAAGGGCAGTGGCATACAGTCCGTTCAATGCAATCAGGTACAGTCATTATAGAATGTAAGGATGGAATGTATACCCCCATGAGTAAAGATGATATTGTTAGTTAAGATAATTGAATTATTGAATACCATGTATTTCAGTAGGGTATAGATGTATGCATTAAAAATATTGGCAAGTCCCTTGCCAATAGTGCTAAGGTATAGACGCGGTCAGAGGCATGGTTTCGTCTACTTTTTGAGCAAAATCCTTTAGGGAAAGCCATCTTTGTGTGTACCTTGATGGAGAATGGTTGGTGGCTTGTATGATAGTGGAAAGATCCCCTATCGAGCGTGAGAGTCAGCCTACTGTCGGAGGATACTTTAGTGATTATTTTGTTCATCACGACTATGAGTCAAAAGAGCTTCTGCCAAAATCGCTTAAGTTAGTTGAAGAAGAGGCAAAGAATAGCGGTCTGGATTTATTATTTACGCATAATGGTAGACAAGTAAAAGATTTTGGATGGACTCACTTTGAAAACATGGTTCGTTTTAGATAGAACTCAGTGTCGGGTCTCTAGAGGTCGTTGTTCAAATTGTTGGATTCAACGAAGCCATTTGTTCCAGATAACCGAGAGATTCAATATGATGGGACTGGAATAGAGAAAGAGAGTGAAGAAGTAGCTGTCCAGAAATCTTCAAAGGCATATTACAAATGGCTGAGCCAGATAAGTGCAAATAAATACATCATCATAGACGATGATGAGGTTTATGCAGTTGCCATTATTGGACAAAGAGGAAAACGGGGGAGAGAGGCTCATATTTGTTATTCAGAGTCAAGAAGAGGGGATAGCTCTGGTCAGCATGTGTTGGAGGTTTTTAAGGAACGATATAAAAATGAGTGTATTGACGTGGTCAGTTGTATAGATGACATTTATTATCTACCGATGAGCAATTCACTCAGAATTTCACAGATGATTTCTTATTTTTATAAGAGTCATGGATATGGTGAGCATAATATTTCGGGAATAGTCCCGGATTATTATGTATTTTGATGTAGCCAGAAGCCTTGAAAATTAATTTCTGTTATATAAATTAAAAGATTATTGAAGATATATGTCTATTTTTAAAGAAAAAACTCTTATGATTACTGGAGGAACAGGTTCCTTCGGTAATGCAGTCTTAAGGCGTTTTCTCCGCACTGATATTGGGGAAATACGTATTTTTTCACGCGATGAAAAGAAACAGGATGATATGCGCCATGAATATCAGGCAAAGTATACTGATGTGGCGCATAAAATTAAATTCTACATAGGCGATGTGCGCAACTTGGAAAGTTGCCGTTCAGCGATGCCAGGGACGGATTACATCTTCCACGCAGCAGCCCTGAAACAGGTACCGTCGTGCGAGTTCTTCCCCATGGAGGCAGTGCGTACTAACGTCATCGGGACAGATAACGTACTCACAGCTGCCATAGAGTCGGGGGTGAAGTCAGTCATCTGTTTATCCACGGATAAAGCGGCATACCCTATCAACGCTATGGGTATCACCAAGGCTATCGAGGAGAAGGTGGCGGTGGCGAAAAGTCGCTATAGTGGCAAGACCAAAATCTGCTGCACACGTTACGGCAACGTGATGTGCTCGCGTGGGTCAGTTATCCCTCTCTGGATTGACCAGATTCGCAATGGGAACCCCATCACGCTTACAGAACCGTCGATGACACGTTTTATTATGTCGCTTGACGAGGCTGTTGACCTGGTTCTTTTCGCTTTTGAGCATGGGGAGAATGGTGACATCCTCGTGCAGAAGGCTCCGGCATGTACTATCCAGACACAGGCGGAGGCCGTTTGCGAACTGTTTGGTGGGAAGAAAGAAGAGATACGCGTCATCGGGATCCGCCATGGAGAGAAGATGTATGAGACGCTCCTGACTAAGGAGGAGTGCGCGAAGGCTGTAGATATGGGTGATTTCTATCGGGTACCGGCTGATAACCGCGATCTTAATTATGATAAGTTCTTCAAGGAGGGGGATACCCAGCGGGTGACCATAGAGGAGTTTAACTCTAATAATACTAAACGGCTGGATCTGGAAGAGACTAAGGCTAAGATTGGTTCTTTGGAGTATATACAGAATGAGTTGCAAGGGGTTGTGAATATCGCTAAGTAGGATCCACGTATCACTTGTATTAAATCTCCACGTATCACGCGAATCACTCGTATTTTTTATTCCATGTTTCATGCGAATCACTTGTATTTAATCTCCACGTATCACGCGAATCACTCGTATTTTTTATTCCACGTGTCGCTCGTATCACTTGTTTTTTACCACGTATCACGCGAATCACTCGTATTATTTATTCCATGTTTCATGCGAATCACTTGTATTTAATCTCCACGTATCACGCGAATCACTCGTATTATTTTTTCCATGTTTCATGCGAATCGCTTGTATTTGATCTCCACGTATCACGCGAATCACTCGTATTATTTATTCCACGTGTCGCTCGTATCACTTGTTTTTTACCACGTATCACGTGTATTTCACGTATTAATATAGTTTAGTTTTATTCTATGAAGATATTAGTAACAGGAGCAAAGGGGTTTGTCGGTAAGAATCTCTGCGCTGAATTAAATAATATTAAAGACGGCAAGTCTAAGTGTTGGAATTTGAATGAGCCAATAGAGGCTGTATTTGAATATGATTTAGGCAATACTCAGGAGGAACTTGTCGAATGGTGCAGCAAGTGTGACTTTGTGTTTAATCTGGCTGGGGTGAATCGTCCAAAAGAGTCTTCTGAATTCATGGAGGGTAATTTTGGTTTTGCATCCGTATTGCTTGATACCTTAAAGAATCATCAGAATACTTGTCCGGTAATGCTGAGCTCTTCCCAACAGGCTTCGTTGACAGGGCGGTTTGGGAATAGTGAGTATGGGCGTAGCAAGAAGGCTGGCGAAGAGTTGTTTTTTGATTATAGCAAGGTGACTGGTGCCAAGGTGATGGTATATCGTTTCCCGAATCTTTTTGGTAAATGGTGCCGTCCCAATTACAACAGCGCGGTTGCTACTTTCTGCAATAACATTGCTAACGATTTGCCGATCACAGTCAATGACCCATCAGTAGAGTTGGAGTTGCTGTATATTGATGATCTTATCGAGGAAATGATTGCCTGCCTTAAAGGTGAGGAACATCATTGTGAGTTCGATGGCCTAAATGTCTTGCCACAGAACAACGGAAGATATTGCTATGTGCCCACTACACACAAGATAACACTTGGTGCAATCGTGGATTTGCTGAATGAGTTTGCTGCCCAGCCTAAGACGCTTACTATTCCTGAGATTCCTGCCGGTTCGTTTGCCAAAAAGTTATACTCCACGTATCTCTCTTATCTGCCGACGGAGAAGGTGGCGTTTCCCCTCAAGATGAATGTCGATAATCGGGGCTCTTTCACAGAGTTGGTGCATACACTCAATTGCGGGCAGGTGTCTATCAATATTAGTAAGCCGGGTATTACTAAAGGACAGCATTGGCATCATACTAAATGGGAGTTTTTTATCGTGGTCTCGGGGCATGGATTGATACAGGAACGTCGAATAGATTCGGATGAGGTGATTGAGTTTGAGGTTAGCGGTGAGAATATTCAGTGTGTTCACATGCTGCCTGGGTATACTCATAATATTATTAACTTGAGTGAGACGGAGAATTTGGTTACGGTAATGTACTGTAATGAAATATTCAATCCGGATAGGCCGGATACTTATTTCCTTCCAGTACAGTAATCTCCGCGTATCTCTCTTTTTTTATCTCCACGTATCTCGCGTATCACTCGTATTTAGTCTCCGCGTATCGCTCGGATCACACGAATTTAATCTCCACTGTTCTCTTATCACTTGTACTTAAACTCCACGTATCTCACGTATTACTCGCATTAATTCTCCATCTCCACGTATCGCTCGTTTTTTAATCTCCACTGTTCTCTTATCACTTGTACATAAACTCCATGTATCTCGCGTATTACTCGTATTAATTCTCCACGTATCGCTCGTTTTTTAATCTCCACGTATCTCGCGTATTACTCGTATTTAGTCTCCACGTATCGCTCGTATCACATGTATTTTGCTGACATTTTATTCTTCCACTTATCGCACTTATCTCTCTTATTATGATGACAGCATTATTATCCACTTCTCACTTATATCTTTTTCAATAAAAATTACGAAAACTATGGATAATGTATGACTACAGATAAACTGATTTATGAGGCGATTGGTGCTTGTTTTGAGGTTTATAATACCCTCGGGCCTGGACTTCTTGAGAGTGTTTACGAAAAGGCTTTGGTTCAAGAGTGCAGGCTGCGGGGTTTGAATGTGAAATCTCAACTTCCTGTTGAAATCGTTTACAAAGGTGTTGAGGTGGGTTCCGATTTGCGTTTGGATATATTGCTGGAGGATACACTTATTATTGAGTTGAAATCAGTGGAGTCATTGCTACCCGTACATTTCAAGCAGGTAAGAACTTATCTGAAGTTGCTTAACAAATCTGTTGGTTTATTGGTCAACTTCGATGTCAGTGATTTTAAACAGGGATATAAAATAATCAAATAAAAACTCCACGTATCACTCGTATCACAAGTATAAAAAGAAACGTGATAGTACCTGTGATTCGTAGATTTATAAAAATTAACTATGACAGAATTTAAGAATAATGGTAAATTAAAGTTGCTGATTATCGTCGGCACTCGGCCGGAGATTATCCGACTGGCGGCAGTTATTAATAAGTGTCGTAAATACTTCGATTGCTTGTTGGCACATACAGGCCAGAATTATGATTATAATCTCAATGGGGTATTCTTCAAAGATTTGAAGTTGAAAGACCCAGATGTGTATATGGATGCCGTAGGTGCTGATTTGGGTGAAACCATGGGTAATATTATTGATAAGAGTTACAAACTCATGGTTGAGACTCAACCGGATGCCGTATTGGTGTTGGGAGATACAAATAGTTGCCTCAGTGTGATTGGCGCCAAGCGTCTTCATATACCGATCTTCCACATGGAGGCAGGCAACCGCTGTAAGGATGAGTGCCTTCCCGAGGAGACAAACCGTCGCATTGTTGACATTATCAGCGATGTAAACATGGCTTATAGTGAACACGCTCGTCGTTATTTGGCAGATTGTGGGTTGCCCAAGGAACGTACATACGTCACTGGTAGCCCGATGGCTGAGGTTTTGCATGAAAATTTGGCAGAAATAGAAGCATCGGACATCCATCAACGTTTGGGATTACAGAAGGGACATTATATTCTTCTTTCTGCCCATAGGGAGGAGAATATTGACACAGAGAAGAATTTTTTGTCGCTCTTCAATGCTATCAACAAGATGGCAGAGAAGTATGACATGCCGATACTTTATAGCTGCCATCCCAGGAGCAAGAAGCGTTTGGAGACATCTGGATTTACTCTTGACCGACGTGTGATACAGCATGAACCGTTAGGTTTCCATGACTACAATTGTTTGCAAATGAATGCATACGCTGTTGTGTCGGATAGCGGTACTTTGCCGGAGGAAAGTAGTTTCTTTACCAGTGTTGGACATCCGTTCCCTGCCATTTGTATCCGCACATCTACCGAGCGTCCTGAGGCATTGGACAAGGCTTGCTTTTTCATCGCCGGGATAGACGAGCATTCGTTGTTGCAAGCGGTAGAATGTGCTGTAGATATGAATAATAATGGCGACCACGGCAAGCCTGTTCCCGACTATGTTGATGAGAATGTGTCGACAAAGGTGGTGAAAATCATTCAGAGTTACACAGGTATCGTCAACAAAATGGTTTGGCGGAAATTTTAATCTATACAAGTATTTGTGAGAAAGGAAATCTTTTGAGATCATCGGTTGATAATCGCACAGTATTGAATTGGGACAGACCTTCAGTGGAGGTCTTATTCCAATTATTAAGAATAGCATTAGGCAAAGAGGAACCCTCCTCTTTGCCTAATGATGTTAATTGGCAAGAGGTGTATGACTTGTCGTTGAAGCAAGGAGTAGGTGCTATTGCTTGTGACGGGATGTTGGCATTGAAAGAATGCAGCATAGATGAAGAGTTGCGGTATAAGTGGATGGGGCAGAGTATGGTGATAGAACAAAAGTCATTGGCTCGTTGGAATTTGTTATGCCAATTGTCAGATATATATGCCCAGAATGGTATTAAAACATATGTCCTAAAGGGGTTCTCTTTTGCTTCTTATTATCAGAATCCATTTCATAGGTTTTCTACTGATTTAGATATTTTTTTGTTGGAGGATTTTGAGAAAGGTAATCAGATTGTAGAGAAGATAGGAATAAAGGTGGATAGGAATGACTCGAAGCATTCTCATTTTACTGTTCAAGGTATTCATGTTGAAAATCATCAATTCTGTGTAGGATTAAGAGGGTACAAGAACATAAAGTCTACTGAAAGATATTTAAGGAGTCTAATAAGGGAAGATGGGATTCAATTAGAAGGATCTAAATTATATAAACCTAACTGGTCGTTCAATGCGTTGTTCTTTATGTGTCATGCTAGGACTCATTTTTTGATTGAAGGAGGTATTACTTTAAAGCATGTATGCGATTGGATCTTGTTGAGAGATGCTGGTGATAATCTTAAGAATCTTGAGATGTTCTGGTTGGTTTGTGACAGGTTTGGGTTGATGAAGTTTGCAAAAGCTATAGATGGAGTGGCTTCCTATGTTGAACATGGTATGAAATTGAGTGATAATGAAAGGATAATGATAGATGATATTTTGTCTGTCAAAGCCCATAGGGAAAGTCATAATAAGGATGAGGCTCATCTGTTGATGATTGGGCAAATGTGGAGGAATCGATGGAAGTTCAGAGCCTATTCGGATATTACGGCGACGAGGATGATATTGAATTATGCATATGGTTACTTATTTGAAAGGAAACCCAATGTGTGAATTCATTCTGATTTGAGTTAGTTAAAATCCCTATTTTAGTACCAAGATAGGCTCGAAAAACACTAAAAAAAGGACTTATACCATTGATCATTCACAGGTGATTACTATTGCGTTTCGACCAGATGAGGTTTACTAATATGTAGGATCTATCAGAAAGCGCAGTTTGATAATATTAGTAAGTACGGAATCAGAAAAGTCAAAAAAAACAGTAAACAATAAGATAGAAACATGATTATTGATAATTCTTTTCTCCAAGGACTATCGAACTTGGCTAAAGAAAAAACTCGTTTACGGCAAAACTATGACCTACGCAATAGTGATGAGGATCAGAGTCAGCGGATGTTGAATGCACTGGAGCCGGGGACGATAATGCCTATTCATCGTCATCGGAACAGTTCGGAAACTGTGATTGTAATAAAAGGTGCATTGAAAGAATACTTTTATGATGATATGGGCAATGTTATTGGTGAATGGGTGTGTGCTCCTAATACCGATTGTGTGGGGCTAAATGTTCCTGCGGGGCAATGGCATAATTTAGAGTGCCTTGAATCGGGCACAGTATTGTTTGAAGCGAAGGATGGGGCGTGGGAGCCACTGAAAGATGAAGATGTGATGGTGAAGTGATACTAATACTTTAAGTATATGTCGGAAAGGAAAAGAATATATCTATGTCTTGCGCACATGTCAGAAAATGGCATGGAACAGCAGTATGTAAAAGAGGCATTTGATACCAATTGGGTTGTGCCATTGGGACCCAATGTGAATGGGTTTGAGGCTGACCTCGAACAATTTGTTGGTCAGGATAAGAAGGTTGTTGCCTTATCATCTGGTACTGCCGCTGTTCACCTCTCGCTTATTGCATGTGGGGTGAAGCCAGGTGATGAGGTATTGGTGCAGAGTTTCACCTTCTGTGCGTCGTCACACCCTGTTACTTATTTGGGGGCTACACCGGTATTTGTGGATTCAGAAAAAGAAACATGGAATATTGATCCTGAATTGTTGGAAGAATCTATTAGAGATAGAATTGCTAAGACAGGAAAGAAACCAAAAGCTATCATGCCTGTGTCATTGTATGGTATGCCATACAATATCACCCGTATTATGGAAATAGCCAGCCGATACGGAATCCCGGTTATAGAGGATGCTGCAGAGGGTTTCGGTTCTCGGATTGACGGGCAGGTGTTGGGGACTTTTGGAGAGTATGGTGTCTTATCGTTCAATGGTAACAAAATGATTACCACCAGTGGTGGTGGAGCTTTGGTTTGCCCTAATAAGGAGGCTGCCAATACGATTATGTGGTATGCCACCCAAGCTCGTGAGGCGTATCCGTATTATCAGCACGAAGCCATTGGCTACAACTATCGTATGAGCAATGTATGTGCAGGTATTGGCCGTGGACAGATGACAGTAGTGAACGAACATATACGACATCATAAACATGTGCAGAAGATGTATGAGGAACTGTTGGCAGATGTAAAAGGTATAAAGATACATAAGACTCCGTCAGAAATATATGATTCTAACTATTGGTTGAGTACCATGTGTCTTGATCCCGACGTTCGTATAAAAGGTCAAGAGAATGCTTATAAGAAGGTGATTACAAAAGCCATAGGAGGAGCGGCGGGAGTAATCCATGCGGTTGATTTTGCTATGACAGATTGTCAGCCGAATGACAATGTTGAGGCATTGCGCATGTATTTGGATGCTGCCCAGATTGAGGCTCGTCCTCTCTGTAAACCGATGCACAAACAGCCGGTATATAAGAATTGCCCTGCATACGTTAATGGGGTGAGTGAATCTTTGTTTAAAGTTGGTCTATGCCTGCCAGCAGGGCCATACGTTACGGATGAAGATGTTAGGTACATTGTAGATTGCATAAAGAGTTCAATAATTTAGAAGAATCATCCTCTGTTTAATAAAAGGAGACTCGCAAAATGATGTTAGAAAGAGTAATCTATTAAATGTTTGTGTATGAATTGGAATCGATATTTTAAGAGCAATTGGTCAAAGATTCTTGCTCTTCTTATTGTTTTTGCTATTATTATATTCTTGGGAGGATTGTTGTTCTCGTGGGGATATCGATTCAAGAAGCGTACGCTTCTTTTACGTGGGTCGTACATGCTTATTGCAGTGCTCTGGATTGTGCTTTCCATCCGTGCTATCTGCATTAAGGTCCACTTTGGAGCGATTTGGAGAGGATTGATGAATGATATCGACCGGCGGATACATGGGTATGAGGATGATCTGACTAAGAACTATCAGGATTTAATATCCCGTTATCCGTTGGCTGTTGCTGAATACGAGTCCCACTGTTGGCACCAAACGCCGCGGCCGACGAATTCGGAGATAATGGAATCCGCGTTGGCAATTGATGAGCGAGAATGGATTGAACGCGAAAAACGAGCACGAGAGAAAGTGACCAATAAGAATACCGCTCGGAAGTCTTAGACTTTCGGGCGGTTTTTGTTTTTCCACTTATCACTGTTTTTTTTCTCCACGTATCACTCGAATCTCTCGTATTATATTCTCCACGGATCACTCGTATCTCACGGATTTTTTTTCTCCACGTTATCACTCGAATCTCTCGTATAATATTCTCCACGTTTCTCACTTATTTTTTTTCTCCACGGATCTCACGGATTACACGGATTTTTTTTTCTAACAGGTTTTTATCTCCACTTATCGCAGCTTATTATCTCCACGGATTTTTTTTTCTCCACGTATCACAGGTTGTTATCTCCACGGATCGCGCGTATCGCTCTTATTTTTATCTCCACGGATCTCACGGATTACACGGATTTTTTTCTCCTCTACAGGTTGTTATCTCCACGAATTACTATTAGCACACGGATTTTATTTCCACGTATCACTCTTATCTCACGGATTTTTTATCTCTACTTGTCATTGGTTTTTATCTCCACTTATCACTGGTATCACTCGTATTATTTTTCCACGTATCTCACTTTCTTTTTTCTCCACGGATTACTCGTATCTCACGGATTTTTTTCTCTCTCCACTTATCACTGGTATCACTCGTATTATTTCTCCACGGATCTCTCGTATCGCTTGTATTTTTTTTCCACTTATCACTGGTTTTTATCTCCACTTATCACTCGTATCTCACGGATTTTTTTTCTCTATTTGTCACAGGTTTTTATCTCCACTTATCACTCGTATCTCACTGTCACCGCACTGCGATGCTTGTACGGTGTTGTTGATATTCAGCCTCTTCGAGGCTGTAAAAAAACAACTATAGCCGCTGGTTAATAGAACTTGACTTCTGCTTGACTTCTTTGCCGGAGAGGAACAGTCTCTTGACTTTTGTGTGGGGGATTTCGAGAAGGGGGATGGTCATGATGTTGCGGTTCAGTATCACGAAGTCGGCTTCTTTTCCTTTCTCTATGCTTCCCTTTGTGGTTTCTTCGAAATAGCCTTTTGCCACCCAACATGTTATGGAACGCAGGGCTTCATCGCGTGACAGGGCGTTTTCCATTTGCCATCCTTGGGGAGGGTTGCCGTTGAGATCCTGGCGTGCAACCGCTGCAAAGAAAGTATACAATGGGCTTATGCTCTCAATAGGGAAGTCCGTCCCGTTAATCAGCCAGCCATTCTGTTCCAATAAATGACGATAAGCGTAGGCATTCTTGACGCGAGCCCCCAGCCGTTCCTCCGCCCAACCCATGTCGGATGTGGCATGGGTGGTTTGAATTGAAGGGATGATACTGTATTTCTTATACAGGATAAAATCGTCTGGATGAACGACCTGACTATGCTCAATACGCCAACGTCGGTCGTTCTGTCCTTTCAGTACCGAGCCATAAATGTTTAGCATGGTTCTCACCCCCGCATCCCCAATGGCGTGTGTACAAACCTGGAAACCTGCTGCATAGGCTTTCTTGCAAATAGAGTCGTAGTATTCATTTGGGAACATCCGCAGGCCATAATTATCTGCATCATCGCTGTAGGGCTCAAGCAGATACGCTCCCCGTGAACCCAACGCCCCGTCGGCGTACAATTTGATGGAGCATACGGCCAGCCGTTCCTTGTGTTGCGGACGCAATGGCAGGAAGTGGTTCAGTGTGCGTTCGTCGGGATTGAGCATGGCGTTTATCTTGATTTGCAGTAAACCTTGTTGTTGCATGCTGTCGATCAGTAAAATATCGTCAACGTCGAGCCCCGCGTCTGTCACCCCCGTAAGTCCTTGTGCAAAACAGGCTTCCTGCGCGGCAAGTAGTGCCTGCCGATGCTCTTCGGCGGTCAATTTAGGTATTGTGGCTTTCACGCTGTCATAAGGAGCATCGAGTAGGAGACCAGTCTTGCTTGTGTAACCCATTAGGTTCAGCACCCGGTCGTTAACCAGCCCCATGTGACCGTCGATACGTGTGAGCGCAACATATCGGCCAGGGAACAATTCATTGAGCCTCTTATTGTCGGGGAACTTTTTCCCCGGCCACAAATTCTGGTCCCATCCGCGTCCCAGAAGCCATTCTGATTGATATTTGTCGGCGTGGGCTTGCAAGCGGCTAACAACCTCGTCGAAAGATTGACATCCTACCAGATCAACGTATCTTATCATTTTCTCCCCCAGACTATTGAAGTGGCAGTGACCGTCCATAAATCCAGGATATACAGGGCTGCCGTGTGCGTCGATAGTACTATCGGCTTGATAACGGCGCAGCACCTCTTCGCTGCTACCCACAGCGATAAATTTCCCATTCTTCACAGCGAAGGCCTCGGCTATGCTGAAGTCATTGTCAACAGTATAGACAACAGCATTATACACAATCAAGTCGGCATGTTCTTTGCTACTACAGCCGGATAGTGAAACCAACAAACTCATAGCAATCAAAAGGTTGATAGTGTGTTTCATGTTGTTCAGTTAGTGTTCCAGTTGAAAAATCTTGTCCATCAGGTGCCACTTTTCAGCAGAAGGCGACTTTGGGTCGCATTCCTGAAACTGTGCCACATACGCCTCCCATTCGGCTTGGCGGGGGAGTGAAGCCAACCGTGCCATGTCGCGTTCCCAGTCGAAGTCGTCTACGGTGTCGCAAATCATAAATACCTTGTTCATGTAACGGTAAATCTGCATGTCGAGTATTCCGACCTCGCGTTGTCCGGCCATCACTTCTGGCCACACATGAGCGTGGGCGTCGACATATTTCTGAATCATTTCCTCGTCGTTCACGAGTTCAAGTGACTGGCAATAACGTTTCATTCTGTTGCTTTATTTAGATGGGTTATATTAATCCGATTTCGAGAGTGCGTACCTTCGGCACACTGAGATGTATTTGCTTGATACACCCCACACATTAAAAGGGGTTGTTCCCATTCGGTCACGACCCCTTTTTATGCGGGGTTATTGAGAGTTTGCCCCTCCTGGGCATTTTATAGAAGTCCCCTTTGAAAGTTTGTTCATGAAGATGGCGTAGCCCAGCACGACGGCAAAACAGGTCAGCGGTACGGCAAACGAAATATGGATTGAAAAACTATCGCTCAGGAACCCTTGCAACGGCGTAAGCAAAGCCCCGCCGAGGATGGCCATTATCAGTCCGGAGGCACCGATTTTGGCGTCGCCCGTCTGCCCTCCGCATTCCTTCTTCTCTACAGTCTCCAGTGCAAGTCCGTAGATGGTGGGGAACATCAGGCTCATGAAAATGCTAATAAACACCAGGAAGACAACCAGTACCCATCCGCTACCGGCCAGCCCTATCACCGCAGCCGAGCATATCAGCGACATCCCAGCCCCAAATACAAGAAGTTTGTGAGGAGCAAAGTATTTCATCATCCAGGTGTAGAAAAAACGTGACAGGCAGAATCCAATAATGGAGATGAGATAGACGGTCGACGCCGAAGCCTCGGTCATTGAGAGTTCCTGCATCACGATTCGGATTGTGAAGCTCCACACACCGATCTGTGCACCGACATAGAAGAACTGGGCTACCACTCCCCAACGGTATCGTTTGTTGGCCCACAGGCGTTTAACAACGGCCTTCAAGCCTGTAGTCTCCTCCTCCGAATGTTTGCCCGTAGGCATTTTTATCACCAGCATCACCACGAGGATTCCAATCAGCACCAACCCTAATGTCATGTAGGTGCCCGAGATAGAATACAGCGATATGTCGCTCAGGATAAAGAACTTGCTCATCAGGATGCCCATGATAGAACCGATAGGGTTGAAAGCCTGGGCGATGTTCAGTCGCCGTGTGGCCGTCTCGGGCGAGCCCATCGAGAGGATATACGGATTGGCCGTGGTCTCCAAGACGGAGCATCCGCCTGCCATAATGTATATGGCGATGAGGTAAAAACCGTAGCTTGCAGCTTTTGCGGCCGGCATAAAGAGAATGGCGCCGACGGCGTAGAGGCAGAGCCCCAGAATCACACCGCTCTTGTAGCTGTGTTTGCGAATAAACAGTGCCGCGGGCAAGGCCAGGCAGAAATACGCCCCATAGAAGGCAAACTGTATGAGCGAAGTCTGTGTATCGCTCATCGACATGATTTTCTTGAAGGCCGACAACAGCGTGTCGGTCATATTGTTGGCCAGTCCCCACAAGAGGAACAACGTGGTTACCAGAATAAAAGGCTTCAAGTACTGTTTTTCAACGGGTTTCATAGGCTTGTCCTTAAGGCGTTTTGCGATATGATTACTATGTATGGCAACTGAGATTAATCTGTCAATGGCTTCTTTTATTGTTGGTTACGCCGTATGTGCAGTGGGATGGCTTCCGGATGTTTCCGTCCGAATTCGGGGGCGTCGTCCACAACCAAAGCCAGATAGCCGCCCCCTCCTGCGCCGGGCATTTTCCATGCCATCACCCCCGGGCATTCGGCGTAGCGGTCAATATACGACTGAACCTCTCCCTGAATCATGGCGGGAAACAGCGCAGTCTGAGCCTCGAACGAGGCCTTGTAGGCGGTGGCAAACGCTTTCAAATCCATTGCCAGAATCGCCCTCCAGCATTCGTCGGCGGCCTTTGCCAACGCCTGAACCTTGGGCTTTGTGATGTCTTTCCCTTTAGTCACGTTACAGTTGGCATGTCTTGGTTCCATCGGAATCATGCACAAATGGCTCTCCAACCAATTCAAAACCCTCTCGTCGTTACAAGTCTCAATCTTCTCAGGCCAGAAGTGGTTGTCGTAATAGTGGCGGCAAAGTCCGGGGATGCAAATTCCTATGGCGTCCTGAGCCCCGCTTATGATACCGTCCTCGCGTTCCGGGCTGTTCTCGAAGCAGAACACCAGCCGGGCCAGCATCTCGGGGTCCATGTGGGGCAGTTTGAATGGCCAAATCCTTTTTATTTGATTGCGGGTCGAAGTTGAAAGTCCGCACCGCTCCCTAATCTCGAATGTGGGTAGGAGAGAGATGGTGATAGCCCAGCCCGGAGCCATGCAGCTCACGTATGGTTGGTCAATCCAGGTTCCTGCCAAGTCTAATCTTGTGGGAATATCCTCTTTCTCTTCTTCACGGTTGGAAAGGCTGGCTTTCAGGCTGGTCGAGCTCCGTGCCTCCATACCCTGATGCGGTGTGCGCTCCAGCACAATGTATTCCATCCCCCTCTTCTGGCACAATTCCCGTTTCGCATCCGATGCGCCGTCTGAATTCACCACCAGAATATCGGGCTTTACAATGTCCAGCGTGGGAATAAAATCCAGTATCCCACTCCCTTGGTTAATGTAGGCATCTTTCACATAGCGAATTGCCTTAACCATAAATAGTCGTTCCTGTTCGGGATAGAGCGTTTTGTGTCCCTTGTAGTGCAGGATTGTTTCGTCCGACCCTATGCCGACATATAAATCGCCGTATTTCGCTGCCTGGCGAAAGAACTCCACATGCCCGCTGTGCAGCAGGTCGTAGCATCCACTTACAAATACCTTTTTTATCATTCTTCCATAACGGCGTTCCATCTGTTTTATTGCGTTGTTTGCTGTTATTTCGATGTTTATCTGCAAAGGCCATTTTTTGCGTTTTTATGTACTTTTTTCTTCAAAAAAATGGCTTTCCATTGTTGTCTGTTTTAAAAATATCTTGTTGTAATACAATGTATAGCACATTTTTTGTAAAAAAATGTTTGTCAATTGAAAAAAAATTAGTACTTTTGCACCCGCTTTTGAGATAAAAGTTACTCGCTCAAGCAAACAAATAGAAGTTTGTCCATTGGTGTAATGGTAGCACATCTGACTCTGGATCAGCCAGTCTAGGTTCGAGTCCTGGATGGACAACAAGAAGAGGTTAGGATTTTTTTAATCCTAACCTTTTTAGTTTTTAATCGTCACAGGTTCGTAGCAAAAAAAGAAAGAGCCCGCAACGATATTGTTGCAGGCTTTTCTTCATGAAAAAACAATTCTAAGGTTGTGCTCTTTTCATTTCCCAAGAGTCTTTCCGACCGTTGGGGTAGGTGTATGTCCAGATAAACCATTCATTGTCCAGCCGTTCGATGTCGAAGGTAATCCAGCGGGCTGAATTTGGACGGGAGTGTCGTTCTATCCGGTTGGCATAATCCTCTATCCATTGGTTTTTAGGCTCATTAAGCAGGTCCATGCGGAATCCTTCGGCCTTTTCGCTGAATAGGAATTTGCCATTCTCCACCCGCCATTCTCCTGGACAGAAATAGTGGAAATAGAAGCCATACGCGTCGGTCGTCTGAGGCTCGGGAGAAATCCATTCGAAGGTGACGTTCTCCGGCCTTTCCATTCCCAGCTGGTGGTATTGGTATGCCGTGTCGGCAAAGGTGCCGTCGGCGTAAAAATACAACACCCCCACTTCGCCGCAGTGAATTATCCCGTTACCTCCGGGTGCGGTATAGCTCCACGAGTGGGTGTACTCATACCGCCCCGGAATAAACTCTTGTTCGGGAGTCCGTATTTGTGCATACACCTGCAAACTCAGTGCCGTCATTATCGCGGCAATAAACATCCGGTACTTTCCCATGGCTTTACAGACTGCTGGAACTTGAACTGTCGTCTTCCACACCGCTCTTTGAACGGTTTTCCAATTCCATCTTACCGAAACGAAGTGTTATGCCTGCCGAGATAAAGCGGCTGTTCAACGTGTAGTTGTTGCTCTCGCTACGCAGGTAGGGGTTGGTGTTGCTTGATCCTGAACCGATGGTCTTGCCCCAGTTGAAAATATCCTGGACGTTGATAAAGGCGGAGAGTTTGCGGTTGAAGAAGTCTGCACGCACACCGCAGTTCAGGTAATAGCGGGCTTTGCGTTCGGAGGCCAGGCTGATTGTCGGCGATGAATAGTTGGCCGAGGCAAACACCTGATACTTATCAAACACCTTCACCCATGTATTCAGTCTTATGCTCCACGACACCTTGTGGTCCTCAATCACCCCTTTGGCTCCTTGGTCAAAGCGGTAGCCGTAGTCATAAATGTTGCTGTAAAGGCGTACATTCACAAATCCCGACGGGCGGAAAGTGACGAATGCCGTCCCGCCAACGCGGTATGACGACCCCATATTGTAAGGCACGGTGAACTGCACGATGCGATCCAGTATCGGGTCAACCTCGTCGGTCGACGTAGTCAGGCTGCTTATCTCGTTGGTGCTAAGACGGGCGTAACCCTCAAGGCCTATGCTTCCGAAACTCATAAAGTATTTGTTCCAACCTATCTCGGCGTTGTGGGTATAGGAATATCCCAGGTTCGGGTTGCCGGTCGAATAGCTGTCAACCGAGTAACGCTTGTAGGTGGTGATGTCCTCTTCGCCCGGATGGCGCATTCTCATCGAGTAGTTCAGTTTAAAGTTGTGCATGTCTTCCGTGCGGTAGGACAGGTGCACCGAAGGGCTGTAGGTGAAAAATCCGCGCACTGCGCTGTCTATAGTGAAGGGATATGTCTCACTGCCTAAGTAGCGGAAGTCGATGTTCTCATATTGGCCTCCCATACCCAGTTCGAGGGTGAAGTTCCCAAAGCGGCGGGTCCATTCCACGTCGGCCTCAATTGAGTGCTCTGTGTCGTCGAAGTTATAACTGCGCAGCTCGTCACGCACTTGGTTGGTCGACGCACTGTCCAGCACGTTATACTTGCGCGAGGTGCTCTTCAGGCCGTAGCCCAGTCCGAACGAAAGCTCGGCATTCTCACTATATGGGCGGTTGTAGCGTATGTCGGTGTTGAAATTATTGTTGTAGTAGTTGTCAAGATAGCACTTGTCAAAGTTTTCTCCCAGGGTATACACAGTGCCTGTAGTATACTGGCGGATAAAATCGTTGCGGCTGTTACCGTTGCTGAAGTTCTCGTGTATGCTGGCACGAATATTGTGTCCCTTTTTGTCAAATTTGTGCGTAAAGTCGATGCCGGCCATGCCAAAACCGCTGTTATTGTTGGACAAGTTTGTATCAAAATACTGGAACATTTTGTTGTTGATGAAATCGTTGCGGTAACGATTAAGGTAGCTCTCTCCTTTCGAGTGGCTGTAATTGTAGTTGCCCATAAACTCAATGTTGGTCATCGAGTCAATTTCATAGCTCACATGGGCAAATATATTTCCGTTCAGGCGGTTGTTCTCGCTGTTGTTGTTGTATCCCTCGGTGGCGGTTGTGTCGTAGGTGCTGTCGGGGACGGCGTTATGGTCCTTCCTGTAGGTAGTTTTGTTCCATCCCTCGTTGCTCGAATAATTGTAACGTCCGCTGGCATACAGGTTTATTGCCAGTTTTTCGTTGGCCCAGGTATACGACACCCACGGCGAGACCGACGGCTGCGTTGCCCCGTTCACACCGAAGCTGATGAAATGGTTGCTCTTGATGTAAGCCGAGGTGATGATGTTAATCACGGCGTCGGCACTTGTGGCGTATTTTGCTGACGGGTTTGTGATGGTTTCGATGCGGTCCAAAGCGTTGGCCGGCAGTGTTTCGAGATAGGTCTTCAGGTTCTCCTCAGTCAGTCGGGAGGGCTTGTCGTTCACCCAAATTTCCACACTCGACACACCGCGCAGGGTGATGTTGCCTTCAATGTCGACTTCCACGCCGGGAGCGTTTTGCAGGGCGTCGCTGGTCGTACCTGTCTGTATTGTTGGGTCGTCCGCCACGTTATAAATCAACTTCTCTCCGTCCATGGCGTACAGTGGCCGCGCAGCAGTAACCTTCACCTCGGAGAGAGTTGTTGCCCCTGGATGCAGTTTCACTGTCCCAAGTGCCGTATTATTGGTCACACTGAAAGGCATCATCAACGTCTTGTATCCTATGGCCGAAATACGCAGCAGCAAATCGCCTTGCGGCACGTTGGCTATTTCAAAGTACCCGTTCACATCGCTAATGCCTCCGCGCACTATGCTGCTGTCTGCGGCACTCAGTATGGCAATGCTCACAAACGGCACAGCCTCGCCCGACACGCTGTCCTGCAACGTTCCTATCACCTTGAACACATCGCCCTCTCTCACTGTTTTCTTTTGCCGCACTTGCTGTGCTTTTTCGGCTGCCTGCTGCTGTTGCCACTGCTTCCGCATCCGTTCGCGGTCGCTCATCGACGGCCTGTTGCCTCGGCTGCCCGGAGGAGGCCCCGCGGGTCTGCCCCCGCCAAAATTACCTCCTGGCTGGGCTGTGGCAAGTGATGTGATAAACAAAAAGAAAATCAAGGCTGCTGCCCGCATGGTCTTACCGTAAGATAACGCTGACTTAATGTAACTCATATAATTGTTGTATTTTACTATTTTTATTGTCTCTCTGATGGGGGAAATATAATATTTAGTCTTCCCTCACCGCAAATTATTGCTCTTTTTCCAAAATTTTTCTTTCCTTACTCACTCGCTTGCCCATCACTGCAATATAGATGAAAATAACCAGTGTGGTCAATGCTTCGGCGCAGGGAACCGAAAGCCACAGCCCCACATTCCCCACCAAACCCGGCAGCAAGGCAAAGGCTGCCACCAGAAACACTATGCCCCGCAACAGGGTGAAAACAATGGCAGCTCCAGTCCGCTCCAAACTTTGCAAGTAGCCCACCACGCATATATTCAATGCCATAAACAAGAATCCCGAGCCGTAGTAGGGGAGGCCTCCGGTGGCGATTCCGTATGCCGGCACATCGGCGTTTAAGAACCCCAGCACCACCCACGGCGAAAGGAACAAGAACAGCAAAGTCACCACCACTCCAATCACGCCGCTCACCGTCAGGCTAAGCCCCAAGGTCTTTTTCACCCGGCTCCGGTTGCCGGCTCCATGGTTGAAACTGACTATGGGCTGCGCCGACTGGGCTACGGCGTTGCACACCATATACACCAGCGGGAACAGGTAGCAGGCTATGCTGTAGGCCGCCACACCTTCGTCGCCCACATGGTGCATGAAGGCCCGGTTGCCCGCCGCCATCATTACCGCCACCGCCACTTCGCCTACCAGTCCGGGGGCTCCGACGCGCACCATGTAACCCACATTGCGCAACCCCAGCCGCAGTGACGTCATTGTTGCTTTCAGGCGGTACAAATGCAGCGTCTTGGTCCTAAATGCCATGTAGTAGAGCACCATCAGCGTACCTATCAATCCTCCAATATCGGTGGCTAAGGCAGCGCCCATCAGCCCCCAATGGCAGGGATAAATAAACACATAGTCGAGAACTCCGTTCACAATGGCAGGTATGATGTTGGCGTACATGGCATACTTTGGTGAACCGTCGAGCCTTATCACAAACAACCCCAATGTCTGTACCATCAGCAGCAGACAGGTGGGCAGAAACCACAAGTAGTACTCGAGCGTGGGCGCATAAAGGCTGCCCTCCACTCCCAGCAGACCCAGCACCGCACCGGGGAAAAGGTATCCCACGGCACCTATCAGCAGTGAGATGGCAATGCCTGCCTCAAAGGCTTGGGTTACATTGATGCGGGCTGCCTTCACATTGCCTTTGGACAAGTGTATAGCCGCCACCACGCTGGCACCCATGCCCAGCATCATCCCCATCCCGTTAATCAGCATCATAATGGGGGCTATCAGATTGATAGCCGCCAGTCCGCCTCCGCCTATGCCGTGCCCTACCAGTACGCCGTCCGTAAGCAGAAACGCCATGTTGAACACCATGCCAAGCAGTGTGGGAAAGAAAATACCGGCAAACAACGGCCCGATAGCCGTCTTGCCGAAATCGATGCTGTCTCTATTGTCGTACATGGTTGGTTCTTAGTGTCGGTAGTCTCTGTTGCATAAAAATATGTGGGTGGCTGCCAATAGGGTAGCCACCTCACGTTATGTCATAGATTAATCCTACATCATCTTGTCCGCAGTTCCTCGTAGAACTTGGCGTGGGCAGTCTCCATATATGGGAGTACCCATAGCAGACCGATACCAAACGAGATAATACCGAGCAGAATCCAGCCAATAAAACTGAGGTCGAGCAGGAACAGTTTCATTTTGTAGCCTTTCATCATCCGTTGGCTCTGCCGTATGCATTCGCGCACGGGCATCTCGGGGTTGTCATGCACTATGTAGGGTGTCATGGCATACGAATAGGCTTTTACTATGCCGGGAATAATGAACAACAGCGACCAGAGGAAGGTGAACACCAGCACCAGCAGCGATGCACCCAGCCAGCGGCCGTAGTGGTTGAAAACAGAAAAAGGCTTTGTCACCAAATTTTCCTCTTCAGCTTCGCCACGTACAAACAACAGAAACGCCAGCGCGAATCCCATTCCCAAAGGCGCGACGACAAAAAGACCCGCAAAGGGTATGGAACCTGCTATAGACTCTACAGCAAAGAAAAGGAGTGTGCACAGCACCGGATAGAGCCAGTTGCCCTTCAAGTGCTCCAAAGCCGAATGCCTGATGGCACTGTTCGTCGGCATAGCGTTCGGATTGATAGATTTAGATTCTTCCATAAGTGATACTTGTATTTTTATTTCAGTGTGCAAAAATACAAAAAAATATTGGATTATAAACGTTATATTAAAAATATTAACACATGATTGCCGCGTTTTCCCCAATTGTTGCGACCGGCAATTCCTGCCCGAATTGTTTTCTAAGGTTAGTTGGCGCAGCAGCGCCGGGTGTAAACAAGTGTATTGATGCTTCTCTTCAATCCGTCGATACATTTAACTTCAAATCGTTTTCACAGTGCAAATAAGATGTAGTAACATTATTATATAAATTATTGATATACAGTTGTTCCAAACTACTTTTGCACTTTTTGAATGTGAAAGTATCATGGATAAATCGCCATATAATAGGTGACCTCTAAAAATTAAATATCAAACATTCAACAATATAAATCAAAATTCTGCGTTATATATGCTGTAAAAACGACAACACATATGAGCAAGTAC
>ONIP01000005.1 GCA_900317955.1 uncultured Bacteroidales bacterium
GTTCTCGTCCGACCACTACGGACTGCAATCCATTCCGCAGGTGTTCCTCATCGACCGCGACGGAACCTTGCTCGGCAACTACCGCGGCGAAGAACTTGTTCGCGAGGTGGAGAAAGCCTTGAAGAAAGAAGATGACTAACAACAAAAAAACAAATTCAATATGACACACAACACCCGTCGTGGTGGATGTTCCAGTCGTGGTTCGTTGTGTCCGTTGTGTCGGATTTGCAATCCGACACTTATTATTATCAGGATTTGTAATCCGTTTTGATTTCATCATTCATACATTTATGACGACAACGCCCAACAAGGTTACTTTGGTTAATGTTGTATATATTTATCTAACTTAATTGAATAAGGATTATAGTATTACGGATTGAAAATCCTTATAGTATTTTGCGTCAGATTTGAAATCTGACGCAACTGATAATTACATGGCAATTCGTGTTTAACAAGAAAGGGGGGCAGGCCGAAGGGGTCAGAAATGGTGCTGGTGTATCCAATTCTTTATGTCGGGGATGTCCTGGACGTTGATTTCGGGTGTCATGAAGTTCTGCTGGTAGGGCACAAGCCTGTCTATATCGACCTCCTCATCGTTACGCTTGACGAATTGTTTCACCTCCTCTTCGGTAACGTCCATCAGTTTCATGTTGATGGCGTTGAGAAAGCGGATGTATTCGGCCAGATAGGTGTAATAGTTGGTGCGCCGATGGATGGTCTGCATTGCGACACGCAGATCGGGATTGAGCAGTATCTTGGAGTTTTTAGACCCGCCAGGGTATTGGTCGGGGTGTTTAGAGATTTTACTCATGAGGTCCATGTTGCCGTTGGCATATTTCATGTAGTCCTCCTGAATGGAATGCATGGCGCTGAAACATTCGCCCACATTACTGATGAAGCGGAAATTGCCCATGTTTTTCCATGTCTCGATAGAGTTTGAGAAAATCTGTTCGGCGGTATTGTCGTAGGTGAAGCTTGGCAGCCCAAACACCATAACCACCGACTCTATCTCCTCGGCATAGGCAGAGTCATCCAAGGAGTCGGTGGGGATGGCCATCAGAACAGTGGCCAAGGTGTCACGCCAAGCCAGATGGGCGGAGATGTTGTCGAGTTCGCTTGCATACGACTCGATGTTGCCCATGACCATCATGGCGGTCATTTTGCGGTCTTTTGCCTTACGGTGTTGTTGAAGTAACTGGCTGGTGCCGAAAGTAAGGATAATAGACACGGTGGTACCCAGAACGGTGAGCAGCAGAGTTCTCCATATACTGCCACCGGGATCCACACGGGGAGGTTTGGGAATAGTTGGAAGTTTATCCATAAGGCAATTGTTTATTAGACAAGAATTCTATGAATGTGTTATTGATTGATTGCTTGAATGCTTGAGTGTGTTAATGCTTGAGTGGCTGACGCAGTCGAATTACTCAAGCAATCAGTATAATGTTTGAATGTGTTAATGTGTTAATGTGTTAGTCCTTGGCTCCCAATTAAGCTATTAAACGATTAAGCGACTAAGCGAATTCAGAATGTGTTAGTCCTTGACTCCCGATTAAGCAATTAAACGATTAAGCGAATTCAAACAGCAATTATTATAAGTCCCCTAAAAGGGAAGGGGCGGCGGTGCAGTCCTGTCATGGAGTGAGGGATGCCTGTTTGCTTCCCCGACAATGGAAGTCGGGAACGCCGCCCCTTGGCTAAAAAATGTTATTTTACCAAATTGTAAGTGTCGCTGGCGATAACGTATTCCTCGTCGGTGGTGACCACAACGACGGCCATCTTGGAGTCGGGGGTGCTGAGGATGAGGTCTTCACCCATAACGTTGTCGTTCTTGGAGAGGTCGACTTTGATGCCGAGGCATTCCATGTTTTCGAGGATGGGACGGCGCATGAACCAGGCGTTCTCGCCGATGCCACCAGTGAAGAGGAGAAGGTCGCAACCACCCATTTCGGCCATGTAACCGCCGATGTAGCGTTTTACACGCTGGGCAAACATATCGAAGGCGTAGGTGCAGCGTTCGTCGCCTGCGTCACGGCCGGCGCGGATGTCGCGCATATCCTGTTTGCCGCCGCTGATGCCGACAAGACCGCTTTGTTTGTTGAGGATTTTGGTGATGTCTTTCCAATCCTTACCGTTCTCGGTGATTTCTTTCTTGATGATGAATTCGATGACGCCGGGGTCGACATCGCCAGGACGGGAGCCCATGATAAGGCCTTCGAGCGGGGTCATGCCCATGGTGGTGTCGAAGCTCTTGCCCTGCTTGATGGCGCAGATGGAGGCACCGCTACCGAGGTGGCAGCTGATGATGTTCAGTTCCTTCCAGTCGCGACCAATCATCTTGGCGGCCTTTTCGGCAACGAATTTGTGGCTGGTGCCGTGGAAGCCATAGCGACGTACGCCGTACTTTTGGTAGTATTCGTAGGGGAGACCGTAGAGGTAGCTCTTGGGGGGCAGGGTGCTGTGAAAAGCGGTGTCGAAAACGGCCACCTGAGGGACGTTGGGCAGGACTTCGCGCATGGCGTAGATACCGGCCAGGTTGCCCGGAGTGTGGAGCGGAGCCAGATGGGTGAGGGACTTGATGGTATCGATAACCTTGTCGGTTACGATGACGCTCTTGTCGAAAGCCTCGCCGCCGTGGGCGATGCGGTTACCTACTGCACCAATCTCGTTGAAACTCTTGATGACACCCATTTTGGGGTCGATGAGTGCATTGAGAACGATTTTGATGCCCGCTGTATGGTCGGGGATAGGAAGTTGCTCGTAATGTTTCTCGCCATGGTATTTATGGGTGAATTCGCCCATTTCCAATCCGATGCGTTCCAGAAGACCCTTTGCCATCACTTCGGCATTGTTAGCCATGTCAATCAGTTGGTATTTGATTGACGAACTGCCGCAATTAAGAACTAATATTTTCATAAATGTTATTTAAGTGTTTGTTTGTTAGATTATTCTTGATAATTAACGTCGATTAAGAATTTTCAAAGATACAAAGAAAACTCCAATAAGAAAAGTTAAAACTTTGACATTCACTATAAAGTATTATTTACCAATATGATACAATGTAAAAATAATACGTAAGCAGTATTGATAATGGGTGGTTGGTTAGTTGGGGTTATAATGATTGTCCGCAAAGTGCCGAAACATTGAAATCGCGTCTTCGAGACGCTGCGGGGTGACTGCTTTTATGCCCCAGACTGCGAAAATCATTGATTTTCTTGTCTGGGGTTCTTGAGATTAAGCCTCTCCGGGGCTTCTTCGGAAACATGCGGATAGTCATTTTATTTGTGAAGGTGTAGGCAACTTCTAAAAATTCTCTTTTGAGAGCGCGTCCCTCCGGGACGCTGTTTCCATGTTGCTTATTAACCCCACACTACGTGCGGGGTTATTGAGAGTAAGGCTCTCCGAGCCTTTATCGGTACAACTTATTATTAATCATTACTTATTGACGATTAAGCTTTTTTAAGAGTTGCAATATATAAAAAAGTGCCATTATTGCGTTAATAAAAATAAAAAATCGCGTGGCTGAAGGGTAACAGGATTCCACCCTCACCGACGTCAGCAAAAAGAGAATCCCTAATAAAAACCAATGAGAAATGAAGAGATTATCATTTATTGTTATGGCAGCGGCAGTATTGAGCCTGATTGCCGCATGCAGTGAAAAAAATGAAAATGATGGAGTTTATAACCCCAAAAAGAAGATTGCCAAGGTATATGAATCAAGTTTGCGCATTAGCAAATGGTATGATAATTATTACGACACTTGGCAGTCAGACACCACTGTGTGGGACAAGGCACTCTCCGAATCCTGGACTTGGGATGGAGACAAACTGACAAAAATCACTTTCTATGAGACCCATGGCACAGGTGAAAATGCCAGCCAAGAAGTATCGGAGGTTATCAATTTCACTTACAACGGTGAGCAGTTAGTCCGCTTTGAGGGTGAAGATGAGTACATGACCTTTGTGTATGATGGCAAGGAGTTGAAGAGCGCCGATCTTTATGACAAAGACCATCCTGCCAAACCGTTGGCTAAATTCAGTTTTGAACACAACGGCGACAAGATTGTCAAGATTATTCTAACACAGGACGAAGATGATGAGTGGAGAAAGGGTTCCTCCCGCAATATGGAGAAGGTGTTGTTGCGCACTGTCATGCCGGATGAAATGACAGTAGACAAGACTGTTGACAAGATAAACAAGACTATGAGCAAGAGCGGAGCCAAAGGAGAAGTATCTATTCCGTTTACATTAACCTGGAGTGGAGACAATGTCAGTGAAGTATCGGCCACCCAGACAATGGATGGCGAAACATCGACCGCTACCATACATTTTACATACGACAAAAAGAACAACCCCTATAAGGATTTACTATTTGGCATTTTAGGTTTGTTTGAAAATGGAGAAGCGATGGTTTTTAGCAAGAATAATGTGACCAAATCTGTTACAGAATATATATATCAAGAGGGTCCAGAAATAGAAAGACAGACCCATGAGGAAAACTACACCTACACATACGACGGCGATTGGCCTACCTACAAGGAACAGGAGGAATCTTATGAAGGGGATGAATATTCCTCTTACAGAAAAAACTGCACCTATTTTGAATATTTAAAATAAGACGGTGTCTTGGGAAAGATCTGAATTGAGAAAAAAGGATGCTTTTAAAGAGGCATCCTTTTTTTTGTATACTCTTGGGAAATGGCACTATCGTTGAAAGTCCGAATATTAGTTTGTTGAATGATTATTTTTATGTATCTTTGCTGATTAAAAATAAATAGTCCTCGCGGACTAATCAACAGTACAGCAAATTATTAAACAGATGACCAATATTAAACTTACCGCGTTCGTCCTTACGTTAGCAGTGGCCATGACAGTGTGTGGCTGCAAAAAGGACAAAGAGCCTGTAAACGAACAACCGATTGACACAGTTGTCAGAGACACTGTACCAGAGGAACCCGCCGACAACATTTACCAGTTCAAGGTGCTAAATGGAGAAGGCGACAGTGTGTCGCTTGCCGAATACCGTGGCAAGGTTCTGCTTGTGGTGAACACTGCAACACAGTGCGGATACACACCGCAATATACCGATTTGCAGCGTATTTACGAGAAGTATCAAGACAGTGGTTTTGTTATTCTCGATTTCCCATGCAACCAGTTTGGAAGCCAGGCACCCGGAACGTATGACGACATACACGATTTTTGCACAAGCCGATACGGCATTACGTTCCCCCAGTTTGCCAAGATTGACGTGAACGGAGCTAATGCATCGCCACTGTATGTGTGGCTTAAAAGCAAGATTCCCGGCGATATACGGTGGAATTTCACCAAGTTTCTGATTGACCGCAACGGGGAAGTGAAACGCCGTTTTGAGCCAGCCAATTCGATGGCGATGGTAGAGAATGCCATAGCCAAGGAACTCTAAGCCGGGGTGTTACTCACCGTTTTCTATCTGGTCTAAAATGCCGAGGTAGTTGTTGTAGCGTTCAGCACTGACAGTGCCGTCGGCAAGAGACTCTTTCACGGCACAGCCAGGCTCATGTCGATGGGTGCAGTTGGCGAAGCGGCATTGCGGCAGGATTTCCTTCATTTCGGGAAAGAAATGCGAGAGTTCGGCAGGCGTGAAGTCGACCATGCCGAATTCTTTAATACCTGGAGTATCAATGATGAAAGTGGGAAGCCCTGAGGGGTCATCGACGGGGAACATCTCGGCGAAGGTGGTGGTATGCTTGCCTTTGGAGCTCCAACTGCTGACTTCGCCTACCTTCAGTTCCAAACCAGGGACGAGGGCGTTGAGAAGGGCAGATTTGCCCACACCTGAATGGCCGCAAAACAGGGTTGTTCTGCCCGACATGAGGGAGCGCACAGCATCCAGCCCGTCACCGCGCAACGCGCTGACGGCATGAACGGGATAGCCAGCAGACTCATAAATCTCTTTCAGTTCAGCCAAGAGCTGTGTGGCGATGGTATCGTGAAGGTCTATTTTATTGAAGAGAATTGTTGCGGGGATGTGGTAGGCCTCGGCGGTGACAAGTAGACGGTCGATGAAACCCGTTGAAGTTCTTGGCAGTGCAAGTGTGGCCACAATACAAAGACGGTCTATATTAGCGGCAATTACATGGGTCTGCTTGCTGAGTTTGGTGGCGCGACGGATAATGTAGTTGTGACGGTCGCACACTTCGTTGATGAGTCCGGTGCCGTCCTCTTGCAGGGCATATTCCACCCAGTCGCCTACAGCCACAGGGTTGGTTTGTTTGTTGCCGCGCAGACGGTAATTGCCTCGCAAGCGGCAGTCAAGGGTGGTGTTGCTGCCTCCCTTTTCGGGCAGCACCTTATACCAACTTCCTGTTGTCCGAATGACCAGTCCTTTCATGCGCCGTGAGTTTTGGTGTTATCTTTCTTCATGTTGAATAATGATGCGGTAATAACGTTTGCGGATAATCAGAAGTCGCACCAGCCAAATGACAAAGAAGGAGTCGGACAAGATACGATAGAGCCGGGTGAGCGGTATAAATAGGGATACGAGCCAAACAATCAGGTCTATATCGAACAGCAGATTCCAAAGCCTTTCGCGGTCGTGGAACAGAAAGGTTGTATGCTGTTTTACGTCGACATTGTCGCACGTAGAACTGACAGAAAGATCGATGCTTTTGCCGCTTTTGCCCAATGGAATTTTACCTCCAAACTGCACACGCATCTTGTAATGTCCGGCAGGCATTTGTATTTGTGTCTCGCCCTGCATGGTGCCTGCATACAGGTCATCGATAAAGATGAGGTGCGGCAGACGGGGTTCGTAGAAACGCCGTTGGTGGCGGAGCGTAAGAGTGGCCATTGGCAAGATGATTCTTTCTGATTGATATAATTGCAGTTGAACGGTTAGTTAGTGTTGCTAAACGTTGGATTTACGATGGCAAAGATACGAAAAAAAAACGACATACCATCTTTATTCGATAGTTCGACGGAGGATAATTTTTGATTCTTAAATCCATAGTATCAATTCTTTTTTGTATCTTTGCAATTTATTTATATAGATGAGAAGTATTCATTATTTTGGTATATTGTTGACGCTCGGCATGTTGATTGGCGGGGGTGGGTATAGTGTTGCCCAAGATGAGTGGAATGATATTCAAGTGTGGGAAGTTGCCAAGGTGCCGCCACACGCCAATGTAATACCCTACGCCGACGAAGCAGGCATAGCCATGCTACGATATTACGAGTCGCCCTATTACCGGAGCCTTAACGGGACATGGAAATTCCGTGCCGTCGAGAACCCTTCAGCCACCCCCAAGGACTGGTTCAAACCGGGTTATGAGACGTCGGAATGGGCTGACATACAAGTGCCCGGCAATATAGAACTACAAGGATTCGGAACACCGGTGTACACCAATATGCACAACGAATTCATATCCAATCCGCCCAATGTACCCACAGAGTATAATCCTACAGGCTGCTATGTGCGCGATTTCCAAGTGCCAGAGAGTTGGCGCAGTCGCCGTGTGGTCATAAAATTTGGGGCGGTGAAGTCGGCAATGTACCTGTATGTCAACGGCAAACGAATAGGATATTCCGAAGATTCAAAGTCTCCGGCCGAATGGGACATCACAAAATATGTCCACCCAGGGCAAAACCGTTTGGCAGTAGAGGTGATACGGTTCAGCGACGGCAGCTATCTTGAGTGTCAGGACATGTGGCGCATGAGTGGCATTACACGCGACGTGTGCCTGTATTCCACCCCCCGTGTGTTCATCAGCGATTATTGCCTCGTGGCAGGATATGATGAGAAAACTGGAAACGGCACGGTGGATTTGACAATAGAGCTGCCCCGTCCCCTTTTCCGACACATGTCGGTTGAAGCAGAATTACTCGACACTGCGGGCAACCGTGTGTGGATTGGCCAACAGTCATTGGAAGAGCACGAATGGATGACCCAGTTTTCCGGCAAGGATTGCACAGTGTCCCATGTACACCCATGGACGGCCGAAACGCCCTATCTCTACACGCTCGTCATGAGACTGAAGAGTACCGGTGGCGTGGTGTCGGAGGTTATTGGTTGCAAGGCGGGATTCCGCAATGTAGCCATCAAAGAGGTGGAATACCAAGGGGCAACCATGCAAACAGCTTCCGACACCCAGATAGTTTTAGGCTATCCCGTTCTCACCACCCGGCAGTTGTGCGTAAATGGCGTTCCTATCACCATTAAAGGTGTGAATCGGCACGAGCATAGCCCCTACACTGGCCACTATGTTACCCGAGCCGAGATGGAATTCGACATCATGCTTATGAAGCACATGAACATCAACGCTGTGCGCACCAGCCATTATCCCGACGATGAGTACTGGTACGAACTGTGCGACCGCTACGGCCTCTATGTGTGGGACGAAGCCAATATCGAATCCCATGCGCAGGGCTATGGCGAAAACAGCCTTGCCAAGAAGCAGGAATGGGCTGGTTCCATGCAGTATAGGGTGAACAATATGCTGCACCGCGACCGCAACTATGCCTCGGTAATAGCATGGTCATTGGGCAACGAATGCGGCAACGGTGTTGCCACGGAACACACATACCGTTATCTTAAACGTTTGGACAAAACCCGCCCTGTGACCTACGAACGCGCCGAACTGGACTGGAACACCGATGTGGTGGAGGTCATGTACCCCACAGTGGATTATCTGTCCGACTACTGCCGCGAATGGCGCGCCTTGGACGACGCATTTGTCCGCACTGAGACCCCTCCTGCTCCTTGCAACCCCGACGAGGACCAACAGGACAACCGCCACCGCCCTTACATTATTGCAGAGTATTGCCATGCTATGGGCAACAGCATGGGCGGGTTGCAGGACTATTGGGACACCATCGACAAATACCCCCAGCTGCAAGGCGGCTTTGTGTGGGACTGGGTGGACCAGAGTTTTGTCATAGAACCTACCGATATTCTCCCCCGCCGTTGGTACGCCGTGGGAGGTGATTTGGGCAGCTTGCCGGGAGTCAAGGACGATGATGCGTTCTGTGCCAACGGCATTGTAGGCAGCCTGCGCATTCCACACGCCCACGCCAACGAGGTGCAGCAGGTGTATCAGAACCTGAAAGTGACTCAGCACCATACCCCTGACGGCAAGGAATATTATATGCTGCACAACAACTTTAACTTCCGCGATGCTGGGGACTTTATGTGCCAGTACCGTGTCTTCTCTTCGTTGCGCGACAGCATTTACAGCGACACCATTTACCCCCGGCTGCCTGCCCAATCAAGCTGTCTGCTCAACTACAACATGCCCGAGTTGACTCCCCTTCCGGGAGAAAGGTTCTTTATCCGCTTCAACTTTACAGGCGACAGCTATGAGGTAGACGACCCATACGATGCAGGCACATCGTGGGTACTCTCCGAAAACAGCCATGACGAGTTCGAGATAACAAGCATCGAAGTGCCTACCGACTCCATCGAACTGCCCGAAGCCGACATGCGGGATTTCTTCTGGGGCTACAACAAGACGTTGCAACAGGTGTCGCTTGGGCGGGAAGACGTGTTTTCCATGATGCTCAATGCCAACAACGGTTATATCACCAGCTACCGCTACAAAGGCGAGGAGCTCCTGCGTAAGCCCCTGCGGTGGAACTTCTGGCGTCCGCCTACCCTCAACGACCGGGTCGACCCGTATGGTTCCCGTGCCTGGGAAGGCCTGGACAAAATGTCGGCTTCGCTCATCAGCTGCAACGTCACCCCTGTTGGAGAACCCGACCGCATGGCCGAAGTGGACTTGTTGCTGGAGCTCTCCAGCCCCGAAGGACGCACCATGACCATGCGCGAAATTGTCGAAGTCGATGCCGAAGGGAGAATGCAGCTAAGCTATATGATAATGCCCCGTGGCAATTTCCGCACCCTGCCCAGACTGGGCATACAACTGGGCGTAGACAGCTCTTGCAGCGAGGTGCAGTGGTGGGGCAATTTCTACGAAACATATCCCGACCGCAACGAAGCCCAATGGCAAGGCTTTAATACCTCCGCCCCCGACGATGTTTGCGGCGAGCTGCATGTGGTGCCGCAAGAAAGCGGCAACCGCACTGCCTACTGGACATCCTTCACCACCGGCAACAAGAGGCTGAATTTCTGCACCGCCGACGGCAAACCTATAGGCTTCAGCATACGGCGTTACGACGACAGTGTCATGACCGCCGCCCACCGCATCAAAGACCTCACCGAGGCCGACCATTTTGTTGTCAACGTCGACGCCCGTCAGGCGGGATTAGGCTCTGCCACATGCGGTCCCGGCACCAGCTCACGCTTCCGCATCAGTGGCGACAGTGTTCAACATTTCCGTCTTGTGGTAGTGCCCCAATTGACAACCGACAGCGTCAATCTCTGGCAATACTGCGGGTACTATTTCGACACGCCTCCCGAGTTGCGCCAACAGATGCCCGACCGTCAGTTGAACCGTGTGGCTCATGTCACGGTCAAAGCATACGGCGACACCCTCGAACCCAAAGACCGCCCCAGCAAACAATATTCTGCAGGCTTCCCAGAAGCATTCTACGACGGCCGTCTGGGCATTGCTGGCAACTATAGCGAGAGTTGGTTGGGATTCTCTGGACGCGACAGCATCATCCTCACCATTGAACTCGACGAACCCGTCACCCTGCAACAAGCATCTATAGGCTTTTGTCACAGCGGCAACGACTGGGTGGTTCAACCCAGGCATGTCTCGGTACAGTGGTCCCGCAACGGAACACGGTTCTCCCCCTGGCAGGAGATGGAACCCGTGCGTCCTGTGGTCAACGAACAAAAAGAAAGCCGCAGGGTGATGCTACGGCGTACCTTTCTCGGAAGGCAGGGACTCTTCCATCCTGCCGAAGCCCGCAGTGTCAAATACCTCCGCATCAAAATCGAGTGCCAGCCTACGTTGCCTGAGTGGCACGAATATAGCGGTGAACCCGCATGGCTAATGATAGACGAAATCACCGTAAAATGAATTCCTGATTGCATTATTTGGTAAGAACTATGATTCACACATCAACATTCAACATTATTCAATTTCAATTTTCAATTTTCAATTCTAAATGACTCTTCTACTCGTATTCCTATTAGGCGCAATGGCCATATCGTTCATGTGTTCGATACTCGAAGCCACGCTGATGTCTACCCCCCTCTCGTATGTCAACATGCGCGAGGACGAAGGCTACAAGCCTGCCAAACGTTTCAAACGATATAAAACCGACAACGCCCGTCCCATTGCAGCAATACTTTCGCTAAATACCATTGCCAACACCATCGGTGCTGCGGGCGTGGGTGCTCAAGCCACCGAGGTATTTGGTAGCCAGTGGTTCGGCCTGGTCTCCGCAGTCACCACCATCCTCATTCTGGTATTCTCCGAAATCATCCCCAAAACCATCGGCACACGCTATTGGAAAAAACTCATGGGGTTCACCACCCGCACCCTGCGGCTTATAATCATTCTCCTGTTCCCCATTGTCTGGGTAGTGGAGAAACTCTCCAAGACCATTGCCGACGACGATGACGAAGAGGCTGCTGTCAGCCGCGAAGAGGTTGCCGCTATGGCCGATATGGCCGAAGACGAGGAAGTAATCGACGAGGACGAAAACAAAATCATCCAGAACGTCATTAAGCTCGACGATGTGAAGGCCGAGGATGTCATGACCCCTACCACCGTGGCCGCCATCGCACCCGAACAGATGACCCTCAAGGAATTCTACCGCAACAAAGCCTACAGCCACTTCTCCCGCATCCCCGTCTACAGCGATTCCGACGAATACATCACTGGCTACGTCCTCCGCAGCGAAGCCCTCGAACTGCTCACCGAAGACAAATTCAACATGACCCTCGGTGAAATCAAACGCGACATAGTCATGTATAAGGAGGAAATGCCTGTGTCCGAGATTTGGGACTCCATGCTCCGCAACAAACGCCACATCGCCTGCGTCATCGACGAATACGGCAGTTTCCAGGGCATCATCACCCTTGAGGACATTATCGAGACCATCGTCGGTCTGGAAATCATGGACGAGCGCGACGACGTTGCCGACATGCGGCAACTGGCTCTCGACCGCTGGCATCAACGCCAGTCCCGCTTTAAAGTCATCGACCTCCCCGACGACCAGGCTGCACCTGGAGACAATCAATAATATCAAACATGAACAAGAATTTGCTTTTGATCTTTGGTTTGTGTCTATTACCTACCTTGGCACAGGCTCAGCACACTCCGACTCCCTTCAAAGTGGCCAAGAATGCCAACCACTTTGTCTATGCCTCCTTCGACTATGGCGAGCATATCGACACCCATTACACCCAGATAGAAATCTGCGGTGGAAGCGTCTATCTCGTTACCGACGGCGACCGTCTGCCCAGCGAGTATCATCCGGGCGGATGGAACAACGGCCCGTTTATACAAGGCTATTCTGTGGAGGACATCTTCGTCGACGAACTCAAAGACTCCATCACCTACCTCACCACCATATTTGAGGGAGAACACCGCGAATCCTACCGCACTGTTGCTCCCTTCTCGCGCACCGACATCCATTTCGACACCGACCAAGTCAACGGCCTCACCCGCTACACCTGCTCCATCAACAGCAACAAGTTGGAATTCTATGTGCAGCCTTTCAAGTCCATTTGGCACTACGGTTCCAGAAACCGGGGCAAAGAACCCCGCAACCTCACTCCCCTACCCTATTATGGCCGCTTCCCTGGCCTGTTGGTCAGCTTTTGGCGCAACGGACAATGCCACATGGAGCTTGTGAAAACCGACAAAGTGCATAGCTCGAAATTCTATATCAAGCACGACACCCCTCTGGTCTCCGCCCGCGAGCTCAGCAACATCAAGCGCCAGAAGATGGTTATCACCACCCGAGTGTTCGACTCCGTTCAGCTCTGCTGGTGCAACAAGAACGACCATATCGAAGGCAACTACCGTCAAAACACACCCTTCGACAGCGTACTCCACTACGCCGGCGGAACCCTTGCCCTCAAGCGAATCAACTTGCCCAAACTGCCCAACCACTACCAGACCTTCATCGAACTGCACCAACGCAGCAACGGCGACGCTTATGACCGCACGGGCTCCGTCTTTATCATTCCCGGTGCCGACCAAGACTTATGCCCCAACTTCTTCGACGGCATCAACAACCACCCCGACTCACTCCCCCTTTTCATTGGGCGCGACGGCGAACGCTACCAAGGCATCAAGAACAGCATCAGTCTCTTGCAGCAATACCGCATCTCTTCGTTCATGTACTGGCCGCCTGTCGAACTGATGCGCTTCTTCACCCCCTTCGGCGTGGGTCAGTTCAACGACCGTGTAAAGATTGACGGCCTCGACTGGCAAGACGAAACCTACTACAAGCAGGAAGTCACCGACCTCACCTCCTATCTTCAAGGCGAAGTGTGGATTGGCATCTGGATTGGCAACTACGACCGCGGTGGCCACACCGTAACCCTCGACATCAAGTCCTACCCCGGCGACCAAATTGTCCCCGCCGAAGACAAAGACAACCCCGAACGATTCTACCCCAAGTCATACCCCCTGTTCAACACCTGTAACGTGCTCGAAATGGCGGGTCAGAACTACGGCAAACTCTTTGCCACCGACAGCCTTACCACCCATTTCACCCTCTACGGCTCCGACACTGCCCATAGCGTCCGCCTGCGCTACATCGCCACAGGCCATGGCGGCTGGGGAGGCGGCGACGAATTCAACCCCAAAACCCACACCATCCTCATCGACGGCAAGCCCGCCTTCACCTTTACCCCCTGGCGCAGCGACTGCGGACGCTACCGCGAGTGGAACCCCGTCAGCGGCAACTTCTGGAACGGCCTGTCCAGCAGCGACTATTCCCGCTCCGGCTGGTGCCCCGGCACAGCCACCCAACCCGTCTACTTCGACCTCATGCACTATTTCCGCTCCCACGGGCTCTCACCCCTCGGCCGCCATACCCTCACCGTTGCCATCCCCCAGGGCGAACCTCAAGCCGGCAGCTTCAGCCACTGGTGCGTCAGCGGTGTGTTGCTTTATGAATGAAAAATGTCGACATTTCGAATAACACAATCAAGCAATAACTCAAGCATTAACACATTCAAGCATTCAAGCAATAACTCAAGCATTAACACAATCAAGCAATCAAGCAATCACAAAAACATGGAGAAACTGGAATATCAAGAAGGACGCACCGAATTGGAGTCCTTGGGCGAATTTGCCTTGATCGAACGTCTAACCGACGGCTTTGGTCGCGTAAACAAAAGCACCGTCAAGGGCGTGGGCGACGATGCCGCAGTGCTGGGCACCGGCAAGAAGAAAACCGTCGTCACTACCGACATGCTTGTTGAAGGCATCCACTTCGACATGACCTATACCCCCCTCCGGCACCTTGGTTATAAGGCTGTGGCCATCAACCTCAGCGACATCTGCGCCATGAACGCCACCCCGCGCCAGATACTTGTCAGCGTGGCCGTCAGCAACCGTTTCTCCGTCGAGGCGTTGGAAGAACTCTACGCCGGCATACGTCTCTGCTGCGAACGCTACGATGTCGACCTTGTCGGTGGCGACACCTCGAGCAGCCGCCTCGGCATGGTCATCTCCGTCACGGCTATCGGTGAAGTCGACAGCGACAAAATCACCTACCGCAGCGGTGCCCAGCTCCACGACCTCCTCTGCGTCAGCGGCGACCTCGGCAGCGCCTACAGCGGCCTCCTCGTCCTCGAACGCGAAAAAGTCACCTTCCAGGCCAACCCCGATTTCAAACCCGACCTTGACAGCTACGACTACGTCCTCGAGCGTTACCTCAAACCCGAACCCCGCACCGATATCGTCAAACTTCTTGCCGAAAAAGAAATTGTCCCCACCTCCATGATTGATGTCAGCGACGGCCTCGCCAGCGAACTCCTCCACATCTGCAAACAATCCAAGTGCGGTTGCCAGATCTACGAAGAACGCCTGCCCATCGACTACCAGACCTCCCGCGTCTGTTCCGAGATGAGCCAGAACATGCTCCCCGTCAGTAACGCCCTCAACGGTGGCGAGGACTACGAACTCCTTTTCACCATCAACCAGAAAGACTACGAAAAAATCAAAGGCAGCCAAGAAATACACATCATCGGCCACATCACCGACCCTGGCACCCCGGCCGTCATGGTAACACCCCAAAACAGTACCATTGAACTCCACGCCCAAGGCTGGAAATAACCTACCAACCAACCTCCTACCTATGACAATCGACCCTCCCAAATACAAAGCCTGGCGACGCCAAATGGTCGAACAGCTGCGCCAACGCGGCATCTCCGACCAACGTCTCCTCGACGCCATGCAGAAACTGCCTCGACAGTGGTTCTGCCCCGACACCCTTCTCGACAATCTCCTCTACGACATCGACTGCGCCATCAAAATCGACTGTGACCAAACCATCTCCAAACCCTACACCGTAGCCTGGCAAACCCAGCTCCTCGAACTCCAGCCCACCATGTCCGTCCTCGAAGTAGGCACCGGCAGCGGCTACCAAACCGCTGTCCTCTGCGAAATGGGGGCACGCGTCTACACCGTCGAACGCCAAAGCATTCTCTTCCGCAAAACCAAAGCCCTCCTCGCCTCACTCCGCTACACCGCCCGATGCTATCTCGGCGACTGCTTCAACGGCCTCCCCGAAATGAAAGGTTTCAAATACGACCGCATCCTGGTCACCTGTGGCGCACCGTCGCTACCCCACGGCCTGATGCAGATGCTCAAAACCGGTGGTATCATGGTCATCCCCATCGGCCCAGAAGGCGGCCAGAAAATGTATCGCATCCATAAAGAAGGCGACTCCCCCGACCTCTGGAGAAAAGAAGTCTTCGGCGACGCCTACTTCGTCCCAATGCTCGAAGGCAAAGCCTTCAACAAACCCTACAGCCTGTAGCAAACCTTACATCAGAACCGCACCTGACACGCCACCTCGCACCTCCAAGCCTTTACTTCGCACGGCCTGCATTTTTTTCTTTACAAAACAATAATAAGTCCAAAGTACCGTTATATAATTATATTAAAAAACAATAACCCGATGAAGCCCAAGAAAGCCTTACTTTATTGCTCACAATATATTCGGCGTGTAATACATCCCGAAAAATATGTAACACTTAGAACCTTATGCGAATACGCAGGCGTTGACTGCAGAACCTTGTCTTCAGTTGTGAAGAAAAGACTCAATAAAAAAGTGTGGCACATATGCACTGACCGAATGTTAATCACACCACCTAATAGCGTATGGTGGGTTAACTGCATCCAAGACGCCGACCTTGCCATGCAAAGGAAAGCGCTTGTGATCTTAACGGACAAGCAGTTCGGAAACCACCCATGCATTGTCGTAAAGAATCCGATAGAAGTATTTGCAAAAATGTGCTTGTATTTTAGACTGATGCAAAAAGAGATAAAGGTAACCGCTGTTACAGGAAGCATAGGAAAATCTACAACCAGCGGAATGTTGGTATCTGTCTATTCTGCATACAAAAAGACATACTATTCTCCAGGATTTGGAAACGAGCCGTTCGAAATAGGCTATTCCGTACAGCATATTCCGGCAAGATACCCACTAATGGTTCAAGAGATATGCGAAAACATCCCTAATGCCACACAGTTCAGTTCCATGATGACGGCACCGTCACTTGCTATCATTACAGCGATAGACAAAGCACACTTCGGCACTTTTGGCAGCGTAGACAACATCGCTGCAGAAATATGTGGTGTGGTTAAGGGATTGCCCGCCAATGCTCCTGTAGTAGTAGACAAGACTGAATTCAGATGGATGGATCTGTTAGACGGACATCCCCCTATAACGGTGTCCGACGTGGACAGCACTGCCGATTATTTCGCAAAAGACATACATGTAACCTCTTCTGGATTAACATTCAATATAGTGGATAGCTCCAACAATACTGAGCATCATGTGTCATTGGTCAACATCTATGCACACCACAATGTGATGGCAGCACTTAGGGTTTTTGCTGCCGCCCGCCATATGGGTATTCCTTACAATACGATAACAGAAGGTTTGTCGAGGTATCGTACTACGGGCATACGACAAAATATTGTAAAAGCAGATAACGATATACTTATCTACGCAGACTGCTACAATGCTCTTGCTTCTTCGGTTAAGGCAGCAATTAAAGCTGCTGACACGATACCTATTAAAGGCCAACGCTGGGCAGTGCTGGGTGATATTGAAGGCTGCGGTGAAATCTCTTCAGACCAACATGAAGAATGCATGGAAGCCATCGACTTGTCTTCCTTTGGTGGGTTAGTGACGGTAGGCAAAAAAATGAACGCCGCCACAGCTTCATATCAATGGAAACGCCAACTTGAAGTACACCCCTGCCAATCCAAAGACGAAGCCGAAAAAGTGTTGAAAAAGCATATCGCATCAGGAGATATGGTGCTACTAAAATCCAGTCATGGAGGAGATTTATCTACTATTATTGAACATTTATGGCCTGATGCCCTGCAGAAAGCAAACGAATATAACAAAAAATACCGTCACTGGAAATTCTCTTCTGCTGTAAGATAAACCTGTAATCTTACACAATTCTGAGAGAAGAATAACGGTGGGATTCCCCAAAACGGAACCCGCCGTTATCATTCTAATGCTAAGTCTGTGCTTTCTATACAATATAACCTATCACTCTGTCATAGAATTAACAATCGTTATCAGACCTTATATAAACAATATTAGTGTATAATATACTTTTGATTTTATTATTTCTAAATGGCTGTCATCAGAAACGTCAGCTTTCTAATAACCGATTTGGGTTAAATCAATAAAGATTTCACCCATCACCGCCCACACAATATTCTGCAAGATTTCACGTTATTTTATTACAAAATAACTGACATGATACCTACTATGCGTATTTTTTTGTTTTGCATAATGTTGCTGCTTGTGTCGACTGCCTCTGCCCAGTACACTGTCGACAACCGGAAGGCTGTCGGCGAGTTCGAAAAAGGCCAGGCTCTGCTCGACAACAATCCCGACAAAGCTTTTCAGCACTTTGAGAAAGCCCTTAAGGCAGAACCCACCTTCGCCGAGGTCCATCTCACCATGGCCGCATGGCTCCTCGCTCACGACAGCCTTGACCGTGCCGAAGACCATCTGCGTACCTTCCTCCGAACCGACAAAGGCAAACACAAAAGGTGGGGCGCAGGAGCCGAACACGACCTTAAGTGCATCGCCTTCCGCCGCAATGCCATGGCCAACCCAGTCCCCTTTACCCCACGCAACATGGGTCCCAACGTCAACAGCCGCGACGACGAATACCTCCCCACACTTACCGCCAACGGCCGCATGCTCCTCTTCACCCGCTACAATCGGGAATCCATGGAGGAAGATTTTTACTTCTGCCGCTGGATTGACGGCAAATGGTCCAAAGCCGTCCGCATGGCCGAGCCCCTCAACAGCGACGACAACGAAGGTGCAGGCTGCATCTCCCAAGATGGCAGAATCCTCTATTTTACCGCCTGCGGACGCCCTGACGGTGCTGGCAGGTGCGACCTCTACATTTCCTATCGAAAAGGCGGTGGCTGGAGCCAACCGCAAAATCTCGGCCCCGCCATCAACTCCGGCGGCTGGGAGTCCCAACCTTCGCTTTCCATCGACGGTCAGACCCTCTATTTCGTCAGCGACCGTAAAGGTGGCCAAGGCGGCATGGACATCTGGTGCAGCCACCTTGTTGAAGGTCGTTGGACCTCTCCCGTCAACCTCGGCCCCACCATCAACACCCCCGGCGATGAAAAAAGCCCCTTCATTGCCTTCGACGACCACCGTCTCTTCTTCTCAAGCAACGGCCATGTCGGCATGGGCGGCATGGACCTCTTCGTTTGCCGCAAAATCAACGACTCCACCTGGAGCGAACCCGAAAACCTCGGCTTCCCCATCAACACCTCCGGCGACGAGAGTTCCCTCATTGTCAGCCCCGACGGCAGCACTGCCATCTTCGCCCGTCCCGGCATCCTCAACGCCAACCCCAGCGACTCCCTTTCCGCAGGTAAGGGAGGTCTCGACCTCTACTCCTTCGCCCTGCCCGAACCCATTCGCCCCGAACCCATCGTCTACAAAGAACAAATCACCGAGGTCGCCCCTCAACTGGAAGTGGGCGAAACCATCACCCTCAACAATGTCTTCTTCCAAACCGGTAAATACACCCTGCTCGACATCTCCATCGTCGAACTCGACAAAGTGGTCGAAATGATGCAAAGCCATCCCACCATGCGCATCGAACTCGGCGGCCACACCGACAATGTCGGCAACCCAGCCTCAAACCAAACCCTCTCCGAACAACGCGCCAAAGCCGTCTACGACTACCTTGTCAACCACGGCATCGAAGCCTCCCGCCTCTCCTACAAAGGCTACGGGCAGACCCAACCGGTTAGCGACAACTCCACTCCCGAAGGCCGTCGACAAAACCGTCGCACCGTCTTCACCATCATCGCCAAATGATTTTGAATGCGTTAATGCTTGAGTGATTGTTTGAATGATTGAATGTGTTAATGCTTGAGTGATTGTTTGAATGATTGAATGTGTTAATGCTTGAGTGGCGGGCGCAGTCAAATTACTCAAACAATCAGTATTATTGCTTGAATGCTTGTATGTTTTAATGCTTGAGTGAAAATACTCAATCAATCAGGCAATCAATATTATTGCTTGAATGATTGAATGTGTTAATGCTTGAGTGGCTGGCGCAGTCAAATCACTCAATCAATCAGGCAATCAGACAATCAAGCAATCAGTATAATGTGTTAGTCTTTGACTCCCTATTAAGCTATTAAGCGATTAAACTACTAAGCAAATTTACGAATATACGAATTCAAAACTCCACTCTGTCAAAAATTATTTGTATCTTTGCACCGATTTTCAACCCCGTAGCATAAACTCAACATTGTAGGAACTATGAAAAAAATTGTTGTACTTACAGGCGCAGGCATCAGTGCCGAAAGTGGCATCAGCACCTTCCGCGACAGCGACGGTCTCTGGGAACAGTACCGCGTGGAAGACGTCGCCACCCACGAAGCCTACCTCCGCAATCCGGAATTGGTACTCAACTTCTATAACGAACGCCGCAGACAACTCTTCTCTGTCAAACCCAACGAAGGCCACCGTCAACTCGTGCGCCTCGAACAAAAATACGACGTCCACATCATCACCCAAAACATCGACAACCTCCACGAGCAGGCTGGCAGCACCAACGTGCTCCACCTCCACGGCGAACTGACCAAAGCCCGCAGCGACCGCAACGACAACCTCATCATCGACATCGGCAACCGTGACATCCATCTTGGCGACAAAGCACCCGACGGTGCCCAGCTGCGTCCCCACATCGTCTGGTTCGGCGAAGCTGTCCCCAACATCGAACCCGCCGCCGAACTCTGCGAAAAAGCCGACTACTTCATTGTCATCGGCACCTCCATGAACGTCTACCCCGCCGCTGGCCTCATTCACTACGTCCCCCGCTCTGCCCCCTGCTATCTTGTCGACCCGAAGGCCGTCCCCATCTCCCGCCCCATCACCATCGTGCAGGAAAAAGCCGGCACCGGTGTCAAAAAAGTTGTTGACGAACTCATGAATATCGAATAATTTTAATTTCATCACTTTTAAATCAATAAAAAATGAAAAGACTTTTATCTCTTGCTGTACTGCTCTGCAGCCTGTTTCTGACCCATGTGAACGGTCAAATCGGTTTCGTCTATCAAGACCACACCTACCAAAACGGCGACACTTTGGTTGTCGTTCTCGCTCCCAATGCCCACCAATGCCAAGGCATCTTTATCAAAAACGTCGCTCCTGTTGCCCTCACCGACTTAACAGCAAGCCTCACCCCCATTGAGGAAAACGGCATCGAGGCTTGGGGCATCTGCGCCAATGGCCAATGTGTCAGCGGCCTCACCAGCAGCCGTTTCTCCTTGGCACCCAATGCTATCGACAACTCCTTCGCCATCGATATCGACATCTCTGCTTCCGTCCAGCAGCCCTACGGTGTCTATACGCTCACTGTCTCCAACAGCAGCATCTCTTCCTCCATTGTGCTCCGCATGCAGACCGCTACCGTCGGCATCGCCGAAGCCACCACTCAGGAAGTCCTCTCCGCCTACCCCAACCCCGCCCAAGGCAACGTGAACATCAGCTATGATGTCAACCAGCCATCCACCCTTGCCATCTATGACATGCAGGGCCGCGTGGTGCGCAGCATGTCGGTTAGTGGTAGCGGCAAAGCCGTTGTCGACAACCTTCCTGCCGGCATCTACACCTATGGCATCATGGGCAGCACCACCATGCAGAAATTGATTGTCAAATAATGTACGGGCGTACTCCTTGTACGCCCAGAATTGTACCCCGACGTATGGGCGTACCCCCGTGTACGCCCTTTTTTGTCTTTTATGCGGCTGTATGCTATATGCAACAAATGTGGCAAACCCATCTATTTGAAGAGGGGTTACAAGACTGCATTTGAAGTCAGGGAGCAACTCGGAGAGATTGTCACGCTCCATTGCCCACATTGCGGTACGACATTCCATCGCCCTTATATCAATTTATGGAGCAAGACTTGGGGGCCGTGGCTCACAGTAGGCATTCTTTCTGCCATTATTCTTGGCTCCGTAGCGTTGGTGGCACTATTGCAGCAGGCGGGGGCTAGCATCAGTGCGGTGATATGGATACCCTTTGCCGCCATGGCCGTCTACGCCCTGCTCGCCAAGCGCGAGTCGGATGCCATCGAACGCTACAATCGCTCGTGGGAAGATGCCCCCGCTCCGCGCCTCACCGCCGAAGCTGCAGCCGACTTCACCGACATAGAGCTAGTCGACTGGTTCGATATAGAGGAATACGGCCAAATCACCAATGAGCAAGAGCAGGTCGTATACTACGCCACCTGCTTGAACTACGAGGAAGCTCCCCGCTACTTCGAGTGGTTTTATTACTACGAAATCAATTGGCATGATACTCCCGACGATGGCACCCTGCTTTACGAAAGCCTCATTGCCGTGGGTGCCACCCGCCACGCTGAGATTATAAAAGAGGCTCAAGAAATATATTTACAGCACCGTGATGAGATATACCGCTGCGTCCGCAGCGTGACCCACGATGGCTACCAACTGCTGCTCTCTCTAAACCTCTTCGACAAACAGGACGATGCTGCCGCACAAGCTTACTACTCAGAGCCCCTTCTTCCCCTTGTGGCACAATACATCCGTAATCATATAGAACACTTGTAGCTTGACCGAAGAATATATCAACCTGGGATTAGAACAACTCGACAACGACGACGCCGAGCGTGCCTTGCAGTATTTCCAAGCCGCCTACGACCTACAGCCCGATAATGCCGAAGTGCTTTTCTATCTCGGAATAACCTACAGCCGCTTGGATCAATATGAGGAAGCTGCACATTTTTACAAGCTCTCGCTGCACTATGAACCCAACAATGCCGAAACTTGGCTGAACCTCGCCAACCGCTATGATGACTTGAACCAATATGACCAAGCGGAGGAGGCCTACCGTACCGCCTGCAATATCGAACCCGACAACGACGACATCTATGTCGAATGGGGTATCTGCTACTACAATCAAGAACGCTACAACGAGGCACTGGCCTGTTTCGAACATGCTGCCCGTCTTAATGCCGACAATAATGATGCCCTATGGCAACAGGGCGATGCGTTGGTAAAACTGGGGCATTATGAGGAGGCGTTTGAAATTGCCACCACCCTTTGTAAGCGCGACCCCGACGATTGGCATGCATGGTACAACAAGGCTTGGTGTCTCGAAAAGTTAGAGCGTTACGAACAGGTCATCCCTGCAGCTAAAAAGGTAATCGCCCTCTGTCACGACAACGAGGATGGCTACGAACTATTGGGGAATGCCCTTCTAGCACTAGAACGTTTCAAAGAAGCTCTTGCCCAGTATGAAAAGGCATTGAAATACTGCCCTACCTATTGGAGCGTATGGGCAAGCAAAGGCTTCTGCCTCCTCCGTTTGGAGCGTTATGCCGAGGCACTTCCTTGCTATGAAACCGCCACACGCGAAGTACCCGACGACCCTGAATGGTGGAACAGTCAAGGCTTCATCCTTCACAAGTTGGATCGCGACGAAGATGCACTCGCATGTTACAAAAAGGCTTTGAGCCTCAACCCCGACTACACCTTTGCCCTTAGCAATATGGCCGACCTTTATTGGGGGCGAAAAGACTACGCCAATGCAGAGCAACTCTACTGTAAAGCCTATCAACTCGACCCTGACCATCGTCACTCAGAACTCTTTTACGCCACTTGGTGCATGTTCTATACCCAACGTTACAAGGAGATGATTCCACCCCTCCTATCACTTCTGCCCTACACCAAAGAGGACGGTCTATCAGTCGCCTACCGCCTAGGGGTGGCTTATAAGAATCTGCATCAGTACAGCCTGGCTATCAAATACTATACCCTCGAACTAGAAACATCTCCCGACAATTCCCAAGTCCTCGACTGCTGGCTCAACATCGCCTTGTGCAATGAGAAATTGAAACACTACAACCAAGCAGAAACCGCATGGAAGAAGATTATGGAGCTGGACACCGACCCTAGCTGCCAAGCCCTCGGCCTCTATGGTTTGGGCATGATACGCGTCAAGCAACAACGCTATGCAGAAGCAGTGAAATACTTCGACCGCTCACTAGCCTTCGACCCCGACTTCGACGACTGCCGCGAAGCCCTCCAACAACTAAAAAAACTCAAATCCTAACACCCCTCCCTTCAAAATGCACAACCTCACCTACCCCGACTACTGCCGACGAATCTTCGGCACCACCGTCCGCAAAATACCCGTCAACGGTGGATTCACCTGTCCCAACCGCGACGGCACACTTGGCCACAACGGTTGCACTTTCTGCAACGGCGAAGCCTTCGTGCCCTCCTACTGCCGCTCTGCATCCACCATCACCCAACAAATCGACCAAGGCATACCCTTCCACTCCCGCCGCAACCGCAACGCCACACACTACCTTGCCTACTTCCAATCCTACTCCTCCACCTACGCCCCACTCCACCTCCTGCAACAACGATACGAAGAAGCCCTCTCCCACCCTGCCATCTCCGGCCTCGTCATCAGCACCCGGCCCGACTGCATCGACGACGAAAAACTCGACTACCTCGCCTCCCTTGCACAACACCACTATATCGCAATAGAATACGGCATCGAAAGCTGCTACGACCAAACCCTTCGTCTTGTGAACCGTGGCCACGACTTCGCCTGCACACAACACGCCATCCGCAACACCGCCATCCGCAACATCGCCGTCGGCGGACACCTCATCCTCGGCCTCCCCGGCGAAACTCGCCAACAAATACTTGACGAAGCCGACATTCTATCCTCGCTCCCACTCTCTACGCTCAAACTGCATCAACTGCAACTGCTCAAAGGCTCGGAACTCGAACGCCAATGGCGCGACGACCCCGCCTCCGTCCCTCCTCCTTTCACCTTCGAAGAATATACGCTCCTCATTCAAGACTTCCTGGCCCGCCTCCGCCCCGACATAGCCATCGAACGCCTCGCCGCCGGAGTCCCCCCTCGCTACCAAGCCGACCCCTCCCGCTGCTGGCGTCATCCCGACGGCTCCTGGATCCGCCCCGCCGATATAGCCCACCTCCTTTCCCATAACCAATAAACACTCGCCCCGAGGCTGACTTTCAAACAACCTCGAAGACCCAAACCCAATACCCCCTCACAACCCCCATCAACAGGGCAAAAAGAAAGGCGCAGGATTTCTCCCACGCCCTCTGAAAAGCATTGCATTTTTTTCTGGAGTTGCGATCCGTCTATTCTTAGCCTTCGATTTCCTTACGTACTTTCTTGAAGGCCTCGATGCACTGGTCAAGGTGTTCATGCTCGTGAGCGGCACTGATCTGCACACGGATACGAGCCTGACCCTTCGGAACAACGGGATAGTAGAAACCAGTAACGAAGATTCCCTGTTCCTGCATCTTGGCTGCATACTGCTGGCTCTTGGCTGCATCGTAAATCATCACAGCGCAGATGGCACTCTCGCTGGGTTTGCAGTCGAAGCCCTCTTCCTTCATGCGGCGCAGGAAGTAATCGGTATTCTCATGCAGCTTGTCCTGCAAGGTGTTGGTCTCGCTCATCATCTCGAACATACGGATACCGGCACCAACCAAGCCAGGAGCCATGCTGTTGGAGAACAGATACGGACGGCTGCGCTGACGCAACATGTCGATAATTTCCTTACGGCCAGTGGTAAAACCACCCATGGCACCGCCAAAAGCTTTGCCAAGTGTACCCGTCAGGATTTCAATCTTGCCACGGAGGTTATAACGCTCCGTAACACCGCGTCCGGTCTTGCCGACCACACCAGCCGAGTGGCTCTCGTCGACCATAACCATTGCGTCATATTTCTGTGCCAACTCATAAATCTTGTCAAGCGGGCAAACATTGCCGTCCATCGAGAACACACCGTCGGTGACGATAATGCGGAAACGGTTCTTCTGGGCAGCCTTCAGCTGTTCCTCGAGGTCAGCCATGTCGGCGTTGGCATAGCGGTAGCGCTGAGCCTTGCACAGACGCACACCGTCGATAATCGATGCATGGTTCAAAGCATCGCTGATGATGGCATCCTCATCGGTCAGGAGGGGTTCGAAAACACCGCCGTTGGCATCGAAACATGCAGCGTAGAGAATGGTGTCTTCCGTGCCGAAGAACTCGGCAATCTTCTTCTCAAGTTTCTTATGAAGGTCTTGGCAACCACAAATAAAGCGTACTGATGCCATGCCGTAGCCACGTGCATCCATAGCCTCTTTGGCGGCCTTGATAAGTTCAGGATTATTTGCAAGTCCCAGATAGTTATTGGCACAGAAGTTGAGGCACTTCTTGCCGGCTACCATAATTTCGGCGCCCTGAGCGCTTTCAATGATGCGTTCATGCTTGTACAGACCGGCAGCTTCGATGTCGGCCAACTCCTTCTGGAGGTGTTCTTGAAACTTTGTATACATAATTACAGCGTTTTATATGTTTTTATCTTTTTCTAACCAACTTACAAAAATACATTTTTTTTTCGATAAATTAAAAAAGAATTCTCTTTTGTCTGAACTATTCCTGTATTAACGACTGTCCTCCCTCCACTTCCATCGTCCAATCACCCCACGCCCGACAACGATTCCCACCCCTTTGTCTCACGCATTGAATAAAAAACGGGGTCGCCTCCCAGTAGAGACAACCCCGTCTGATGTGTAGTATTTTGCACTACTTGAAAGCATTCTCCGAAAGACCCTTGCCGCCAATCTTCAGGTCTTCCATATAGGAAGGCACTTCGCGGCCGAGGTACTTGTCTACATACAGTTTGGCCAAATATTGTCCCAGCATAAAGCCGTGGCCGCGCAAACCTGTGCACAGACCCACCTCGGGGTCGATAATGTATCGTGGCTCGGTATAACGGCCTGCCCATACGGCAAGGAATCCAACCTCGCGCAGATTGGGAATCCACTCGGCAAACACCTCACTCACTATTTCCAAGAATTCTTTACTGTTATACTTAATGTTCTGACGGGCTTCGTAGGCATCGGTATCCGGACTTGCACAACCAATTATCTGACCTGTATGTCCCCACTGCTGTCCATATACGGCACTAAACCCTTTGTAGTGGCGACGGTCGATAACCATATCCAACGGACCGCCGTTGGGTCCCATCATGGGCAGACGACGGGTAATGAAGGCTTGGTGCTTGACAGGATAGAGTCCCGTGTCGAGGTCGAGCTGGTCGATGAACTTCTCGGCACCCCAACCCATGGCGTTGACAAAATGGTCGCAGGTATACTCGATATAACGTCCTTCGTGGTTGCGCACCAAGGCTTTATACTTACCGCCAACTTTCTGGACATGCAGCAGCTCGCAATCTTCAAAGTAACTGCCACCTTGCTGCACACCTATCCAGCGTATGTAGTCGATTACGCGGCCCGGTGTAGCCTGCCAGCAGTCACGGGTAATGAGGGCATGGCTATACGTATTCTTGCTGTCGTCCCACAGGGGCGAAATCTCTTTCTTGAAGTCTTTGCGTTCCACCATGTAGGCATCGCTCCATGCGCGGGAGGCATCCAGCGAGCGGTAGGTGGCATCGTCGTGAACCAGATTGACATAATGCGTAGTGCGGTAGTTGATGTTATGTTCCGCCTGCATTTTCTTGAAGATTTCATGGTTGTGCACGGCAATGTCGGCAATGTCGGGATTAGAGAACGCCGGACGGCCGCCGCCGATGCAACGCCAGGAGGCACCACGGCTGTAGTTTATCATCACCGGCTTCTTGCCAGCCTCGGAGAAGTAACGGAAGAGGGCACTGCCTGCAATACCGCCACCGGCTATCAGCACCTCCACCTGTTCCTTCTTCACACCGTTGGACTGCGGATAGACAAAGCACTCGGTGGTGCCGGGAGTGTAGAGGTCGGAGAGGGTCACCTGATTCGACAACGGCGCACGGGGCGTGGCGTCGCCCACCAACTCGATACCATAGGAGCGCAATATCTGACGCGCACGGGGAATGCAGCGTTTGCCGCGGCAGGGTCCCATACCCAAACGGGTGATGTGCTTCAGCTCGTCCACCGAAATGGTCTTGCGGTTGCCAATCACACGCAGTACACGGTCCAGTTTTATGTCCTCGCAGTGGCACACATACGTCTCGCTTTCAACCTCGTGCACCGGTTTCATGGCAAGGGGTTCAGGATAACGCTCTTTCAAAATGAAGCCTTTGACATCGGTGATAGGCTCGCCGCCCTGGGTCACCTTCACGCGGGCAAGATTGGTCTTGTTGGGCTTGGCAATAATCATCTCCACCACGCCTTCGCCAACCTTGGCGCCGTTGTTGTCCACCAAATACACCTCGGCGCCTTCTTCCACCTTGTACTCTATGGGCAGGAAGCAAATTCCCTTCTGCATATCGTAACCGAAGATGGCCAGTCCCGGGCAATTCGTCACACACTGCATGCAGCCTATGCACTTGTCATAGTCAACGGTAGGTGTGCTCCCTGTAGTGGGCTTGGTGATAGCCCCTTGCGGGCATGAGAAACTGCACGGATTGCAGGCAAAACCATACAGGCAGTCCAACTGCACAAACGGTTTAATCTTCATGCGCTCGCCACTCGGCAAATTCGGCTTTTCAAGAATCCGAACCGGATGCTGCTGTGAATCGATATACTGGCGCGACACATCCAAATACTCGTCGTAGTTGAACCGTATTCCGATGGCCTGAGCCACCTCGTAAGCCACTTGGCGGCCACGCAGCACAGCACTCGTGCCTTCGCCTATACGGATGGCATCGCCCGCGCCGTAGGTGTTGAAACCAAACACCTCGCGACCCTTCACCAGCAACTGGTTGTCGGGTATCAAACCTGTGCAGATATTAATAATGTCGATATCGTCAATAATCTGTTCCGTTCCGGGAATAGCCTTGAAATTCTCACACTTGGCAATCACTGCCCCTGTCACGCCTGTATAGTCGGCATTGGGTATGGCCTTCACCAGCGTATAACCCGTCATAATGGGGATTCCCAAACGGCGCACCCTGTTGGCCTGCACCGGGAAACCGCCCTCACGGGGCATGGCCTCGATAATAGCCTTGATGGTAGCACCTGCCTGCATGCCTTGGTACGAAGTAAGGTAGCCGATATTACCGGCACCCACCGTCAGCACCTTCTTGCCCAACAGCGTATGCTCCTGATTCATCATCTTCTGGAACACAGCCGCCGTGTACACACCGGGCACATCGTCGTTCTCAAATGTCGGCATAAAGGGCACAGCACCCGTGGCCACCACCAGATGCTCGGCGTCGACATACGCTACTTCGCCTGTAACGATATTCTTTATAGCCACACGGCCACCCTCAAGCAAATCCCATACTGTGTAGTTCAGCAGAATGCCCTCCTGGTCGCCTCCGGCAAGCGTCTTGGCAATATCAAAACCGCGCATGCCGCCGAAACGTTTCTCCTTCTCGAAAAAGAAGAACTGGTGCGTCTGCATATTAAACTGTCCGCCCACACGGCTGTTATTGTCAATAACCAGATTGCTGATGCCGAAAACATTCAGCTGCTCGCGGCAGGCCAACCCTGCAGGGCCGGCTCCAATAATGGCCACCTGAGTCTTGTATATCTTCACCTCGCGGGGCTGATGGTCGCGCATTTCGGGCCACTCGTCCTCGTGTGCTGTCACCGAGCGTACCTCTTTCACACCGTCAACAGTGGTGATGCAGATGCGACGCACCTGCCCGTCGACAAGCATCTCGCAGGCACCGCACTTGCCGATGCCGCAATTCAGGCTGCGGTTGCGCCCGTCTATACTGTGACTGTGTACAGGGTAGCCCGCCTGATGGAGGGCTGCGGCTATCGTATAGCCTTTCGGTGCCTTGACTGTAGTACCGTTGTAAAGGAATTCAACCGTCTCGCGCTGCGGGATGTCGAGAATGGGATGTGATTGTATTTTATACATAACGTACCGTTTTTAGGGATAAATCGGATGCAAAAATACTTGTTTTTTTTCAATCACCGACAAAAAAAACACTATTATGAAAAAAATTAGTAAATTTGCAACCCGAAATGAAACATCTATTTATCATAAACCCCTGTGCAGGCAAAGAGGACTCCACAACCGCCATCACCCAACAAGTGGAGGCCTACGCCACTCTGCACCCCGATTTCGACTACCAGCTATACGTAACCCAGTGCCCCGGCGATGCCACCCGTTGGGTAAGCCAATGGTGCGACAATCATCCCGACCAAGAGGCACGATTCTACGCCTGCGGCGGCGACGGCACACTCAACGAGGTTGTCAGCGGAGCCATCGGTCACACCGGCATCCAGGTCAGTTGCTACGCCTCCGGCAGCGGCAACGACTACATCAAATACTACGGCACACTGGAAGATTTCAACGACTTAGGACGCCTCGTAAACGGCACTCCCCATCCGGTGGACGTAATGAAAATTACCGCCGACAGTCTGAATGCTGATAAGTCCAACGATTCGCAACACCTATTAACCGACAAACAAACCGACAACCGCTATAGCATCAACATTTGCAATTTTGGCTTCGACGCCATGGTATGCAAAACCGGCAACGACGTGCGCCGCAAACCCATCATCGGCGGCAAACACTCCTACACAACAGGCATCATCAAAAGCATCTTCACCTCGCGCAGCAACTATGTCCGCATGACCGTCGACGGTCAACCCTTCTACGACGGCAACATGCTGCTCTGCACCCTCGGCAACGGCCGCTACAACGGTGGCAAATACATGTGCGCCCCGCTCTCCCTCAACGACGACGGCCTCCTCGAAGTCAACCTTTTCAAACCCATGTCGCTCTTCAAATTCGCCTCCCTCATCAACGACTACAGCCAAGGCACTCACATCAACCGTCCCGACGTCAAAAAACTGATGCTCTACCGCCAAGCCACCCATGTCGAAATCTCCAGCCCTCACCCCTTCTGGTTAGTCATTGACGGCGAGATGCTCCATCACAGCCACTACACAGTAGACAACCTCCCCCACGCAATATCCTTCGTCAGCCCCGCATACAACTGACACCCCACACATAAAGCCCTACACCCCCAGCAAACAACGGCTCCCCCACAAAGAACTGACGAGCCAAACAAAAAAAGCTGACTCCCTCCTCGCAAAGACCTGACGCCCCACACACAAAGATCTGACGAACCCCTCGCAAAGAACTGACGAGCCCCCACCCCGAACAAAACCCATCAAAAGGCCTTCCCCACCAAGAAGGCCCAATCTCTCATCGCCTCAAAAAAACTCATACAACACTTGACCCCAAATTGCTTTCCACTGCAAAAATGAAATACAAAAGCGGAATAACAGTAATATCAATGCAAAAAGACACAAGAAAAACAAAAAGCACCAACACCCAGCCCCAGTTCTGGGTACAAAAAAAAGAAGAGAGTCAAATGGCTACTTCTTTTTACTTCCCCGAAACAGTCATTTCTATGTGTAGGTTGCCTCCCTACGGTCGGCAGCCTCCAACTCAAGTCCTGTTTTTCTCTTAGGTTTCGATTCTTTGCTTGGTGAAGTGTGGATAGGGGAGGGCAGTTTGATGGATCATAGCGCCAGTGGTGTAGGTCTTGGATTATTCGTTGGTTGGCGAGATAGGGCCAGTTTCCTTTATGAATTGGGCATTGACGAGAGTTCATCATTTGAATTGATGCACCTGCCTTCATTCACCACGAGACTATAGGATATTTCCGAAGAGACTTTGGGTCGATTGAATAACGTGTATTCAGGATAGACTGCATGATCATTAATGGAATTCAATGCCTGTTCAGTTATTTGCATTGTTTCAAAACATCCTCCAACTGAAACTCACCAGAAGTGTTATCTCTTTCCACAGTAAGGACGAAAAACGGCAGGCATTCCAAACAATACTCTGACTTGACAGGCATCTTGTCAAAAGACACATTCTCCTTCCTTATTCCGAGAGGGGATTGAACAATGTCATTCACCAAAGCCCGTTCCATCAGCCTTTCTCTTTCTGATAATCGTTCACCAATCTCTCTCTTTTGTCTGATTTTTGCAACCTCTTCTGTAGAAGGTTTTTTTGTAGTAGCTATTGCACACAACTTATAGTTGTCTATAGAAAATCCTTCAATACAATTTAATATTGATAGCAATCTCAATTCGCTAGCTTTTAGCTGAGACGGTGCCTTGTTAATGGCCTTCCCTATTGAAGATTTCAACTCTATCAGCACTAAATATTTAGTCCCGTCACACTCGGTAATCACTATGCTGTCACACGCCTCGTTCAAACGGGGAGAGCTGTCCCCCTTGTACGAGTTGTTAGCGTTGCCCAACAGTTGTTCCTGAATGACGATGCAATCGCCCTCATGCCTCAGCGATAATGATTCTATGCACCCATTCCCTTTGTCTTTATTGTTTTTTTCAACTATAGTAAAAGTAGCCTCTTTCTCCAAATTAATTAGACCTGGAGCGAACACTTGTGTCAGTTTGTCGTAAAATTCATCTATCGTCATCACCAGTTAATGTTGCCAGTTCACTGTCAAAGTTGATTTGATTCTCTATTACTTTTCTGAAACTGTCAAAAGGCACACCCTCTTCCAAATCTTGTTCCTGAATTATAACATGCCCTCTTTCTTCTGAGTAGTCGAAAAAGTATGCTTTCACATCTGCAGGATTGATGGTTTGCCGTTTGTTGGAAGCGAATCGGCTTTTATCAAACTCTTCTGGCATTGTTTTTTGCAGCTTGTATAGCTTTATCAGCTGGTTGATTCGTGAGAGGAAATAATCGCTGTGTGTGGTAATCTGAAAGAATGTCCCTTTCTTCACACAGGAAGCTATCAAATCCGCTATGCCGTACTGCATGCTGGGGTGTGCATGGGCTTCCGGCTCTTCCATGCAAATCGAACAGATATCACCAAGATGGGACAGGTTCTGTATCCATAGCAAGATGGGGCTTAATTCCCTAACAGACGATGCCGCCGCACTGATGGGGATTTTCTTGCCATTCTGCAGCACTAATAGCGTCTCGTTATTTTCTGTATTAATAGTCCCATGAATCAATCTCCTTATTTGTGACAAGAAAAATTGATTGTCCTGTTTCCCCACATCAAGCCTGTTTGGGAATAATTTTATGAGGTCGTAGTCATTAAGAAATTTGTCGTACATTCCCGTGTTGCTGACCATCTTTTGTACGCTAAAAGAATTACCGATAAGAGATGTTCTGCCTGGAGGCATCAGGAATGCAAAAGCAAAGCCGTTCCCAAGAATCAGGCGCGAAAGATACTGCGAGACGAAACGGGAAATTGCATCCACTTTTTCATCATCTTTTTTATTATGGAAGATATTTGTTTGTCCTGCTATTCCGTTTATTTCAATTTGTATTGTCTGAAATGTAAGGATGGAGTTTATCTCGTTTTTCTGGGTTTCAGGAATCCTTGCTACAACATTTATTGAGTCATCAATGTCCTCACGGAAATGGAAATCTACGGCACAGTTAATGCTTGGGTGTGCAAGTAGTTTGCCCAAAAAACTTTTCGCATCAATAGCCATCCAAGTTCTGAGTTCAGAAATTGTGAAACTAAAGGTGAGCTGGTTCTCTTTCCAAACCTTTCCTTCTATTTTCCTGGGCAGAAAGCGCTTAAGTCCATTGTTGCCAAAGAAATCAAACACATAGTATGAAAGAAAGTTCACATAACTTTTCCCCAGTCCGGATTCTCCAGTGAACAGCATTAGCGGAGCCAACGCAATGTCGGCATCTTTTATTGGTCCTAACTCTGTGATGTGTATCTTGACATCATTCATATTGAAAATAATATATATGCGTTTTTTGAAATAACGTATATGGGCCACTATTTATTGTATAATTAGGAAATAAAAAATAAGATAGAATCAAACATCAAGTGCAACAGCGTAGTATGTGCTGATAGAATCTGGTGGGTAACTGATAAGAGATTGTGCAATCAAATAAGGTGTGAGAACCCAGTTGGGGCGGATTTGCAATCTGCCCCAATTGTATGGTGGGTTTGTAACCCACAGCGAACAAGAGTATGTGTTGCTTATGGAAAGATATATGTATGTAAGGTACCTGGTTTCTCTGCATTTCCACCCACTAATGTTACGGACCCATACAAGTCAGAACGTCTCTAATGCTGGTAAAATAACTGCATCATCCGGAGCGTTTTTATGAAGAAACATACAATAATAAACAGGCAAATAAGTAACGCCTTCGACCCAGAAAATATTTGGACTTTTCTTCTCCGAAACAAAAAATCTTACTATCTTTGCACAACGGTGTTGCACTTCGAGGTTGAATCTATAAGAACCTCTTTTTTATTTGTAGCACAATAAAAAAGAAAGGCGAACGTTATTATGATTGAAATCTTATAAAAATAGAATTATGGCAACAATAACACTAGAATACGATGGACGCAACCGTGCAATCAAGCAGTTGATTGAGGTGCTGATTACTTTGGGTGCTAAAGAAGCCGTATCCGATAGCGAAGAGAAGACACAAAAAAAGATGGTGAAAGAAAGTCTCACCACAGCCTTCGATGAACTTCATTCCGGCAAAGCACATAAAAACGCTCGAAAACTCTTTGCATAATGGTCACCTTCGATTATTTGCCCGAGTTTGAGCGTCGGGCAAAAGTGTTGGCCAAGAAATACCGCTCGTTTGTTGACGACTACAACGCGTTTCTTGATGAATTGGAGCGCAACCCTTTCAGCGGTACTCCGCTTGGTGGTAACACCTATAAACACCGAATGGCCATTGCCTCGAAAGGCAAGGGCAAAAGCGGTGGAGCAAGGGTTATCACATATAATGTACAGCAGACGGAAAGTGATATAACGATTACACTGATTTCAATTTATGACAAGTCCGAGATAAGTAATGTGACCGACACCTACCTGCGCCAGTTGGTAAAGGAAATCGAGTGCAAGAAAAAGGATTAAGCGTATCCACATATAGGCAACAACAAAGTCAGTATGTGGACGTTTTACATAGTGTTATTGTTGCATAATCAAGAAATATAAACACTAGTTGGGGCGGATTTGCAATCCGCCCCAATTGTATGGTGGGTTTGTAACCCACAGCAAACAAGAGTATGTGTTGCTCATGGATTACCAATCATGAGCGGTCGAAAGATACAGGATTAACATGCAGTCGTTGATAATAAGCAGTTAGATGGAATGCAAACAAGAGGGATGTAGACGTTAATAGAAGAAACGTCCAACAATCGTGCAATTAAAAGACACGATTGTTAGCTGGTGCATAAATCACTTTGGGAAAGTGCAGCTAAGAAGGGGACTCAGATAGTGGAAATTAGACCTTGGACTTGCGGACGGCAAATAGTACTGCCAGTGAGCTTAGAGCCATTACCAGAAGGGTGGTGAGGAGGAAATCAATACCACGCATGGCTACAGGGAATGCGGAGACGACGAAGTTGCTGCCCATCTTGACGATGCCAAAATGCTGCTGGAGGAAACAGACGACGAAGCCAACTACCAAGCCCGCCATCACACCCATGGCAGAAATCATTACTCCCTCGATTCGGAAGATGCGGCGCACCGCCTTCCCCTCCATACCCATGGCACGAAGAGTGGCAATGTCATGCCGTTTGTCCATCATCAAGAGCGAGAGGGATGCCACAAGGTTGAGGGTGGAGATGAGGACGATAAGGGCAAGGATGAGGTAGATGCCCAGCCGCTCGCTACGAAACACTTTGTAGTAGATAGGTTGCTGCTCGAAACGGTCGAGGACTTTGAAGTTGTCGCCCAACAAACTGCGAACCTGCTTTTTGACATGGTCTACATTGGCTTCAGGAGTGAGAGATATGCATAGTTGCGTACACTCGTCCGGGCTATACCCCATTAGAGAGCGGACGAAGTCGATGTGCGCCACTACATAGCGGTTGTCGATATCCTGCTGGATATAGAAATTGCCGCCAGGCAGGGCGTAGCCTGTATTGAAGGCTTGCTGGGGAATTAGGCCGATGCCTGCACCCCTTTTGGGGATGTGAACTGCAACGGGAACGTTGGACATCTGGCGAACGCCAAGATTGTAGTATACCTCGGCACCCATAAGGAGGTAGTCGACCTCGGTGGTGTCGTCGAGCCGCTCATGGAGGAGGTATACGCCCTCATGGAGGAGGGTGTCGAGTCCGGTGATGCGGGCATACTGGTTGTCGACGCCACGAAGGGTGACGATGGCTTCGTTGTGGCGGTAGGTCATCCAGGCGTTCTCTTCTACCACGCAGCCGACGGCTTGCACTCCCGGCAACTGAGAGAGGGCCTCACAGTCAAATTGGGCAGTATGGAATGTCTTGCCCTTGGTGGGTTGTACCATCAGATGAGGGTCGAAGGTGTTGAAAAGGGTCTGGGTCAGTTGGCCGATGCCGTTGTAGACACTCAGCACGACGATGAGCGCCATGGTGCTTACCGCGATGCCGATAAGTGAAATCCAGGAAATGAGATTGACCACAGTGCGCTGCTTGCGCGAGAAGAAGTAGCGCCGTGCTATGAACCAGACGCCACGCATCAGCTTTTCAGCAACTGGTCGATATGCTCGGCATAGTCGAGCGAGTCGTCAAGATAATATTCGAGACGTGGGATGATGCGGAGTTGTTTGCCTTCGCGCATGGCAAGGCGGCGGCGGATGTCGGCGCTGTAGGTGAGGATGGCATCGATGAGACCTTGCTTGGTGGCGGGCTGGGGCTGCCCCCCTTTGGCGTCGGGTATGACACCTATAGGCATGATGCTTACATGTACGCGGGCGATGGAGAGGTCAGGACTTATGCGCACTCCGGTAACGGTGATGAGCGAGTTGCCCAGCACAGGTTTCATTTCGGTGAGGAAGATTTCGCCGAGGTCCTGTTGAATAAGACGGGATATTTTGTTTTGACGGGTGGTCTGCATGGATTTATTAAACTAAAGGGTAAGAGATTGAAACTAAAAGCCGGCAACGGTTGTTTTATTGACAGGCTGAAAAAGAGAGGCAGGGGGGCTGCATCTCTTTTTAGTTTTTAGTTTCGGCGGAGGGACTACCAACGCCAGCCTACACGTACGGGGATGAAGATGGTGCCTTGGACCAACAGCACACCTGTTTCAACAAAAAGGCTGTGGTAGTTGCGATCCATTTGCTGGAGGGCATGGTCGTAGAACCAGTTAAGGCCGCCATAGACTTCGAGGTAGGGGCTGATGGTGTTGCCGTAATTGTTGGAGTTCATAAGGAAACTGCCTCCGATACGGGCACCCACCATAGGAGCCCAGATGTCGCCCACGGGACGGAAGTCCATGTCGATGAAGGCCACGGCCATGTGGCTGCTCTTGTCGAAGCGGGCAGGGCGCATGGGGGCGCAGAAGTTGTAACCGAGGCCACCGCCAAGGAAGAAATCCTGGCTGATGTTGATGCCGTTGATGATGTTGAGACCCATGGCTTCTTCCCACATGTTGAGATTGTAGCCAGTTCCCTGGATGTCGGTGGTGGTCGGCTCAGCTGCCGGCTTGCCGTAATTGCCTACGTTATGGAGATAACCAGCCTCAATTTTGAACATGTATTCAACGTTGGGCTTTTCCTGCATGTACTGTGCCGAGGCAGCGCCTGCGGCGATGGTCATAACTATCAGTAAAACTGCTTTGATGTTTTTCATTGTACTATAATTTGCGATTGCAAAGATAAGAAATTATTTTGGATTAACAGGATATATGTTCCGGGTGCGAGATGGTGGTTGATAGTGTCCCCATCGTTTAAATTGCGTATTTCCAGTACTTTCTTGCCAGTTGTGTCGAAAATTTGGGCATTGATTTTTTTGTTGTAACCTCCCAAATCGAGACGGAACGAGGCGGTTGAGGGGTTGGGGTAGAGCTTAATTGCAGGCAAGTTGGAGGGGTTGGCGATGCGCAGGGAGGCAGTGTCGCAAACGGCGAGGGTGTACTGTCCGACGTGGAGGGGAGCGGTGAAGTAGCCGGTGGAGATGGCGCTGGTTGAGGTGCGATGGTGGGAAACGGCTTGCCAGGGGGAAGAAGGACTGGGGCGATAGAGGAGGACGAGAGAGTCGAGGGTGGCGGGGCGTTCGTAAAAGCCATTGTCGATGTTGCCGGCACCGCTGCTGCCGTTGGTGCCAAGGTTATAGAGGAAGCGGCCCTCGGCCTGGCCGTCGTCGTTTAACACTCCAGATATTTGCCAATAGCGGCTGGAGATGCGGACGATGCCCTCAAGGGTGTCGCCACCGGGGTGAGCAAAGTGGTGCCCGACATGAATCCAGGAAGGTGTGGAGGGCGTCTGTTTCATATAGACTTTGCAAAAGGAATGGGAGAGGTCGACGACCTCTTTGCGGGTGAGAAGGGCAGTGTCTTCGGTACAGGCGTCGGAAAGTTCATGGTCGAAGTCGACAATGGCGAAATGAGCCGGGAAAGGGAGTGTGACAGTGCATTGTGTGATGCTATCGGAGACTGGGAACCAAACTTTATGGCGTTGGGTGCGGTTGAGGGAGAAGAAGGTGACGGGAACGGTGCAGTTGCGAGCATAGCGTTGGGCGCCTTTGAGGCGTTGGCGGAGGTCGAAACGGAAGTCGAGACCAGTGGCTTGCCAGTTTTCAATAGCGAAATCGGCAAAACCGGGGTTGAAGATGTTGAAGTCGAAGAAGCCGTGGAGGTCGAGGCCGCTGTAGAGGCTGAGGCTGTCGCGGAGGCCGATGGCATCGATGTTGCCGAATGCCGAAGAGGCGAAGAGTCGTTTCATGGAGGCGGAGAAGAGGGAGTCGCCCATGACACCACGCAAGGAATGCCACACTAAGGCACCTTTTTTGTAGGTGGTGGTGCCGTAGGTGGAATGTTCGGGCATGCCAGAGAGAGCGAGGTTGTCGTCGGGGTTGTTGCTGGTGCTGAGGAGAACGCTGGAGAGGGTGCCGCGGTAGTAGTTGTCGGCCCAGGCTTTGCCGTAGGCGGCTTCGGCGGCAATTTCTTCGCAGAAGGAGGCACCGCCTTCGTTAATCCACATGTCGCCGGGCGTGGTGCAGGTGACGAGATTACCGAACCAAGCATGGCCGAGCTCGTGGCACATGGTCATTTGGCAGGGACTGTCGGTGGTGGACATGCAGACCGATACCAGACCGATGTTGGAAACGTGTTCCATAGAGCCCTGGGGGGTGTTGATATAGCCGATGCGATCCCAACGGTAGGGGCCGAACCATTGTTCGAAGGCGGGCACGACATCTTCGAGAATGTCAAAAGCATGATAGACGGCGGTGCTGTCGTGTTCGATGAAGCCGATGAGGGCTGGATAAGTGCCATAAACGCCTTGGTAGTCACGCTGTATAGAATGCCAATCGGCTGAGGAGACGGAGACGAGATAGGTGGGGGTTGGGTGGTCGATAACCCAATGGCGGGTGTTGGTGCCGTCGGGATTGATTGTGTCGCTGGTTAGAAGGCCGCTGCAAATAGAACGCCACCCGGGTTTGGAGATTACGGTAAGGGCGTATGTGGCCTTGTCGTACATGTTGTCGCGGCAGGGGAACCAGGTGCGACCGAATACGTGGGGATATTCCTGGAAGGCGACACCAAGGTTGTAGTAAATGTTGTTGTCCATGTGAAGGCCGCCCCAGCCGTAGCTTTCCACATAGCCGTTGGAAACGTAGGGGACGGAGAGGGTGTGGGTGTCGCCGGGCTGGCCGTTGGGGAGATATACTGACAGGAGGCGCTCTTCTGGGTCGTAGTTGAAACCTCGGGTGACGGTGCCGTCGAGGGAGACGGGATGAATGGTGTCGCAGACAAGATCGAAAGATACTGAAGAGCAAGGTTTGGTGAGTACGAACTGGATTTCAGCGACGCCATGAAGTTGCTTGTGCACAGTGGCACCGAAGTCGATAGTTAAATTGTAATGCAAAACATCGACGGAATCAGCACTGGGGTCCTGTGCAAAAGCCCTGTTTGCAGTGGCAACGAGAGATGCGATAAGGAGAAAAGCAGTAATTTTTTTCATAAGAGTATGATATTAAATGTCAATGACTAACATGTGATGAACCACACACAGATTGCAAAGATACGAAAAAAAAAGTTTGTGTGAATGAAAAAAAGTATGTACTTTTGCAAAGTGATATCAAAATAATATCACTTCAGGAAGTAAGAAATAGAAAATTTGAAATAGGAAAATAACACTTTTATATTTCATTGTTAAACATTAAATAATATAGACCGATGGAAACAAAAGAATTCAATCGACCAATGAAAGCCTGGAACAATGGTTTTCTGCACTTATGCATTAATTTTGCCTTGCTCGCGGCAACCATTCTCTTTACTGTGTTGCTTGTGGGAAATAGACACGACGGACTTGGTGCAACTGTTTGCTGTGTGGGCAGCATACTGTGGGTGCTGCATCTTATCGGGTTCATGATTATCCAGCCGAACATTGCCCGTGTGCTGATATTCTTTGGCAAGTACCGCGGCACGGTGACAGACAACGGTTTCTTCTGGGTGAATCCGTTTTATAGCACACGCAAACTGTCTCTGCGTGCCCGCAACATGGATGTGGCACCCATCAAGGTGAACGACAAGAACGGCAACCCGATTATGATCGGATTGGTGTTGGTGTGGAAAATAAAGAACACCTACAAGGCATGCTTCGACATTGAGGTTGGCAGTACCACTACGGTGGACAAGAACGGGAACAAGACTACCCATGACAACGGCTACGACAACTTTGTCAACGTGCAGAGCGATGCCGCATTGCGCAAGGTGGCAGGCATGTATGCCTACGACAACATCGACCACCACAGCGAGGAGCTGACCCTGCGCAGCGGCGGCGAGGAGATTAACGACCGCCTGGAGAAAGAGCTCCGCAGCCGTCTGGACATCGCCGGTATCGAGGTGGTGGAAGCCCGCATCAACTACCTGGCCTACGCCGCTGAGATTGCCAGCGTGATGCTGCGCCGCCAACAGGCCGACGCCATCATCTCTGCCCGTGAGAAGATTGTGGAAGGAGCCGTGAGCATGGTCGATTTGGCACTGAAAAAGCTCTCCGCCGACGGCATCGTGGAACTGGACGAAGAGCGCAAGGCCGCAATGGTGAGCAACCTGCTGGTGGTGCTCTGCGCCGACGAGAGCGCAAGCCCAGTGATTAACACGGGTACACTGTATAATTGATAAAACGAGACTATCAACATGACTACGCAGACTCCTCACACTTGGAAGTTTTATGCCTTGTTAGCATTTTGGGATTTCGTGGGCCTCTTCTTGCTGGATATGCTTATCGAAGGCGGATACACCCATCGGATACTTGTTCACGACCTTATTGCTGCTGTGCTCTTTACCGTCATCATCTGGCTCGTAGACCGGAAACCATTTAAGAAGAAAAAATGAAAAAGAGTTTTGCACTGAGGGTTGATGCCGAGGTTTACGAGGCTATCGAGAAGTGGGCTGCGGACGAGTTCCGCAGCACCAACGGGCAGATAGAATGGATTCTGTCCGATGCCCTCAAACGTGCCAAACGCACCCCGAAGAAATCACCCCAAAAAACCAAAGAAGAACAATGAAGAGACACCACTCATTGAAAATCCTGGCCTTGGCCGCAATGCTGGCGACCATCCAAGGGCTGGCGGCACAGCATCTGTTTGAGGGCGTTGCCACTTTCAGCTCAGCGGCTACTATGTCCAACGGTACAACCCCGTCGGCAACACTCAGCACCTACTACTACCGGGGGCAAGACCTCTACGTCGACATGCCCCAGAACAAGCTGCGCACCCTCTACCTTGCCAAGGAGAAGAAGCAATACACCATCAACGCCATGATGGGCAAGCCCATCCTGATGTCGCACGACATCGACCCCGACACGATGGACGTACCCCTGTTCGACATTGCCGACGAGCCAGAAGTGGTGGACGGCCACACCTGCCTGAAGGTGCAGTATGAGAACGAAACCGAAGCCGCCACTATCAGCTCCACCGTATGGTTAGACACCACCTACCACATCCCCTTCCAATACAGCCTGAACGAGGAACTGCCATGGGGACTGCCCGTGCGGGAAGAGATGACCATGACGATGAAGGGCATGCAGTCCATGCGGATAGTAAACAGGCTGGTCTCCGTGACTGCCGGCAAGGTGGACGACACCTTTTTTGCCATCCCCGACGAGCAAGGGATGGTGAGCCTCAGCATGGGAGCCGACGGGCAACCAGTCATCAGTGGCGACACCACTGGTCTGATGCAGAAGCCCACCACCACGCTGGAGGAGGTGGACTCCATCGGGTTCCGCAGTGCCATCGCACACGGGAAAACCGTCTGCATGATGACAGCCACCTGGTGCGGTCCCTGCAGGCTGCTGTATCCACGTCTGGAGAATGTCAGCAAACAGGTAGGCAAGGATTACCGTTTTATCAAAGTGGACATTGACAAGTGCCGGACGATTGCAAAGGAATACAACACGCTGACCATCCCCGTGGTCATCCTCTTCGAGAACGGGAAAGAGCTGCGCCGCATCACCTCGGCAGCATATAGCGAGGAGGACATCTTGAAGTTTGTCACAGAATAGTAATAATAATCATGGAACGTCGTAGAATCATAGGAATTGTATTGCTGGCACTGGCAGGTGCGGCCTGCTTGATGTCGGTTGTTTGGAACCTCATCAGAATGCCGGAAGGCGCAGATGCCCGAATCCGCATAGTAGTCTTTATGCTGGCAGAAGTGGCACTATTGGTCCCGTCGGTATGGGCTTTTACCCATCCCGACTCCAAGCCGCTATTGAAAGGGAAGGATCAGACAACCACACAGAGTCTCATCGACCCCGCAGGCTACCGCTACATTACGCTGGGCGTAGCAGCACTGACCTTAGTCTTAATAATCAACATCGAGGTTCTCAAAAACACAGGGTGGGACCCATTCGGAAGCTGGGCTTCCACTATTGCCATTCCTGCCTACTGTATTGTCGCGACAGTGGTGATGTTTTGGTCGATGTATAAGAGTATTCAGAAATAAGCATTATTGTAACTTAGGGTATTTACAAAAGGATAGAGAGTGAAATTTGAAAAAAAACAAGAATACAGGAAAATAATACAGTATTTCTAAATCTTTTACACATGAAACGAAACATGATTTATTTTACACTGCTTGCAGTGCTTGCAACGATGGTCGTCAGTTGTCACAAAGACCCACCAATTACAGACACTCCAACTGAAGGAGGTTACTCAGACACGACAGAGATGTGGCCCGTAAAGAAGATTAGCCGCATTGTCCACTGCGTGGGTACATTAGACTACCTGACCTACGACTTCGCTTGGGATGGCGACTTGCTGAAAGAAATCAGTTGCACGATGTATGACGGAACGTCACTTGGCCGCACCATTCTTGAATATGAAGGCGGCCGCTTAGCGAGTGTCTATCCCTGCGATGGCACGGGTAGGGTCTACACCGATGGCGCGATGCATTACCACTATGGCGAGGACGGGCGACTAAAGCGTCAAACCTTCATGCTACCAGTGAGGGCAACGGGGAACCTATGCCAACAAACCTATGACGAGGTTGTACCATGTGAACTGGTCTATTCTTACTCCGACAACGGTTGTGTGTCGACTGTGCAGGCCAACAAAACCAAGGACGACGGTAGTGTGGAGACCAGCTCCTATCTATTCGAATGGAACAGTGGCAATGTCACCACTATAACATGCGATGGACAATCTCTCATCAACAACATGCAGTACGACAACAATCCTAACCCATTGCATTTCCCAATGGGGATGGAGACCATGTGCATAACAAATATGATATTCGAGGGAGTGCTTGGCAACAGCGTCCTGTTTCTCGGTTATGCCTCTTGCTGGTGCGAGAATAATATGACAACTCTGATATCGGGCAATGGTCAATGTTCATACACTTATGATGCTGAGGGATTCCCGACATCAAAAACAATCACCATAGGCGGAGAAAACACCGTTTATCAGTTTTCTTACAAACCAGATAGAAAATGCAAATAATAGAGCAACACAGAACCATAGGATACATTTTGCTGGCATTGGCCGCTGTCATCTGCCTGGCATCGAATGTGTGGTTTATTATCAAGATGCCGATGGGAGGTGAGAAGGTATCGCACCTGTTATTGTGGACACTGCCCGAAGTGATTGCATTGTTGACAGTGGTGTATATCTTTGTCCATCAGGGGAAGAGCGTGGATCTGAAACTGGACATTCGCGAGCGTCGGCTGAAGCTGGACGAGAGTAACGCCATCGACCCCTACGGCTACAGTTACATTATGTTGGGTGCCATGAGCGTGTGTGTAACATTAATCTTTGCCGTTGACATCATGGATAAACTCGGTGTACCACTGTTCGATAGGATTCCCGCTGGATGGTGTATCGTTGTATTGAGTGTCTTGACGGTTGCAGTAGTGCTGTGGATGTCTGTGAAAATAGCAATGGCTAAAAGGAGTGAAAATAACAGTTAACCTGCCATGAAAGAACGCAATAAATCCATCTTCCGTATATTGCTTTTTGCCTCGGTGGGCATACTGCTGGCGCAAACGGTGCTGCTGGTGGTGTTGGGAGATGATGCTGAGGTGCGCATTGTGCTGCCGGTGATAATATTCTTCTCGGAACTGATAACGGGAGGCTTAATTGTCTTCTTTACCCTCAATCCACAATACAACAGGAACTATACTATCCACCGGCGTGACGGTCGCTGGCGTTGGGAGCGTGTCACCTATGGTCCCGACCCTGACGGGATGCGTTATATCTCTGCTGGGGTTGGTGCGCTGATGATAGCCCTGCTCTTTGCAGTTATCTCATTCGCTGTTCTGTGGCACCGAGTATTAAACGAAACAGTGATAGTCATCGCAGTTGTCGTCCTACTGTTAGCCTTCTGTGTCATTTACTTTATAATAGAAAACAAACTACGCAAACAACTATGAATAGAAAACATTTCCTCGACAACATCCGCTGGGTGACAGTGCTGCTTGTGCTGCTCTACCATGTGGTCTATTTCTACAACAACAAGGGTGTCTTTGGCGGCATCGGGGGCTGGGTGGACGACCCCAAGGCCCAGCCGCAGGACGCCATCATGTACATCCTCTATCCCTGGTTTATGATGCTGCTGTTTTTGGTGGCAGGCATCAGCAGCCGCTATGCCCTCCACCCGGTGTCCGGGCTGACAATAAACACCTCACGGGGCCAATGGTTCAAGAAACGCACGCGCCAGCTGCTTGTGCCGTCAACCATAGGCTTGTTTGTATTCCAATGGATGACGGGCTATTTCAACACCCAGATTGCCGGTGTGGCTCAGGGCATCCCCAATCAGATTGCCTCTATCCCCGCCGGTCCTGTCCGTTATATGGCATGTGCTTTCTCAGGCATCGGCCCGCTGTGGTTTATTCAGGAACTATGGGTGTTCTGCTTGCTGCTGATTATTATCGTCGCCATTGAGCGCGACCGCCTGTACAATGCCGTTGGCCGTCTGATGCATTCCACGCGAGGCTGGTCCAAGCCCTGCCGTTTGGCGCTCCTGTTGGTGGGCGGATTCCTCCTTATCTGGGCAGGGGCACAGGGCTCTATCCCCCACCCCGCCGAGCACAGTGCCCTGGGGCTATGGAACCTCTACCGCCCGGCGGCCTATTTCGTCCCCTTCCTCATGGGCTACTATCTCTTCTCGCGCGACAACGTGCAGCGTTTCCTGTCACGCTATGCTTACTGGCTGCTTGTGCCGGCAGTTGCTGCGGGTGTGGCACTAGCCCTTGCCACTTGGGGCGAGGACAACACCGCACCGCTCTATCTGATGCACTGGAGCACCAACCTCTTTGCCTGGCTGGCCATCCTTGCCATGCTGGCCTGCTTCAAGGCCTGGGCCGACCGCACCTCGCCTTTTGCCTCCTACATGACTCGCAGCAGCTACGGCATCTACATTGTCCACTACCTTATCATTGCCGCCCTCGGCTATATGCTTAAGCTCTACACCCCCCTGCCGCCCGTGGCAGACTATCTAATATTGCTGGTGGCAGTCTTCACCCTCTCCCCTGCCCTATACGAGCTGCTGCGCCGCATCCCCTTCGTCCGCTGGGCAGTGCTGGGGAAAGGGAAAAGGGAAAAGGGAAAAGGGAAATAATTGGAGCTATCAACATCAATATTTCAACACTGAACATATCAACATCAAACATATCAACATAACATGTCAGAAATCCTACGCATCGAAGGCCTGAGCAAGACCTTCACCCTGTCGCGCAAACAGCAACGCCTGGAGCGCACAAACCAACGCCGTAAGGTGGCGGTAGACAATCTGACCTTCACCGCCAACCGAGGCGAGATTTTCGGTCTCCTCGGACCCAACGGGGCAGGCAAGACCACCACCCTCCGCATGCTCGCCACCCTTATCAAGCCCGACAGTGGCGACGCATGGGTAGATGAAAGCAGTATCGTAAGCCAGCCCGAAGAGGTACGCGGCAAGATTGCTTTCCTAACCAGTGAACTGAAGTTGGAAGACTTCTTCACACCCAACTATCTCTTCAACTTCTTCAGCGACCTGCACGGTGTGGACCCCTCCACCTCAGCCGCCCGTAAGAAAGCACTCTTCTCCCGCTTCGGAATCGACAAGTTTGCCGAGGTGAAAGTGGCCAACCTCTCCACCGGCATGAAGCAAAAGGTGAGCATTGTCATCTCGCTGGTTCACGACCCGGACATCATCATCTTCGACGAGCCCACCAACGGCCTCGACGTCATAACTGCCCGCACCGTGACCGACTACCTGCAAGAGCTCCGCTCCGAAGGCAAGACCATCATCCTGTCCACCCACATCTTCAGTCTGGTGGAACGCCTCTGCGACCGCGTAGGCATCATCATCGACGGCCGCCTCTCGGCATGCGGAACCCTCGAAGAGGTATGCAACGGCCTCACCATCGAAGACCGATTCTTTGAACTATACAAAGCACAGAAAGGAGACGAAGAATGAAAAACCGCAACAACACCTGGACAATCATCCGCAAGGAATTTGCCCGTTTCTTTGGCGACCGACAACTGGTGTTCACCACCGTCATCATGCCCGGTCTGCTCATCTATCTTATCTATAGCCTCATGGGGGTGGGTATACGTAATATGGAGACCCACGGTGAGCAAGATGTGGTGACTGTCCGCGTGGAAAACATGCCCCAAAGCGTGGCACCCATCCTCTCCTCGCTCGACAGCAGCATTGTCATCCTCCAGCAACCCGTCAGCCAAACCGACATCGACGCCCTGCAGGACAAAGAAATCAACGCCATAGCAATGCGATTCCCTGCCGACTTCGACGCACTTGTGGCCGACTACGACCCCATGTGCGGACAGCCTGCACCCAATGTGGAGATTTACTACAACTCCGCCAACAACGCCTCCGACCGTGTGTTCACCATCATGGAGACAGCTCTCAACGCATTTGAGGACGGCATGGCCAACCGTTTCGACATCAACCGCGCCGATGAAGAAGGACAGACCTTCAACCAAGCCAGCGACGACCAAGTGCTGGGCGACATCCTCTCCAAGCTTCTCCCCATGCTTATCATCATGATGCTCTTCAGCGGTGTGATGGCCATAGCTCCCAGCAGCATCGCCGGTGAAAAAGAGCGCGGCACCATCGCCACCCTCCTCGTCACCCCAATGCGCCGCAACGAGCTGGCTATCGGCAAAATCGTCTCCCTCAGCTGCATCGCCCTGCTCAGCGGCGTAAGCAGTTTCATCGGCATTGCGCTCTCACTGCCCAATATGATACAGGCCGGCGGCGACGGCATTGAAATCCCCTTCAACTACACCACCGGCGACTACATTGCCCTGCTGCTGGTCATCTTTGCCTCGGTGCTGGTCATGGCTTCCGCCATCAGCCTGCTCTCCGCCCTGGCCAAAGACGTCAAAAACGCCGGCACCATGATTACCCCCTTCATGCTCATCATCATGTTGGCAGGCCTGCTGCCCATGTTCCAAACCGAGACCGTACACAGTCTCGTCAACTACTTCATCCCCTTCTACAACTCCATACAGGTGATGGCCGATGTCTTTGCCCACTCGCTCAACTGGACCGCCCTGTTCATCACCCTCGGCTCCAACATCGTCTATACCGGCATAGCCATCTGGGGACTCACCCGCATGTTCAACAGCGAGAAGGTCATGTTCTCAAAATAAAGGTTATAGCTACAATAGAAACTATAGATTTAGAATAGACAATGAAAAATGTAAAGCTTTACATCGCCATAGCCTACGGTCTCATCTGGGCCGCAGGCTTGGCCTTATATCTGTCGGGGTACATAGTTGCCTCCTTTTCGGGTGCTGCCCCCTGGCTAGTATCCCTCTGCATGTTCATCCCTTTGGTGGCGACGCTCATTTGCCAAAAATCATCCAAAGAACCCTTGCTTCGCAATGTCGGCATCAGCTGGAAAGTCAATCGCTGGTGGTTCTTCGGCTGGCTAACCTTCCCCATTGTCGCACTGCTCACGCTACTCTTCACCGACTGGATAAGCGGCATCGACACGCACACCGAAGTCATGCAGGCACTATGTGAGTCAATGCCCATCGGTCCTGCGGGAGCGGTAGCCTTTACCCTCCTGTCGGGCATGTTGGCGGGAGTCACCATTAATGCCCTCTTCGCCTTCGGCGAGGAGGTGGGCTGGCGCGGATACCTGCTCAAACAGTTTAAAGGAAGGTCGTTCCTTGGCATCGCTGTCATCATCGGCATCATCTGGGGCTTGTGGCACGCGCCACTCATCCTCATGGGGCACAACTACCCGCAGCATCCCCAATGGGGTGTCCTCATGATGGTGGTGGTGTGCATACCCATGAGCTTCATCATCCAGTATTTCCGCATCAAGAGCGGTTCCGTCATTGTGGCGGCAATCATGCACGGCACCTGCAACGCAGTGGCGGGCACAACGATGCTCTTTGTCGGCCTTGACCGATTCAACGACCTCCTCGATGGTGCCTGCGGCCTTGCCGGCATCCTCGCCATGCTGGTGGTAGCCATCGCACTTTTCCTTTTCGACCGCTACGTCACCCGCGACCGCATCTGCACCTCGCCCCTCAATCTCGACACAATAAAAAAGGAGCAACCGCGTTAACCCCTACATGAAACATACCCGACGCAACCTCGCGCTCACCCTGCTCACCCTGTTGCTGCTGAGTTTCCTTGCCTCATGCAGCAACAAGGGCGTGCACATGCCCAAGCACCGCAAACGCCGCCATTGTGACTGCCCAACCTTTGCCTACACTACACCGCAGCACCCCACAACCGAAGATGGAACAATCCTATATTGACAACTTCAAAAAAGGACTTGCCAAATACGCCCCTGCCGAAGCCGTCGACCCTCTTTTCGACTTCATGGCCGAGCATAAGGTACACCTCCATATCACCCGCGAGCGGTATTCAAAACTGGGCGACTACCGTTGGCCCCGGCAAGGGCACCCCTTCCACGAAATCAGCGTCAACGGGAACCTCAATCCCTACCATTTCCTGCTGGTGCTGCTGCACGAGATGGCCCATCTCGACACTTGGCTACAATACAAAAACTCCATCCAACCCCACGGCCACGAATGGCAAGCCAACTATGCCCGACTGATAAACCAATACATCGGCATCTTCCCCGGCGATGTTGCCGTCCTGCTGCGCCACTACACTTCCCGCATCCCCCTCAGCCGCACCATCGAGAAACAGATTGATGCCCAACTCCGGCACTACAACCCTGACTACACACCTGCCGACAACCTCACCCTTAACGACCTTACCCCCGGCACACGCTTCCACATAGCATCCCGTCCCGAACATCACTTCCAAGCCCTCGAGAAACGCCGCACCCGTTGGATATGCCTCAACCTTGCCGACGGGAAGAAATACCTCGTCAGCGGCACTGCCGTCGTCGTGACGGAGTAAACATGTTTTAACCCAAATCAGTAATTAAAGATTAACACTGTCAGTCGCCCTCTTGGAACAGGGAGAGCACTTGGCATACTTTTGTGTCGAGGGACTGGGTGCCGTCAATCCAGTGGATAGAGATGCCCTGCCTTTCCATGCGGCGGAACCAGGTCATCTGTCGCTTGGCGAAACGGCGAATGTCGGTGTAGAGTTTCTCGTACATCTCATCATAGGTACACTCACCACGCAGGTAGCGGGTGACGTGGCGGTATTCCAAACCGTAGCGCAGCAGCCGTTCCTCTGGCACTCCGCTTTCAAGCAGCCCCTTTACCTCCTCTATCATACTCTCTTGCAACCGCTGACGCAGGCGGATGCCTATGCGCTCTATAACCATCTCCCGCGGGAAGGCGACACCTACAATAATGTGCTCCACATCGGGCATGTGAGGATAGGCTTCGGGATGCTGCAAACGGTACTCTTGTATTTCAAGGGCGCGGAGCAGACGGTCGCGGGATTCTGTGTCGGTATGGTTGTGAAGTTTGATATATCCGGCAAGGCGGGCGGTGAGCTCCTCGTCGGAAAAGGATTCCATGCGGCGACGGAAGTCGGGGTCGATCGGGGCGTCGGCCAATTGGTAGCCTTTGACAACAGATTCTATATACATGCCCGTTCCCCCGCAGAGAATGGGCTGACGACCCCGCGACACAATATCGTTAAAGGAGGCGATGAAGTCGTTCATGAATTGGTAGACGTTGTATTCGTAGCCCGCGTCATGAATATCGATGAGGTGGTATGGGATGTCGGTGCCGTGGATGTGGTAGTCAGCAAGATCCTTGCCCGAACCGATGTCCATGCCACGAAACACCTGCCGAGAGTCGGCACTTATAATCTCGCCGCCGAGCTGGTAAGCCAGTTCGGCGGCGAGACTTGTTTTGCCACAAGCCGTTGGGCCTGTAATGGTAAGAAGTTTAGTCGTCAAGGAAATAGAGTTTGCCTTGTTGTTTGTCGAATTCGTATTCGCCGAAGTCGGCAAGGGCTGCACGGTTGATGATGAATTTATAATCGATGCCCTTCACGACAATGACTTCGACATTGTATTGATGGTGCTGACCAATCTGGATTTCTTTGAAAACGAGTTTCGCACGGTCGAGGATGTTGCCCTCGGGGTCGAAGGCATGGTCGCGGTCGGGGAAGTCTTCTTTGTTGATGCGACGCTGGTAGAGCATATTCATGGCTTCCTCCCATGAGATGGCAATGGGTTCTTTGTAGCGTTCATCGATAAGCATGGGCATTTGCATGCCGTTGATGATGGCTTGCACCTCGCCTTTCTGGGTGTTAATCATAGTGACGGGGATGGTGGCTTCGTCGTGGACGATGACAGCCACGTCGCGGTAGTTGGTGTCGACAGGAGCGTTGACCAAATCGATATAGGAGCCGTCTTCGTTTTGCTTGACAAGGGCAGTGTCGGAGGCCATGTTGTTGACGATGCGTTTAGAGACATAGTCGGAACGGAGGATTAAGAACTCGATACGGCGGTTGAGCTGGTGGGCGGCTTCCTGATGTTCGGGGGTTGGGAGGTCGTGGATATAGTCGCAGTCGAGGGTGGTGCCTGCTGAGAAGATGAAAGGTTTGCCGCCGACTTCGATGTATACATCGCGGTCAAGGGTGCGGGGAACGCGTTCGGCATAGCCTTTAGCAACCATACGGTCGCGCTCAATGCCACGGCTGGCAAGGTAGTCTACGACACTTTGCGCACGACGCTGCGAGAGAGTATCGTTGGTGAGCCCGATGAAGGGACGGCAGTCGGTGTGGGCGCGTATTTCAACTACGATGTTGGGGTTGTTCATCATAACAAGATAGAGATCCATGAGGGAGTCCATGAATTCCTCCTTGAGATCCCACTTGGAGAGGTCGTAGCGGATTTCGGGGAGGACAACGGGCTGCTGCGGCACAGGTTCCATGCGGAAGTTGTGGACAATCTCCTTGTCGACAGTGTAGCCCATGGTGCTTTCGGAACCTTCGAGACTGAAGTAGTCAACCTTGGAGAGATAGATTTTGTAGACCACTTGGCCATGCACCTGGCTGGTATTGAATTTGTAGAAGCCTTTTTTGTCGGTGTAGGTTTCGGCTTCGGAGCCGTCGGAACCCACAATTTTGACTTTGCAGCCTTTGATAAGCTGCATGGATTTTTCGTCGCGGACAGTACCTTCAATCGAATACAGGAGGGGAGGCAGTTCGAACTTATAAAGGTTCAGCGTCGGCAGAGGGATTTTCTTGCCTTTTTTGTCGGTATTTTTGTTGAGGGGGTCGTCGAAAGGACGGTTGCTTGAGAAATAACCACGTTCAAGCATGGGGTTGGCATCGCTTTCGGGGTAGTAGATGATAGACATTTCATCGTAGGAGGAGTTGATGGGGACGCCGAGGTTTTCGGGACGGGAGCAGATACGCTTGCCGATACGGGTTTTGAAGATGTCGTAGCCACCGATGCCGGGTAGGCCGTTGGATGAGAAGTAGAGGTTGGAGTCGCCACGCAACACGGGAAAGGCTTCGCGACCCGGGGTGTTGACTACAGGACCCATGTTGACGGGCTTGCCGAAGTCGTCGGCCAGCGAAGGACGGGAGGCTTTCCAAATGTCGTAGTCACCTTCACCGCCCGGCATGTCAGAGCAGAAGTAGAGGGTCAGGCCGTCGCTTGAAATGGCTGGATAGAGGTAGTTGTAGTTGGTGTCGCCAAGATTGATGGCCACAGGGGTTGCCCACTCGCCGGGAGCGAGTTCCTCTTGTTGCTGCTGTTCCTCGCTGTCGTTGTCCTTGTCTTTTTTGCCTTTCTTATCGTCTTTGGCGTTGTCTTTTTTACTTTTCTTTTTCTTAGTGTCTTTCTTGGGGGCTGATTTTTTGGCAGTTTTCTTTTTCTTGTCTACGGTAGAGGCTTTGGTGGTGGTGTAGATGGCGCAGCCGTGGGTTTCGTGTTCGACGATTTTACAGCGTGAGAAATAGATGGTGTTGCCGTCGGGTGAGAAGCAGGCTTCACCTTCGTTGCTCGAAGTGTTGATTTTGCCAGTGTTGTCGAACTGTGCGGGGACGTCGGTCCACTGACCGTTGCGGTCTTTGTAGACAGAATAGAGGGACGAATAGTTTTGTCCGGTCCAGACGTCCTTCCCTTCTTCTTCGTCGGCGCCATAGCGCGAGGAGGTGAATACGAGGGTGTTGGTATCGTCGCCGACAAAACGCATAGCCCAGTCATTGTAGTCGGTGTTCCAGTCGGCGAGTTTGGTGATTACATGACGGCTACGGTCGGCAGCCCAGCGGGTGACCTCGATAAGGGATTTTTTGCGTGAGGTACCTAATTTGTCACCGGGAACTAACTCGAGGTATTTGTCATAGTAGCTGTCGGCATCGTCGAATTTGCCATTAAAACGGCACATTTCAGCCATGTAGAAGTAAAGTTTCGGTTCCACAGTATAGTAGCCAGCCTGAATAAGACGGCGATACGTGTGTTCGGCTTTGGGGTAGTTATACATAAGACGGTAGCACTCGCCGATTTGGAAATAGAGGCGGTTCTTCTCGGCACGGTTGCCCGACACGCGGTCATAAGCCTTTTGGTAGCTTTCAAGAGCAAGGGTGTATTGCTTGTTCTTGAACTGTTGGTCGGCCTGAGCGGCGATGCTGTTTTGCGCCACAGCCATACCCGCACAAAGGACAGCCATAGCCAGTAGTACGATACCTTTTTTCAGTGTTTTCATATATATATTTTTATTTTACTCTAAAGTGCATTATACTAATACTTAGCACATTGTGCCGACATGGATGGCGAACACAACATACCAAATTAATGTGCTAAATTACACATTTTTTTTGACATAAGTAAAAAAAAGTGTCTCTCTGTATAATTATCTATGTGTTTCTGCCTTGAAGTCAGGATAAATGAGGTAGCGTTGGCGGATGGTTTTGAAGCGGTTGAGCTCCGGTTGCCATGAGGCGCGGATTTCTGCTTCGGAGAGCCCTTGTTCCAACTGCCTGCGGAGGAGGTTGGTGCCAGCCAGTTTCTCGAAAAAGTTGTTTCTGAGAAAGAATTTTCCTTTTTTCACACGACGGTACATTGCCATTAGATATTTGAGGCTGAATGCCGCAGGAGCCGGCTCGTTTCTGAGGTCGAGGGTGTCGGTGCCTGAAATGACCCATTCGAAAGGGAAGTCGGTGCCCCGTCCAACGCCGCAATGGGTGCCCTCGAAAAGACAGAGACTGGGATAGAGGGCTATGGCATGGGCGTTGCGCAGATTGGGAGATGGCGGCAGGGGCAGCTCATAACCTATACTGTCGCGACGGTAGCCCTGCATCGGGACAACAGTGAGATTGCATTCAAGACCACCTGCCAGCCAATGTTCGCCATTAACCATTTGGGCATATTCACCGATAGTCATGCCGTAAACGATGGGCACAGGGTGTATCCCCACAAAGGAACGGTAATGGGCAGTGTCCAGCACGGGACCGTCGATGTAATGACCATTGGGATTGGGACGGTCGAGGACAATGAGCGGGATGCCAGCTTCGGCACAAGCATCCATCACATAGTGGAGGGTGGAGAGATAGGTGTAGAAACGGCAGCCCACATCCTGTAGGTCGAACAGCACCACATCCACATCCTCCATCTGCTTGGGCGTGGGCTTCTTGTTTTTGCCGTAGAGAGAGATGATGGGAAGACCCGTCTGCGGGTCTTTGCTGTCGGACACTTTAGCCCCCGCCGCCGCTGTCCCGCGGAAACCGTGTTCGGGGCAGAATATCTTGGTGACACGAACGCCTTGGGAAAGAAGGGTGTCCACTAAATGGGTGTTGCCCACGAGAGAGGTTTGGTTGGCCACCACAGCGACATTCCCGGCATAAAAATACTTTTCGGCAAAAACACACGCTCCACTATCCCGGTATCTGGAAATACAATCCATCATCATCTCAGAACCTGTATAGAAAGGTTCGACGGGATGATAATGCACGAAACCGGCCACTTGGGAACCCGGCTGTGCGTGGCATGAAGAGAACAATTGCGATATTATCGCAACAAGCAGAACCAGCCTATGCGCCAGCCGTTTCAATTTTCAACTTTCATTTTTCAATTCTTCCCCGTGTGTCCGAAGCCGCCGCTGCCGCGCTCGGTGTCCGACAGCTCTTCCACCTGTATAATCTCAGCCTGCTCGTGGCGGGCAATAATCATCTGGGCGATACGCTCGCCGTCGTTGATGACAAAGTCTTCCTGCGAGAGGTTGATGAGGATGACGCATATCTCACCCCGGTAGTCAGCATCGATGGTTCCCGGCGAGTTGAGCACAGTAATGCCTTTCTTCAGAGCCAAGCCGCTGCGAGGGCGCACCTGTGCCTCATAGCCTGCGGGCAGCTCCATGAAAAGGCCCGTCTTCACCAAACCGCGTTCCATGGGCTTCAAGATGACAGGTCCTTCGGGCAAAAAGGCCCGCAAATCCATGCCGGCCGACTGCGAGGTCTCATAGCGCGGCAGCGGGTGGTGGCTGGTGTTTCTAATCTTGATTTGCATAGGGTTTCTCGTTCAACTAGTTTAACTAGTTCTTTTTAGTTAATACCTCATCTATCATGCCGTAGGCCTTGGCCTCCTCGGCAGTGAACCAATGGTCGCGGTCGCTGTCTTTCTCCACCTGCTCGAAGGGTTGACCACTGTGGGTGGCGATAATCTCGTAGAGTTCCTTCTTCAGTTTGAGGATTTCGCGGACGGTAATCTCCATGTCCGTGGCCTGGCCGTCGGCACCTCCCATGGGTTGGTGAATCATCACACGGGCGTGGGGCAGGGCGCAACGCATACCCTTCTCGCCGGCACAAAGCAGCACGCTTGCCATCGAGGCGGCAAGACCCGTGCAGATGGTTGCAATCTTAGGCTGGATATACTGCATGGTGTCGTAGATTCCCAAACCTGCATAGACTGAGCCTCCAGGAGAGTTGAGGTAAATCTGTATGTCCTTTTCGCTGTCGACACTCTCGAGGAATAGGAGTTGAGCCTGGATGACGTTGGCTGTGTAGTCGTCGATTGCAGTGCCAAGGAAGATGATGCGGTCCATCATCAAACGGCTGAAGACGTCCATCTGAGCCACGTTAAGCTGGCGTTCCTCCACAATATAGGGGGTCAGTGAGTTGTTGATTGCCGAAGTGTACTTGGCATAAGTGGTGCTGCTGATGCCACGGTGTTTGGTGGCGTATTTTTCAAATTCTGTCATATAATCTTGTTTTCTTTTCTTGATGGACAGGTAACGTCAAAGGAGCAATAAAATTGCCCTGAACTACAAAAAAAACTGATGAATAATAAAAGTGAAAATTGTTGCCATGAGTTGCGGCAGACATTTTTCACTTCTCACTTAAGAAGTCCCGGACGGCGCTTGCGTGTGCGCTCGATAGCTTGTTCCATACGCCATTGTTCAATCTTGGCATGATTGCCGCTCAACAGCACGTCCGGCACTCGCCATCCACGGAATTCAGGCGGGCGGGTGTATTCAGGAGGGGCTACAAGCCCGTCCTGGAAGGAATCACCAAGAGCCGACTGCTCATCACCGATGACACCGGGGATTAGGCGTATCACGGTGTCGGCGATGACCGCAGCGGCGAGTTCGCCTCCAGTAAGGACGTAATCGCCGATGGAGATTTCCATGGTGATGAAGTGTTCGCGGATGCGCTCGTCAACACCTTTGTAGTGTCCGCAAAGAATCATAAGGTTTTCCTTCAGTGAGAGTGTGTTGGCCATCGGTTGCGAAAGCATCTCACCATCGGGGGCGGTATAGATTATTTCGTCGTAGTTACGTTGTTTTTTCAACTCCTCGATACAGTTGGCCAGAGGTTCCACTGCCATCACCATGCCTGCCCCACCACCGTAGGGGTAGTCGTCGACACTGCCATACCGCGACAGGGAATAGTCGTGGAGGTTGTGGAAGACCACTTCCACAATGCCTTTCTTTTGAGCCCTGCTGATTATGGACTCTTCGAAAAACATGGACATCATGTTAGGGAACAGAGTGAGAATGTCGAGACGCATGTTCTAAATAAGTGAAGGTGATATGATGGCAGTTGACTAACGGATACGTATGGTACGGCCGGGCTTGAGAACAGAGGTTTCTTTAAGGCCGTTGAGTTGGCACAGTTTCTTGACCGTGGTACCGTTACGCTTGGCAATACGGCTGAGGGTGTCGCCGGTACGGATTTTGTAAGTTTTTCCACCGTTGCTGTAATTGCCGACCCGTGATTTGGGACTTTGATTAGAATAGCCACGTTTGGCCACCTTGCGGAACGAGTCTTTGGTGAGGTGGAGCATGGGCTTAATCAAGGTACGGGTTTCGCAACTAATGACATCTTCGGGATTGATGGCATTGCCGTTGTAACGGATTTCGAAATGGAGATGGCTGCCGCGGGAGCGACCGGTGTTGCCGCAAAGACCTATCTCCTCGCCTGCACGGACGCGGGTGCCGGGTGCTACATGACGTTTGGAAAGGTGGGCATAATAGGTCTCAAGTCCGTTGTCGTGGCGGATAACAATGAGGTGGCCATAAGAGCGGTTGTATTTAGAGAAGCGAACCACGCCGTCGAAAGCAGCATAGATGGGTTCGCCCGTAGGCATGGCGAGGTCGAGACCATAGTGGAAACGGCGACGGCGAGGACCGAAATGCGAGGTGGCACGGGAATACTCAGGCGTTGGGAAGACGAAAAACTTGCCATGCTCGGCATCGGTAAGTTTTAGGTCGATGGGCTCCATGTCGGAGATGTCCATCTTGAGCGTATGGACAAGCGAGGAATCGCCTGCTATAAGAATGTCTTCTTCGCTGTCAGTACCAGGGTCGTCATGTTGAGAGAAGGCGGAATGGGGTGTGACAATGCCCATATTCTCCTCGTAGTCGACTTCTTCCTGCTGGTCATCGCGGTTTTTGAGCGCATTTTTCTTGTCAAGAGTCTCGTTGTCTTTGTCCTGCGGATTCTCGTCAAAGAAATAGGGTTCTTGATTGGAGGGCTTTGTCTCGACATCATCTGCTACGTCGACGGTGTCGTTATTGACTTTTTTCTTAGGTTTTCGCAGACCGTAAGGTTCGGTGCGAACACCGGAATATTCATCGCCGGGGTCGCGCGTTTTTACTACTTTGTTGTGTTTGATTTGCCCACCTTGGGTATTGGCATACACCCGGGGCTTGTTCTTGTTCTGTTTTGCATTAGGACGATCCTGAGCAGATACAAAAATAGGAGATACTGACAACAGAATCAATATGATATAAGATAGGCACTTTTTCATAACAATGATGCAAAGATACAGAAAAAAATGCAAACGGCAAAATTTATCAACCAAGTATCACCATTTCAGTCATATAGAACATTATCACAGTAACAACAGCCTATACAGATGGATAAGACGCAATGTCAACATACTTGGATAGTAGGGGGAAACGCTTATAAATCACGCATTTCCTGTTTCAAAAACTCCAATGCGGGAGCCGTTGGCTGGTTTCCGTTGGCAACGGTGGCAAAGATAGTGCTTGCCAGACGGGCGGGGTCGGCATCGGCTGGCACCGTGATGGCTGCGGAGTTAATCACACCCACCATCTCGTCTTTGGCGCTTCGGATACGGTTCCATGCCTCGGAGGAGAGGTAGACTTGCTGGCTGAGGTTGTGCTCCCATTCGTCGCGGATAGTTTTGGTCATGACTCCTTGGAGCAACTTGGTGTCCATGCCAGGCTGGTAGCAGCGCAGCACGAGACTTTCCGGTGAGATACGCTCGAGAAAGAGAGCCATGCGCTCGTATGCCTGTAAACGGATGGGGGTGACCAGTTTCACCGCTTCACGATGTTCGTCCACCCGCATCTGTAGCATCTGCATTTTCTGCTGATTGTCGAAATAACGCTTGGTGATACGGAAAAAGATGTATCCAGCCAAAGCCAACGTGGCCAAGACCGCCACCAAAGCACTGAGGAAAGCAATGAGAAATATCTTCATATTAGTCAACTATAATATCAATTAATAATAACGATAACATTCTGTAAAAAACTACAATGGATTGCTACAGGAATAATGTAGTATTTATACTTTATTTCATTTTATCATGAATAAAACTTAATCCAGTTTCAACACAGCGAGGAAGGCGCTCTGGGGGACCTCCACGTTGCCAACCTGGCGCATACGCTTCTTTCCTTCTTTTTGTTTTTCGAGGAGCTTGCGCTTGCGGGTTATATCGCCACCGTAGCACTTGGCCGTAACGTCTTTTCGCACTTGGCGTACCGTCTCGCGGGCAATAATCTTGCTGCCAATGGCTGCCTGAATGGCCACGTCAAACTGCTGACGCGGGATGAGTTCCTTCAACTTCTCACACATACGACGCCCTATTGGGTAGGCGTTGTCGACATAGGTGAGTGTGGAGAGGGCATCTACAGGGTCGCCGTTGAGCAGAATCTCCAGCTTGACCAGTTTGGAGGGCTGGAAGCCATTGATGTAATAATCGAACGAGGCATAGCCCTTGGAGATACTCTTGAGTTTGTCGTAAAAGTCGAATACCACTTCGCCAAGGGGAAGGTCGAAGGTTATCTCGATGCGGTCAGTGGTGAGATAGGTCTGGTTCTTGAGTATTCCACGCTTGTCCATGCAGAGTTTGATTACGGCTCCAATGAAGTCGGCTTTGGTAATAATCTGGGCGTGAATGTAGGGTTCATACACTTCGGCAATGTTGTTTGGTTCTGGCATGCCGGAGGGGTTGTAGACATCTTTCTCGTCGCCATTGGTGAGTTTTACCTTGTACTGCACGTTGGGGACAGTGGTGATGACATCCATGTTGAATTCCCTTTCAAGGCGTTCCTGCACAATTTCCATGTGCAGCAGGCCGAGGAAACCGCAACGGAAACCGAAACCCAAAGCCAAAGAGCTCTCGGGTTCAAAAGTGAGAGAGGCATCGTTGAGCTGTAGCTTTTCGAGCGATGCACGAAGTTCTTCATAGTCGTCGGTGTCAACAGGATAGACACCCGCAAATACCATGGGTTTCACCGCCTCGAAGCCTTCAATGGCCTTGTCGCAGGGACGTTCCACATGGGTGATGGTGTCGCCCACGCGCACTTCCTTGGAAGTTTTGATACCGCTGATGATATAACCGACGTCGCCGGCACTCATTTCCTTGCGAGGCTCCATATTCAAGCGCAACACACCGATTTCGTCTGCATGGTAGTCCTTCTCTGTGCTGACGAACATCACGTGGTCGTTGGTGCGGATGGTGCCGTTCATGATGCGGAAATAGCTGATGATGCCACGGAAAGGATTGAAAACAGAGTCGAACACCAAGGCCTGCAATGGAGCCGACGGGTCGCCTTTGGGTGCGGGGAAACGGTCGACGATGGCGCGCAGCACTTCGGGGACGCCCATTCCAGTCTTGGCACTGCATGAGAGAATCTCTTCGCGTTTACATCCCAAAAGGTCGATAATCTCGTCGGCCACCTCTTCCGGCATAGCACTGTCAAGATCAATCTTGTTCATGACAGGTATGATTTCCAAATCGTTCTCCAGTGCCAAATAGAGATTGGAGATAGTCTGTGCCTGAATACCTTGGGTGGCATCCACAACAAGCAAGGCCCCTTCACATGCCGCGATGGAACGGCTCACCTCATAACTAAAGTCCACGTGACCGGGAGTGTCAATCAGATTCAACACAAAGTCCTTGCCTGCGTTTTCACCTTCACCGTCGTGGCGGTAATTCATCTGGATGGCGTGGCTCTTGATGGTGATTCCTCGTTCCTTTTCAAGATCCATGTCGTCTAGAACCTGGTCTTGCATCTCACGTTTGGAGACAGTTGCAGTATACTCTAAAAGACGGTCGGCCAGCGTGCTCTTGCCGTGGTCAATGTGGGCTATAATACAAAAGTTGCGTATGTTGTTCATCGTATATTGTGTGTCATTCAAGTTCTTGCCGTAAAGGAGATTCCTTGAAAACGGCAGCAAAACAAAAATGCAAATATACACTTTTTTTTTGAGAAATTGAAAATTATGCGATTTATAATGGTGGTTTGATAGCGTCCCGACAGGGACGCGACCTTGCATAACACGGTACAAGAGGACAGAGTCCTCGCAGTGCCGTGATAAGACAACCACTAGACCAGCGTCCCGACAGGGACGCGACACAAAACGAATAAAATTAATTCACCTAAAGTGTCTGTGATGACCCTTCGACCCTTCTTCAATCCCCCTTCACAGGCTCTTCTATTTCATGGCACTTATCTCAGTCAATACAGCATCCCGAACATCCATAGCGGAATGCGGTTGCGGCTGCCAATCTCGATACCGTCAACTGCAAGAAAACTGTCCTCCACATCCTTTATCTGCTCAAAGGTCTTGTTCTTGCCCCCCACCTCAAACAGGTATTTGTGGTCGACAAGGAAATCACCTTGCTTGGGATAACACACCTCATGGTTGCACAACATTTGATTTAAAAAGAATGTCTCTCGGAGAGTACCTGTATTAACTTGTGTGGTCAGAGCATACATCAAGTTTGTATTGTTAAGATATATTTTCTCAGGTCTCGACATCTTATTGATGCTCTTTGCATCGTCGCCAAGCAGATTCACCAGCCCGCTCCGCTGTAGTGCATAAAGCATCTTCAGTCCTTGGTTTCTGTCCGTGTCCAATTCTCGGAACAGCTGGCTCATATTCAACTTCTGTGGGACGGCCTCAGCTAATATCATCAACATTTTACGAATCTTTCTGATAGTAGAAAGCGTCACCTCCTCAATCGCAGGATAGTCCCCTTCCAGTATCTGGTTCACCACACTTGTCAACCGCTGTTCGTAGCTCTTGCGTGCCTCTTTGTAGAACGGATAGTACCCCGCCATGCAGTATCTCTCAAAGGCAGGTATCACCTTGATATGCGACGTTAGCTCCATAGCAATAGCCGTATGACTCTTCACCAGTTCCTCAAGAGTCAGCGGCTCCATATTATACAATCCTTCATACAGCAGGTACTCTCGAAACGACATACCCTGCAAAGTGTACGTCCGCAACCTGCGCGACAAGTCGGCTTGTGCGTTGTCGATTTTCAGCATCGACGAGCCACTAAAGACAATACTCATGTCGGAATACTCGTCATAGATATTTTTTATCAAACGCTGCCAAAGAGGGAAATAATGAACCTCATCAAGAAAGAGGTATTTTCCGCCATGTGTGTAAAAAAACTCCACAAGGTCTCTTACATCGTGAGTGGTAAACCATAAGTCGTCTAACGACACATAGAGTACCCTCTGCTTGTCCTGTATTTCCTCTTTGATATGTTGAAACATCAAAGTAGTCTTGCCACTGCCTTTCGGCCCCTTTATCCCGATAAGGCGATTCGTCCAATCAATCTCATTATAAAGATAGCGGTGAAAGGATGTAGGAGCCGTGCCTATCCGCCTATTACTAATGCGTTCCAGCTGGCTGAAATCAACTTGGTCTATCATGATAATTGTTTTTAGCAGCAATAACGAACAATATATGGAAATATTGTTTTAACGGCAAAAATAATGTTTACAAACACTAAATTATATTCGAAATCAATGTTTAGAAACACTATTTTTGCATCTTTTTCACTTTTGCAAAAGTGAATTTCATATCTTTTTTCACTTTTCAAAAAGAGAATGCTGCCTATCAGTAGAATAGGCGCTCAGCGATATAGTAAAAAAGGCAATTCGTCCCGACAGGGATGAGACCTTGCATAACACGGTACAAGAGGACGAAGTCCTCGCAGTGCCGTGACAAGACAACCAATAGACCGGCGTCCCGACAGGGACGCGACACAAAACTAATAATAAAAACCACCTAAAGCGTGTGTGATGGCTCTTCGACCTGTCTCCCCCTTAGTGGTTTTTCGTTCGCCATGTATTACTTGCTGAAAATAACTTTCATTTGTTTTGCCTTCTATTATTCACTAATCATTTTCATCTATGATAGATTATCTTTCGCAAAAATCAGGGCAATCCTTCATATCAGATTCAATAGGCGTATCGTCCATGCTGCACCAATCAATAGTATTTTGGATACCCATTCCTGGCACTAAACCCGATATGCCACCTTCTAAAATCTGGGAGTCTGTACTCAAAATCTTTTCAGTATAGTATTTGCACATTAAACAACGACAATTCGTTTGATACTCTTCTACCTCTACTTCTTCTTTTTCATCTTCTACCTTCTCTTCTTTTTCTCCCTCTTTAATCACATCTTCCTCTTTTTGACAGTGTAATTCTTTTGATATTGAGTCCTCTTTTGTTGTATCAGCATACTCTTCTCCCTTATAGGCAGCAACTACACGTTGCTGCCATTCATGTCGTGAACAATCATGAATTCTCTCCAAAATACTCCAAACGTTATTCACCATACGATTCACCCACCAGACTTTAGGGACACTAGTCGAATCATCCAAATACTGTTGCAATTCCTGTAACTGATTATGTACTGACATATTATCAGAACCCAACCAGTGCCCTACTAACGAATCAATTGCGTCATAGTTTAAATGACCTAAGAATATCTTAAAGTCTATATCAATTTGCCGAATAACCTCATCCTTAACGGATAATGATCCTCCATTCTGACGGTAATATGTGATTTGAGCATCAATTTGATTAATATACTGTTTCAAATCAATCAGCTTACGCATACGGTCTGCACTATAAACCACCATCCAATATAAAACATCAATTCTATTTTTATTATCCGTATTACGCCATAAATACTTATAAATATTGATATCCAAGGCTTCTATTCGGGGAGAAAATGAATCTAAATACTCCTTATGTGCTTTCAATGCGGACTCAGCATCATTATATGTTTGATTATTATACACAAAGTTCACCTTGCTTCCATTGTTGTGTATTTCCACCAATGTATTCCAATCCTCAATACCTTGTTGATAATAAAGTAACATCTTTCTATTTTCATCCGTGAAAGGGGTTGGCACCTCTTCCTTTTCATCCATTTGAGGGAGGTCAAAGCTGACAACTTCTCGATTGATAAATGGAGCAATATAACGTGGCGGACAATTATCATTACAGAACGTTTTCAACCATTCCTCTAATTGTTCCATCTCTACCATCTTTAGGTTGTCCCACGAAATAGTGCACTCGCTATTCTGCTCGACAAGTTGTTTTACAAGAAACTTCATTCTCACAACTCCAACCTCATTTAGACTATTTTGTGGAATCATCAGTGAGGCATCCTCTTCTGAAGTGTTGGTAACAGTATCCTGCTGTCCTTTCGCATTTTTTATTCGTTCCTCAAGTGTGGGATGAGTACTATATGCATTGGGAAACCGCAGTTGTGACGGTGGCAGTTTTTCTGCTATTGCCGCAGAAGTGAACACATCTGAGTAATTAATAAAAAATGCATCATTCTCGGAAATCAGTTTATCAAAGAACAAGTAACCTTTCCAGAAATCACTGGGACAGGAACCATTTTGTAACAAATTGAAAATGGCGTTTTCATACAAAGAATACCTTTCTGATATGGTATCAAGCTTACACAATGAAGATATCATTGCATCGTGTCCGACAATGGAACAGGCAACTGCATCGGCCTCAAACTCCATATTTCGACTGAGTCGCTTGTCTTTTTTGTCAATCCAATTGTAGAAAGCAATGACACTTCTTGTAATTAATGAGATAGGCCAATTCTCCATATGGAAGTACCATTTATAGTCTTCCGAGGCCATCGCCAACTGATTGCTTTCTTGACATTCTTGTGCATATTTAACCATACTTCTAACCGTCAAAAGCAATCGATATGTAACAGTGCCTACCCTCATTGTTTTTTGTGAGAAGTGGCCAAACTCATGACATATAATAGCCTTTACTTCTGCCTTACTTAACCCGCGTAGTAGCCCTATTCCAATTGTCAAATTTTTCTTTGTCGGGAAGAATATCGACCACAGACTTGTTGAATTATAGAATACATAGGCGTTAACTTCTGATGACAAAAAAACATGTTTGGGCATTCTGTTATTTGTAGCACCAGCCACGTCTTTAATCATATCAAAAAGTTCCTGACAGTCATTTGCCTTTATTTCAAGCAAACCTTCTCTTGAAAATTTTTGCACAAGAAACAATGGCTTTATCAAGAACCATCCAATCTGAATACAAAACCACCACATAGCAGCAAATGCCAATACAGCAACTACTATGGCCCGTACGTTAAAGGTCTCTACATTCATAAGAATGTTTGGAATTTGGCACGTCACCCAAATTGCACCCCCAAACAAAGCTATACCAATAGCAATTAGAACAAAATAGTAAACAATAAAAAGAACAACCATCAACAATACTGTTGAAGCGTCTTTTCTGATTTTCTGATCTATATCTTTCATCTTATTTATTTGTTTTCAATTATCGATAGTATAGTTATTCTCAACCTTCAAAAAGCCAGACTCACCAACCCATCAGACGACCTTAACATAGCGCGATGGTTCTTCGACCCTTCTTCAATCCCTATTCATCGTATCATCTCTCTGAACTCACTCGTATATATCTAATCTGATTATTGTTCTCCAAGAATACTCGAGCAATAAAATACGGTGTATCTTCGCTTAAATTCTCAAGAAAAAACCACTGACTTTTTCTCATAAAGAATGGTATACTATCCGCATTATCAATTCCTCTTGAAGTTGTTTTGGCATCATAGTAGCATATAATCTTATCGTATTTCTCGATTCTAAAGTCATACCTAGGTTCACCGTTATCTCGGCTAGCCCAAATAATATTATATCCTTCGATTAACGGGTATTTTCTTTGAAGATCCTGCCAAACTATTTCTTCTCCATAATTACCTTCCTCCAAATTCGCATATTTCTCATCGTCAACAACATCTTCAAGACCCTCTAATATACGGTTTAGCATTGACTCAGAGCACCGTGAGGTAATCTTGCTTATTAGTTGTAGAAAATCATCCCCCTTTTGGATAAGAGTACCAACAATATTCATCGTATCCCCTTCACCAAGAGAACCCACAATAAGGGATGGTTTTTTCTGTGAAAAGTAGTTTAATGCCAGATTTGGTACTTCTTTGGTGAGCTTATTAAGTGAGAAGATTAGTTTGGTAAACTCTGGATCTTGTTTATTGAGACCGTCTTCGTCATACTGTCTAATAGCATTGTCAATCACCTCAGATATATCCATATTATTCAATGGGTTGGTTTCCAGAAATGTCTCACAAAAAGAATCCTTATGGAAAAGCTCTTCCCTAAAATCCTTGTTTACATGGCGGTTCAATGCAAGGTCTTTTAATTCATCGTTGATACTATCATCCTTGTGTACATCTTGAAATTTACAAAAATTCCCATTCTGATTAATCCAAATACCAATTCCCTCTTCCTTATCCTAAATAACACTCCAAAACTTTTTTGAACGGAAAGAGTGCAAAAACTCAATAAAAGAGTCAACCCATTCTATGGATTCTTGTTCGTCACTAAAATTATATGATGAATCTACTAATTTTTTAATATTTACGGTTTCTGCAACATTCCGACAGATCTTTTTGACGAAGTGTTCTTGTACAAACGTCCAATCAAAACCAGATGACGTTGTAACACTTTTTCTTTCTGGAACATTTGGAATGATTCTATAAACAAAATCATAAAAACGTTTATAAGCATCATTCTCATCCTTGTCTTCGGGTATAAGGGAAATAATAAGTGCTGATATCTCCTCCTTTTTCCCATCGTTTCCTTCATTATAGTTATTCCTCACGGTCTCATACACATCCTTCACAGTATTAGGGTCATGGCTTTCGTAACCAGATATTGACCTTGAAAGGAGGATGTCTCTATAACTTTTAATGTTCATGCCTATATTCGCTGCTTCATCAAGATCTTTGTATGCTTCCTCTATGTCCTTATCAAAATGCAGATTAGAAATATTGCACAAAACATGTTTTTGGTTAGGAAACACGCTAAACTTTTCGACAATATCACTCTTCCCATTAATACGGTAAAATGATATGTATTTATCAAGCCATTGGAGACATTCTTCTGACGAATGCGGTTCAATAAAGAAACCTGAAGACATTTTGTCAATCGACCCACACCCTTCAATGGCTTTTGGACTATTATTAAACCAATAGTCTTCTGCCTTGCGCCACAAATCAACATCATTGTCAATTGCTACGGATGAGAAAGGTCTCATCTGATGATAGGAACTACACAACGAATACAATTCTTCTCTGTGCTGCCTTTCTTTTTCTGATGCATCTGTTGGAAATAGAGAGAGAATATCGTATGAATTTTTTTCCAAATTGGCATTCAATTCTTCTACGATTTCTTTTTGTCCGTAAATACCGATTTCATTGCCAAACGATTCACAATTAATGGCATTATCCACTAGATTAACTTCAATCTCATTACCTTCATCAACAGTAAGATTGTATATTTCTTTCAAAAGTACAGGAATGACGGAATGATAGTCTGTTCTCAAATCATCCAACTTTTTGAACTCACCTCTTTGGTTAGGAATAACAGCATATTCTCTTAGTTTGCCAATCAAATCATTATCTTTCATGAAAGCATACATCTGATTGAGCCAATCATTTAATACCATCCTACTTTTCCCACTGTTTTGCTCCAGAACATGCAGATTTGATTGTTTTTGTAAATCTTCTAAAAGATTATCTATTTCATATTTTAGAGTTGGACAATTCCAAGACTCGAATTGGGGCTTAATAACCTCAATCCACTCAATAAGATGTTCACGTTTTGGCAACACACCTTCTCCTAGCCAACATGCACTCACAATATCATAGAATTGTTCTCGTAAACTCTTTGACTCTTTAAACCAAGGAATTCTATATTCCTTTAATTGCCTTGGTTCACCACCAGCTATTTCTGCCAAATGCTGTTCGAGGAGTTGCATTCTCCAGCAGTTTTGTAGATTATTTATCCAAGGACCAGCGACAGTTTCATCATATTCTTTTAGAGGTTTTGGCTTTTGGGAAGCCGCCATATTAAATCGGCAAGATGCATTTCTTTTTACCAACCATTGATTAAAAGAAATAACAGCATCTACTGCGTGGGAAACGATCTCTCTATTGGCACATGCTTCACTTGAATCTAATGTGTTTAAAGTCAAACCGTCTCTTTCGTCTGTAGGGAAAAAGTTGTACCCATTTAATGTGTATGGGAAATAGAATCTCTCTGAACCAATGAGAGGAAAATCCCGAAATAAAACCGGTTGAGATGAATCTCTTTTTACAAGAGAAAAAGAATTATTGTCTGTCACTTCAGTCGTGAGCATCACTTCATTATCATGATAACTCAAATAATACTTCTTGCATTCGTTGTTAGAAATAGTAGAGATAATCACATTATCATCTATCGGAATTGTTTCGCAAACATATAAGACATTGGTATTTAAGATATGATTGATGACCCGAACCTGTTTTATTTTTTCTCGTTGAGTGATTAGTGTAACTGGCAAAGTGTTCGTCAAATCTTCGATACCTTTCTCTGCTGCAGATAGTTTTTCTTCTGATGTTAGGTAATACGTAAATAGCGTATCGAATTTTCTTTCACTTCGTTCATTCTCATAATTGCATATAATAGAATCCGCACCAAGGTTTTTGAACTGACGGCTTGTATTCTTAATTCGTGGAATCAACTCTTCTGAACTACATCCACTTCTGTCTAGATTGAGATTAAATTTACGATGATTCCCATCCTTATCAATAACTATTCCATCAATTTGTATTATATCTGACAGCAAGTGTGTGCAGATGAAACCTGTACCAAATTTGCCAGTTTGGCCTTCTTCATTCATCGAATCTTTCGAAGAAACTTGTTCAATCAAACCCATAACATTCCTTAGAGTAAAGGGATCTCCATTGTGCTTGAATAATAGTTTTCTATCCGTCGTTAACTCTATCTCAATAGAGACCTTTCCCCATCTATTTGGAGTGTCTTTTGCATTTTGAACAAGTTCCCATACCCACCTTTTAGCAGAAGATGCAGGATCTTGTCTTATTCTCGACAGTGTTTGCCTAATCTTATCTGCAATTGCTTTATAATGGTTTTCTCTTTCAATATCTTCAAACTCGTCTTTAAAATCGCTCATATTATATGTTTTTTATTAGGTTTTATAATATTACAAGCAAACAGGTCACACATTTTTTCGTGCGCAAATATTGGTTGACCTTATCTATGATATAGTTTTCGGCTCTCATGTATGATAAGTCACTGTCTCTATAAGGGGGGAAAAGGCGCAAATCCTTTCACAAATAGTCTCCTTATTTTTGATAGAGGTGTCTGGAATACCTTTGTGTAAATAAGGGAGGAAAGAATCCACGCCTAAGCGTGAACTTCCGCCATCTTATTCTCACACGGTAGTAATGTTTTCCAGACGTTTCTATCAAGAGAACAAGAGCGTCAGCTCAATATATGTCTTTTATGTCTATATTTTACGTCATATTTTTCGTTTTCAAATTCGATGCAAAGATACGACTTTTATCTGAATCAACAAATACTTATGCAAAAATAGTAGTTTCATCCCTCCTATCACCCTTCATTCGGCCATTGGGACACGCTCGTTCTTTGGTTGTTCTCGACTTACAAGGTTGAAAACGACCAAGGAACGAACGTAGTGCAAGAGCGGGACGGGCGAGGAATCAATGCCTTGGGTTTTTCACAAAATTGCTTGCCGTTTGGTTTATCGGTCAAATTACAGGATTAAATCTTTCTAAACGCTTATTTTTATTGGCGATTTGGACAATCTAAGTGACAGTGGCAGGAAGGGTCTCGTTGTCAGTTTGCTTCGCCTTCTCTGGCCATGTTCTGGAGTTCCATCTTGCCGAAACGGAGGGTGATGGAAAGACTGACAAAGCGGCTGTCGGTGTGGGAGGTGCTGTAGTCGAGGAGATAGGGGTTGGTGTTCCACGACTGGGAGCGGTTCCAGTTGAAGAGGTCGGTGACGTTGAGCACTACCGAGAGGCGTTTCTCCCAGAAGTCGGCGCTGAGCCCCATATCAATGGTGTAGCCGCTCTGACGCTCGACGAAGAGGGCTTGCGTGGGCGAGGCGTAGTTGCCCGAGAGGTTGAGACGCACCCGTCCGGCAATGTTTGCCCAACAGTTGAGGCGGAAGCTGTAGGAGGTCATGGCACTGGTGTAATGCCCTGCCTTGGGGTGGTCCACGTCGTAGCCCGAACGGTAGAGGTTGGCATAAAGGCGGAAGTTGAGCCACGCCACAGGGCGGTAGGTTACGTTTCCTTCGACGCCGGTCTTGTAGCTACTGCCTATGTTGTAGGGGGTGCTGTAGCTGATGAGCCGCCCGAGGTAGGGGTCAATCTCGCTGACGGCCTCCTTGCAGTAGCTGACATCATTGGAGGACAGACGGGCGTAACTTTCTATGCCCACCGAGCCATGGGAGGCGAAATAGCGGTTCCAGCTGAGGTCGACGCTGTGGGTGTGGCCAGCCTTCAACAGGGGGTTGCCCACCTTGTAGGAGTCTTCGTCGTAGAGGCGGCTGGTGGAGAGGTTTTCGGCCGAGGGCATGGAGGTGGCGAGGGAGTAGGAGAAGCGGAAGTAGTGCATGCTCTTGGTGCGATAGGTGAGCCGCAGCGAGGGCTTGAGGTAGAAATAGGAGTAGGCGGTATCGTCGGGGAAGAAGGCATCCAAAGAATAGACGCAGTGGTTCCAATAGCCGCGCAGCCCCAGGGTCATGGTGACTGCCTTCCACTTGTGTCGCCAGCTGGCAGAAGCTGAGGTCTGTGTGGTGCGGTCGTTCTTATCGAAACGGCGCAAGAGGTCAAGCCCGGTGTCCGGGCTGACATTAAAGACTGTTTCCGGGCTGACATTATATCGGGGTGTGGAGTAGTTGCTTGCCAGCGAGGGGACAAGCGAGAGCCCCAGCGTCAGCTCGTCGTCAATGCCTAAAGGTCGGTTGTAGTCGGCACTGAGGGTGAGGCTGTTGTTGGTCATGCCACCAAGATAGGTTTTGTCGAAGTCGCCCAATTCCGATGGCAGGATGCCCTCAAGCAGGGTGTAGTCGCGCCGCAGGGTACGCTCGTTGTGGCTGTAGTTGAGGTTGTCGTAGAGGGTTACGGACAGGTTGTGCCCATTGTTGTCGAACTTGTGTTTCCAACTCAGATTGGCCATGCCCATCAGGTTGAAGTCCCTGCTCTCCTGGCTGTTCGTATAAGTGTAGTGCAACATCTGCGGGAGGTAATACCATTGGTCGGTGGTGGTGAGTGAATGTTTTGTGGCAGGGTAAGTCACAGCTAAGCCAAAGAAGGAGAGGTCATTCATCGAGTCGATTTGATAACTGAGGTTAAAGGCCAAGGTGCCGGTGTAGCGGTCGGTGTTGTTTTCGGTGGCAGTGTTGCTGGAGGCTGTGGTGTCGAACCCCTCCGTTCCGTCCTGACGGAATATCGAGCTGGACTGCTCCGTCTTGTGGGTAGGCGTGCTGCTCACTCCCAAATAAATGTTGGTAGAGAGCTTTTCGTTTTTTAACACATAGCTCACCCACGGGCTATACGACGGGCGGTTGCTGCCGCCGAGGCCGAAAGAGAGGAAATGGCTGTTGCGTATGCGGGCGCTGGTTACGATGTTGATGATGTGGCAGCCCTCCTCCACCATGTATTTGGCCGAGGGGTTCTTGATGACCTCGATGCGGTCGATGGCGTCGGCGGGCAGCGACTCGAGATAGACTTTCAGCGTGTTGCCATCCATGTGGGTGGGGTAGCCGTTGATCCATACCTCTATGTTGGTGGAGCCGCGCATGGTGATGTTGCCTTCGATGTCCACCTCCACGCTGGGGGCATTCTGCAGGGCGTCGAGAGCAGTAAGACCTCGGACGGTCTCGTCTTCTGCCACATTGTAGCTTACCACCTCGCCTTCCATGCTGTAGATGGGTCTTGGGGCGCGGACGGAGATAGCCTTGAGGGTTTTGACCCGCTGCTGGAGCAGAAGGCTGTCCTGCCGCAGCGAGTCTTGGTGTGACATCACATGGGTGCTGTCGACCTTAGAGGTGTCAGTCTTGGGTGCCTGCTCGGCCACAGCGGCACGGATTGCGTCCATCAGTTCGGGAGGGACTTGCGCCATTCCCTTGGCGATAGGGCATAGTATGAGCCCTATGAGGAAAACGAGTTTCTTCATGGTAATTGAAAATTGAAAGGTGAAAATTGGAAAAAGGCTACCGCAGCCTTTTGGTATTTATCTTAATCGGTGGTGGCTTTTTTAACGGTTGTTTTCAGCACATACTTCACCGACTGGGCATACACCTCGTCGTTAGGGCAGTGAAACACCAGCGCGGTCATCGTGTCGTTGGAGAAATAAATCAGATACACGCCCTTGTCGCCGGGCAACGGGTCGGCGGCACGGCAGTAGATGTGCAGTATCTTTGCCTGCTTTGACGAGGCTTTTGTGCTGTCCTTTTCGAGGTTTATCTTCACATCCATATTCTTCATCTGGCTTAAGAAGGCGGTGGCTATCGACCCTTCGAGCGTGGAGACATGGCTGAACTCAGGAGTGCTGTCGAGTACATGCACAAAATCGCGTATTGGCTTATATATGCTATTTTTCAAGGGATAATAATCGACAGAATCGTTTGTCTTCTCCGACTTAGCCCCACTATAGGGCAGTGCCTTCAGACTCTTTTTAAGATGGTGGAACGCGTTGGTATCGCGTGCTTCCAGCATGGTGACGGTCACCTTAAGACCATTGCCGATAGGGTAGTTCTCGATGCAAGAGGCATTGATGCCCGTGCGACCCACGTAGGTCTTGTAGAGGGTGGTTTGGGCTGATGCATAGCTTCCAAGCAACAAGCCAGCCATTAGTATATATGTCTGAATGTGTTTCATATTATTGTAATGTTTTGATTACATGCTTCATTCTGGCCAACACCTCGTCGGGGTTGCAATTGTCTTCACAATAGACGCGCACTCCGTCGGACGTTTCAGAGTAGGCATAATCCGAACGCTTGATTGTTTGATTGTTTGATTGTTTGAGTGTCTCTTGCAGCTGCTGTTTCACGGTTTGAGGCATCTCGTTGTGTGCTACAACAGTTGCCGATTGCTTCTGCCGATTGGGGAACAGCAACAAGGTTGCCACCACCGCAACCGCAGCCAGCATGGCGGCATAGCGTAAGAATGGGCGTAAGTCGTGTGATGGCTTTACTTCCGCACTATCGTTCTCTAATCTTTGCCTATTGGCTTGGTGAATCTGCTCTATCAGTTGGTCTGTATCTTTCATGGATTGCTTGAATGCTTGATTGTTTGAATGTGTTAGTCCGAGGCGGAAAGATTCCGCAGTTTCTGTTTTATCCTCGACATGCGGGTCTGAACGTTGGTCTCGCTGATGCCCAGCATCTCCCCTATCTCGTTTTGTTTCCAGCCGTCGAGGTATAGGCGCAAGAGCTTTTGGTCTTTGGCGGGCAGCTGGCGAATGAGTTCGTATAGCCATTTGCGGTTCTCGCAGTCAATGCCTTCGTCGGGTATCTCAATGCCCTCCAGCGGTGCGGTCTCCACCTGCCGATTGCGGTGCCGCAACCACGATATGCCTGTGTTCACCGCCACACGCCACACCCATGTCACTGGCTTGGCGGTGGGACGGTAGCGGCTCCATCCCAGCCATAGGTTCATGATAATGTCCTGGCGCAAGTCCTCGCGGTCTTCAGCCGTGTGGCAGAACGACCGGCACACGCGGTTTATCGCCCCTGCATGCTCCTCAACCAATGCCAGAAATGGATGTTGTTTCATACCCTTATTAAACGTCGGAAAAAAGAAAAAATCACAATGGGAATGTGTTAATGCGTAATCGTGTTAATGTGTTAGTCCTTGACGCATTTAAGATTAACGAATTAACACATTAACGAATTAACGAGTTTTTTTCAATTCTCCCAGTACTCCACCTCGTACTCCATCGTATAGTCTGAATTCTCTTTACGGACGACACTGCCTTTGGCATCATACCATGTGCGGGTGACACTGGGTTCCCAGGATTCGTCTCCCTCCTGCGGGTAAAAGACTACTGTGCGTTCCAAAGGGAAACCCTCGGGACTGAAACGAACAATAATATCCGACTCAATGCCTTGCACCCACGACTTGCCCGACTTCTCCACCACGTTTCCTTTCGCGCCGTAGCGATAGGCCATAGAGTCGCATCCGCCATAACTGCATGTAATCTCGTACAGCACCCGGCCCTCTCTGTCGTAGGCATAAGACACCTTATAGCTGTCCAGCCCGCGCGAGCCGACTTCGTCGGTATAGGTCTGACGCAACAGGTGCCCCTTGGTGTCGTACTCACGACGGAAACGGCAGGTATCCGTTTCCACCGTCACCACATCATCCAACGCCCCCCTTTCGCAATAGGCATAATCGCACGCTGTAACACCCCGGCCAGAGCGTTCCAGATGGATAAGACGATAAGTAATGACTGTGGTATCGATTTTAGAGTTGACGCGGTCGTATATAACCACTCGGTCGAGACTGACCAGCCCGTCGGGAGTGTAGTCCAGGTTTTCGACGATAAGACTGCTCCACACCATCCGCTGGCTGTCGTTGTCCCAACGGTGCTCAGCACGTTTCCATTGTACCAGCCGATTGTGTGAGTCGTAAGTACACTCGATGCTGTCGGGCATCTCCGACCCATTGCGATGGTAGGTCATGTATCCCTGCCGGTCGTAGCGGATGGTTGCCACCAGCTTGCGGGTACCCGCTGCCTCGGTGGAGAGTTGATACTCCTTCACAGAGCGGATGTGGTTTGCCATGCGTGAGGGCAGAAAACGGAGACAGTCGTTCACTTCCGAAATCTGGGCATTGGCTGCTATCCAGCAGACTAACAAAACAACCGACAATGCAAACTGTTTCTTCATGTCCCCATAACGTTCATTTCCATAAAAAATTGCCTCACCCTACCCTTCGAAACCATTTAGCAAATCCCCCCGCACCATGAAAAAGCCGGAACCTCAATCAAACCAGTAGGGATTGGGATTGCTCCAGCCAGTGGTGTCGTAAATATTGAACTGGACATCCAAATGGTGTGTGATGCCTGCCGGAATGTTGTCCAATCCCATCTGGCGGAGTTCATACTGGGTGCCATCGGTGTGCAGCTGAAGCTGGTCTTCGCCCAGATAGGGTGGGTGGATGCCATAGCGTGTGCGCGCTTCGACCCACTCCCACACGTCGTTGGCATGCTCCACGGTCCGCTGGACAAAAAGATTGTGTGTCCGCACATCGCCACCGTCGACGGTGTTGAGTATGTCCGGCCGCAAAAACCAATAGAACGAGCCTCCGATATAGTCGTCCGGATGGCGGTTATACATCTCCTGCTCAAACCTTGCCATCTGATTCTGCATCCACTGCTGCCGCGGTGAATAGAGCGAACATTTCAGGGAAAAGAGGGAGTCGTTCCTGAACCAGACATTCAGTAGATAGATGGCAGTGTCGGACTGGCAAAGGTATGAGACTGTCCTGCTGGTGCCGTAAGCCGTGTCGCGGAATAGTGTGTAGCCGTTGCGGGATATGTATTTCTGTATGTCTCTTTGAAAGCTTGGCAAGTCGCGCTGCTGCCAGAGGGGTAACAGACTGTTGTACAGGTTGGTTGCCACTGGTGAAACATCTTCCTTGGTGCATGATACGGATAACATTACTGCACAGAAGGTTGCAGCGAGCATAAATCGGGATAGAAGTTTCTTCATATTGTACAAATATTAATTGATGATACTTTTTTAAATATACAACGAAGAGATGGGCATCTTCTTACACCCTTTAACAACATTTAACATTTTTAGGCAGTGGCGTCAGGCAGGGACTCGAGACAAAAAAATACCCCGTGCGGTTGTTGACACGGGGTATTTATGAAGAGTATGTTATTCCTATTTGAGGAATTTGAAGTTTTTGCCAAGGTATTGAGCCTGGTCGCCGAGACCTTCTTCGATGCGCATAAGCTGATTGTACTTGCAGATGCGGTCGGTGCGGCTGGCGGAGCCGGTCTTGATAAGGCCGGTGTTGAGCGCCACAACGAGGTCGGCAATGGTGGTGTCCTCGGTCTCGCCAGAGCGATGGGAGATGATGGAGGTGTAACCGTTGCGAGTGGCAAGGCTGACAGCGTCGATGGTTTCGGAGAGAGTACCAATCTGGTTGAGTTTGACGAGGATGGAGTTGGCAACCTTGCGGTCGAGACCCATCTGCAGACGTTCGACATTGGTGACGAAGAGGTCGTCGCCTACGAGCTGGCAACGGTCGCCGATAGAGTCGGTGAGGAGTTTCCAGCCGTCCCAGTCGTCTTCAGCCATACCGTCTTCGATGGAGATGACGGGGTATTGGTCAACCCAGCGTTTCCAGAAGTCGACCATCTCGGAGGCGTTGTATTTTTCGCCAGAGGACCAGCGCATTTCGTAGAGGCCAGTTTCGGCATTGTAATATTCGGAAGCAGCAGCGTCGAGACCGATGAAGATGTCTTCACCGGGGCGATATCCTGCTTTCTCAATAGCCTGGCAGACAACCTGGATGGCTTCGTCATTGGAGGCGAGGTTGGGAGCGAAACCGCCTTCGTCTCCTACGTTGGTGGACATATTGCGGCTTTTGAGGACGGTGCGGAGGTTGTGGAAGACTTCTGCACCCATGCGGAGGGCTTCGGTGAAAGTGGGAGCACCGACGGGCATAATCATGAATTCCTGGAAGTCGATGCTGTTGTCGGCATGTGAACCGCCGTTGAGGATGTTCATCATGGGGACGGGGAGCAGGTAGCCACCACAGCCGCCGAGATAGCGATAGAGGTGCTGGCCGGACTCCATAGCAGCAGCCTTGGCGCAGGCGAGAGAGACACCGAGGATGGCGTTGGCACCAAGACGGCTCTTGTTGGGAGTGCCGTCGAGTTCGATCATTTTCTGGTCGATGGCGCGCTGTTCTTCGACATACATGCCGCGGAGTTCGTCATTGAGGACGTTGTTGACATTGTTGACGGCCTGGAGGACGCCTTTGCCGAGATAGACGGATTTGTCGTTGTCGCGAAGTTCGCAGGCTTCGTGGACACCGGTGGAGGCCCCAGAGGGGACAGCTGCACGACCCATGGCTCCCTGTTCGGTGAATACTTCGACTTCGACTGTGGGGTTGCCGCGAGAGTCGAGGATCTGACGGCCCCTGATAGCTATAATCTGTGACATAATTTTGTTGATATTTATTTAACTAATAATGATATTGCAAAGCGTGACAAGCAGCCGGCTGAAGTGAGAAGGCAGGATTCCGAAAAAAAGGAATGCAGAGGTATGAGCACCCCGCATTCCTTTAAGGAAGAGTGAGCCTTGAAAATTATTCAGCCTTGGGAGCCTCTTCAACTGCGGGGGCTTCAGCGACGGGAGCCTCAACGGGTTGTTCGACCTTCTTGGCGCGGCTGCGGCGGGTAGCCTTGGCTTTTTTCTCGGCGATGGGCTTAAGCATGTTCTCGTTGTAGTCGACGAGTTCGATGATAGCCATAGCGGAGTTGTCACCATGACGGATGCCGGTTTTGAGGATGCGGGTGTAGCCGCCGGGGCGGTTGGCGACTTTCTGCGAGATTTCGCGGAAGAGCTCGTTGACGGCCTCTTTGCTGTGGAGGTAGCTGAAAACTACGCGGCGGTTATTGGTGGAATCCTCTTTTGAGCGATTGATGAGGGGTTCGACATATACTCTGAGTGCTTTGGCTTTGGCCAGCGTGGTCTCGATTCTCTTCTCAAGGATGAGAGAAGTGGCCATGTTGGAGAGCATAGCAACGCGATGAGCGTGTGTTCTTGACAGATGATTTATTTTACAACCGTGTCTCATTTCTAATTATTCTTTATCTAATTTATACTTACTGATGTTCATACCGAATTCGAGGTTTTTGGAGGCGACCAGATTTTCGAGTTCGGTGAGCGATTTTTTACCGAAGTTTCTAAACTTCAGGAGGTCGGCTTTGTTAAAGGAAACGAGGTCGCCGAGGGTTTCGACTTCAGCAGCCTTGAGGCAGTTGAGTGCACGGACGGAGAGGTCCATGTCGACCAACTTGGTTTTGAGTAATTGACGGATATAGACAGTGCTTTCGTCGAGTTCTTCCTGCACGGGCTTGGGCTCAGCCTCGAGGGTGATACGCTCGTCGCTGAAGAGCATGAAGTGCTGGATGAGGATAGTGGCAGCCTCTTTCAAAGCCTCTTTTGGGTGGATAGAGCCGTCGGTTTGGATGTCGAAGGTCAGTTTTTCGTAGTCAGTACGTTGTTCAACACGATAGTCGCTGACTTCGTATTTGACGTTTTTGATGGGAGTGTGGATGGAGTCGACAGCGATAACACCGATAGGGTCGCCCGGTTTTTTGTTTTCGTCGGCAGGGACATAGCCGCGACCTTTCTCAATGGTGAGTTCGATTTTGAGTTCGGTCGTGGGCTCCATGTGACAGATTTCAAGCTCGGGGTTGAGAACCTGGAAACCGTTGAGGTGACTATTGAGGTCGCCGGCTTTGAGGACAGGCTGACCAACGACGACGAAAGAGACTTTCTCGTTTTCGAACTCTTCGATTTGGCGGCAGAAGCGGATTTGCTTCAGTTTAAGGATGATGTCGGTCATGTCTTCAACCACGCCGGGAAGCGAGGAGAATTCGTGGTCAACACCTTCAATGCGGACGGAAGTGATTGCAAAGCCTTCAAGCGAAGAGAGCAACACACGACGCAACGCATTGCCAATGGTGATGCCATAGCCTGGTTCCAATGGACGGAATTCGAATACGCCACGGAAATTGTCGGCCTCGAGCATGACCACCTTGTCGGGTTTCTGGAAAGATAATATTGCCATTTTGATTGCTTTCTTGATAATTTGTTTCACTGACCCTGGCTGTTATATACCGGCAGAAAAGAGCGGCCGGCACTAAGCATGGGGCGACTACGACTCTATTACTTGGAGTAGAGTTCGACAATGAGCTGTTCGTTGATATTCTCGGGGATGTCGGAGCGCTCGGGATAGCTGAGGAATTTACCACAGAGATTGGAGCCGTCCCACTCGAGCCAAGAATAATTGTTGGCACGTGAGGCGAGATTGTCGGAGATAATTTCCAGAGATTTGGAGCGTTCGCGGACACTGATGATGTCACCAACTTTCAACTCATAGGAGGGGATATTGACGACATTGCCGTTGACGGCGATGTGACGATGAGACACGAGCTGACGCGCCTGTGCCCGGCTGCAGGCGATGCCGAGACGATAGACGACGTTGTCGAGACGGGCTTCGATGAGTTTCATGAGTTCCTCACCGGTGATGCCACCACGACGGGAGGCCTCGGCGTAGAGTTTGCGGAACTGACGCTCAAGGATACCGTAGGTATATTTGGCTTTTTGCTTTTCCTGAAGCTGGATGCCATACTCCGAGACTTTGCCACGACGGCGGTTTTGGCCGTGCATGCCAGGAGCGTAAGGTTTCTTTTCGTAGTTCTTGTCGGGACCGAAGATGGGTTCGTGGAACTTTCTTGCTATTTTGGTTTTAGGACCAGTATATCTTGCCATTGTTTACAGTTTTGAATAATTGATACTGAAAAAAGTGAAAGGATTAAAATTAGTTGAAATGAAATTCTTGCACTTTCTAATTACACGCGACGGCGTTTGGGGGGACGGCAACCGTTGTGAGGAAGCGGAGTGACGTCGACGATTTCTGTTACTTCGATGCCACAGCCATTGATTGCACGGATAGCAGACTCACGTCCTGAACCAGGTCCTTTAACAAAGACTTTTACTTTTCTTAGGCCCAAATCATAAGCAACTTTACCGCAATCTTCCGCTGCCATCTGAGCGGCATACGGAGTGTTTTTCTTCGATCCGCGGAAGCCCATTTTTCCAGCAGACGACCAAGAAATCACTTGACCGGCATTATTAGTCAACGAAATAATAACGTTGTTGAAAGAGGCGAAGATGCATGCTCTTCCAAGAGGTTCAACTTTTACGACTCTTTTTTTGGTCGGTTTAGAAGTTTTTGCCATAATTGTTTAATTGTGCTTGATTTTACATTTGTTTACCAACTGCTCCTATAAGTCGAATATCGTCCGCAGATGGTTGCTACACATCATGTTTTACTTGGTAGCTTTCTTTTTGTTAGCGATTGTTTTCTTCTTACCCTTACGAGTACGGGCGTTGTTTTTGGTGCTCTGACCACGGAGAGGAAGGCCCAGGCGGTGACGGATGCCACGATAGCAGCCGATGTCCATGAGACGCTTGATGTTCATCTGAACTTCGGAACGGAGCGCACCTTCGACTTTGTACTCATCGTTGATGATAGTACGCAGTGCATTCTGTTCATCATCAGTCCAGTCTTGCACCTTTTTGTTTTCGTCGATGCCGGCTTTAGCCAGAATCTCTGATGCAAGGCTTCTTCCAATACCGTAGATATAGGTCAGTCCTATAACACCTCTTTTGTTTTTGGGTAAGTCAATACCTGCAATTCTTGCCATAAATTATTCTTATTCTTTTTTGTTAGTTAATCATCCTTGTCTTTGTTTGAACTTAGGATTCTTCTTGTTGATTACATAGACAACCCCGTGGCGACGGACAACTTTGCACTCGGGGGATCTTTTCTTTACAGAAACTCTTACTTTCATTTTTTATTATATTATGCGTTTAATTCTGATTTCTTCTCTTTGTATTGAAAAACAAGGTTATTTGTGGCGATAAGTGATACGGCCTTTGGTGAGGTCGTAAGGCGACATTTCGATAGATACTTTGTCGCCGGGGAGAATCTTGATGTAGTGCATACGCATCTTGCCGGAGATGTGGGCGATGATTTGATGCCCGTTTTCCAGTTCAACACGAAACATAGCATTGCCCAGGGATTCGGTGACAGTTCCGTCTAATTGTATGGATGATTGTTTAGCCATTTAATTATTACTTATCGTTTTTAAATTATTTTTGTTCTTCAATGAAATCAAATGTGGTCAGGATGTCGGGGCCGTTGGCTCCAATGGCAACGGTGTGTTCAAAATGAGCGGCGGGTTTGCCGTCTTTGGTTCTGCAAGTCCAACCGTCCTCACGTGAAAAGACGACATTTTTCGACCCCATACAAACCATGGGCTCTACAGCAATGACCATGCCTTCCTTGAGAAGAGCGCCAGTGCCGGGAACTCCATAGTTGGGAACATTGGGACTTTCGTGCATTTTGAGACCCACACCATGACCGCAAAGTTCACGGACAATAGAGTAACCGTTTTTCTCACAATGCTGCTGTACAGCGTGACCGATGTCACCCACACGGTTACCTGCTTTGCATTTGTCTAACCCGATGTATAACGCCTCTTTGGTAACTTTGAGAAGACGCTGCATTTCGGGGGTGGCTTCACCACAAGTAAAAGTGTATGCCGAATCAGCTACATAGCCATTCAACTCAATAACACAATCAAGAGAGACGTTGTCGCCCTCCTTGATGAAGACATCATCAGAAGGGATGCCGTGCACAACGACATTATTGACAGAGATGCAGAATGCAGCAGGGAAACCTTCATAACCTTTGCACAACGGTATACCACCATTGTCCCGGATATACTGTTCACCGATTTTGTCAAGAAACGCAGTTGTAACACCAGGGCAGATATGACGGCCCACCTCGGCAAGAGTCTTGCCGAGGAGACGGGCACTATCACGGATTAGTTCTATTTCTTCTTGTGTCTTGAGTAGAATCATTTACTTAAGTAGAGCAATTAAGCTTGAACGGACATTGAGGTACGACCTTTGATACGACCAGTTTTGGTGAGACCATCGTAGTGTCTCATGAGCAAGTGGCTTTCGATTTGCTGAAGCGTGTCGAGAATAACACCAACAAGAATCAGCAACGAGGTGCCACCGTAGAACTGGGCGAACTGGGTGTTGACACCCAAAAGGCGGACAATAGCAGGAAGGATAGCAACAATAGCCAGGAAGATGGAACCGGGGAGGGTGATGTTGGACAAAATACCTTCCAAGTACTCGGCGGTACGTTTACCGGGTTTTACACCGGGGATGAAACCACCGTTCTTTTTCATGTCTTCAGCTATTTGTTTAGGATTGATAGCAATGGCCGTGTACAAATAGGTAAACAGGACAACGAGGATGAAGAACACTAAGTTGTACCAGAACCCATTAATGTCGGCAAATGCCATCCAGAATTTAGAATCAGTGTTGCCTGAGAATCCCATAAGGGTGATAGGGATGAACATGATTGCCTGAGCGAAGATGATGGGCATGACGCCAGCTGCATTGACCTTGATAGGAATATACTGACGGACGCCACCGTATTGCTTGTTGCCGACAATACGCTTGGCATACTGCACAGGGATACGACGTGTACCCTGGACAAGCAGGATGACAAGTAAAATGACAGCAAGGAGAACAACAATTTCGATCAAGAACATAACAAGTCCGCCGCCGGCATCGGTAAGACGGGAAACGAATTCACCGAACAATGCGAAGGGCAAACGAGCAATGATACCAATCATAATTAAGAGAGAGATACCATTACCGACACCTTTCTCGGTAATACGCTCACCAAGCCACATGACAAAAAGGGTACCGGAAATCAGAATGACGATACTCGAAGCCCAAAATGTCCAACTGGGTGCGCTTCCGTCGAATGGATAGATAGCGGTGGATGAGGCACCCAACTGATACATCATGTTGGTGATGTAGGCAGGAGCCTGGAAACCGGTGATGGCAACAGTGAGCAGACGAGTGATTTGATTCATCTTTCTGCGTCCGTTCTCTCCGTCACGCTGCATCTTCTGGAAATAAGGGATGACCATAACAAACAGCTGGATGACAATCGAAGCCGTAATGTAAGGCATGATACCTAATGCGAAGATGGAAGCATTGGAGAATGCACCACCTGAGAACATGTTCAACAGACCCATCAGACCATCAGCACCCTGATTCTGCAGATTCTGCAATTGAGTAGGATCTACACCAGGAAGGGCGATGTAACAACCTATGCGGTAAACAAGCACCAAACCAATGGTGTAAAGAATTCTTTTCCGCAGGTCTTCAATCGACCAGATGTTTTTGAGTGTCTGTATTAATCTCTTCATTATTGTTTATTTTTAAGTTTTGAAGTTGATGGAGCCATGAAGTTGATGAAGTCTTGCGAATACTACATGAACTACATCAACTCCATTAACTTTATTCAATTACTGTGGCGACACCGCCTTTAGCCTCGATAGCCTGTTTGGCAGCAGCCGAGAAAGCATGAGCCGTTACGTTGATGGTAGCGTTCAGTTCACCGCGGCCAAGGATCTTGATACGGTCTTTGCCAGAAATAAGTCCGTTCTGCTTGAAGACGTCAACATTGAAATCAGTAATGTTCTTGGTCTCGGCAAGAGAATTGAGTACGTCAATGTTGATACCAACATACTCTATACGGTTGATGTTCTTGAATCCGAACTTGGGCAAACGACGATAGATAGGCATCTGACCACCTTCGAAACCAATTTTCTGGTGGTAACCAGAACGGGCCTTGGCTCCCTTATTACCGCGAGTGGAGGTACCGCCTTTACCAGAACCGGCACCACGTCCGACGCGTTTGGAATGCTTAATGGAACCTTTTGCGGGTTGGAGATTATTTAAACTCATAGTTATAATATCTTTGTTGTTTTAATGTCATTCTTTTCTTTGCGCACAAATGGAAAGAAGACATTCGGTCACATTAATTAAATTTCTTCAACAGTGATTAAGTGTTTCACCTTTTCAATCATACCAAGAATCTGTGGGGTTGCGACAACCGTACGTTCGTGGTTGATTTTTCTCAGACCAAGAGCCGCCATGGTCTTTTTCTGGCGGGCGGGATGTCCGATGATACTTCTCACCTGTTTGATTTTTAAAGTCTTTTCTGCCATGATTCTTTACTCCTATGATTAACCGTTAAACACTTTGTCAAGGGTGATACCACGGAGTTCGGCAACCATGTAAGGATCCTTCATCTGCAACAGAGCGTTGATAGTAGCCTTCACAACGCTGTGGGGGTTTGAAGATCCTTTGCATTTTGCCAACACGTCCTTCACACCGACACTTTCCAAGACAGCGCGCATAGCACCGCCTGCGATAACACCTGTACCAGGGGCTGCGGGTTTAAGGAATACTCGTGCACCGCTGTACTTGCCGCACTGCTCGTGGGGGATAGTACCTTTCAGAACGGGCACCTTGATAAGGTTCTTCTTGGCATCGTCGACACCCTTCTGGATGGCAGCCTGAACTTCTTTTGCCTTGCCGAGGCCGTAACCAACCACACCGTTTTCGTTGCCGATAACGACGATGGCTGCAAAGGTGAATGTTCTACCACCTTTGGTAACCTTGGTTACACGATTGATAGCAACAAGGCGATCTTTGAACTCAATTTCGCTTGATTTTACTCTTTTTACGTTTACTTCTGCCATGACTTTAGAATTTTAAACCACCTTCTCTGGCACCATCGGCCAACGATTTAACACGCCCGTGATAGAGATAACCGTTACGGTCAAACACCACGGAATTGATACCGGCTGCGATAGCGCGCTCGGCCAAGAGCTTGCCGACCTTTGCGGACACCTCGCTTTTTGTGCCACTCTTTTCAACACCCTTCTCCAATGAGGAGGCTGCGGTCAGTGTCACACCTTTTACATCGTCAATAATCTGTGCATAAATTTCCTTATTGCTTCTGAACACAGACAGGCGCGGCATCTCGGAAGTACCGCTAATCTTATGACGGATGCGGAATTTAATTTTCGATCTTCTTATATCTTTTCTTGTAGCCATAATTGCTTTTGTTTGGCGTTCTATTTTTTATTATTTAGCAGCAGCTTTACCAGCTTTCTTTCTAATCTCTTCACCCTGGAATCGGATACCTTTACCCTTATAAGGCTCGGGTTTGCGCAGGGAACGAATCTTGGCTGCAGCCTGTCCAAGGATTTGCTTGTCGCAGCAAGTCATAGTGATGATGGGGTTCTTACCCTTCTCGGTGACAGTCTCGACATGAATTTCAGGAGCCAGCACGAAAAAGATTTTATGGCTGTATCCTAAATCCATTTCCATTACATTGCCATTAGCCTGCACTTTGTAACCAACGCCGATGACTTCCTGGACACATTTGAAACCTTCTGACACACCTTTTACCATGTTGGCAACAAGGGCACGATAAAGGCCGTGCATTGCTTTATGCTCCTTGCTGTCGGAAGGACGCTCAAAATGAATAGTTCCGTCTTCCATTTTTACGGTGATGGCAGGATTCACCTGCTGGGTAAGTTCACCCTTGGGTCCCTTGACGGTAATGACATTTTCAGGAGATATTTTCACCTCGACACCTGCGGGCAGATGGATGGGCATTTTACCTATTCTTGACATTTCTTTATTCTCCTCTCTTTTTAGCTAATATAACAAATTACTTCACCACCAACATTCAGCGTACGGGCTTCTTTATCGGTCATAAGACCTTTTGAAGTAGAGATGATGGCGATGCCCAGTCCGTTAAGAACACGGGGGAGGTCGTCAACCGACACATAACGACGCAGACCGGGGCTGCTGACTCGTTTCAACTCGGAAATTGCGGAAATTTTCGTCACAGGGTGATACTTCAAAGCAATCTTGATGCTCTGATTGTGGAGACCTTCATTCTCGAACTTATAGTTCAGAATATAACCTTTCTCAAATAAGATCTTAGTGATCTCTTTCTTTAATTTTGATGCAGGAATTTCAACGACTCTGTGTTTAGCGGCAATGGCGTTGCGCATACGAGTCAAGTAATCTGCGATAGGATCTGTTACCATGTTTTATTCTTGATTTTAAGTTTTGTAGTATTGGTTTATTGCCAACTTGCAAAGCTACCAATGATTCTTTTATTATTTTACCAACTAGACTTCTTTACACCGGGGATAAGTCCACTGACAGCCATCTCGCGGAAGTTGATACGCGAAATACCAAACTGACGCATATATCCTTTGGGGCGGCCGGTGAGCTGGCAACGGTTATGCATGCGGATGGGGCAGGCATTCTTGGGAAGCTTCTGAAGAGCAATGACAGCCTTTTCAACCTCTTCGGGTTCACCTGTGCGGACGATTTCCTTCAGAGCGGCACGTTTAGCAGCATAACGGGCTACCATTTTAGCTCTTTTACGTTCTCTTGCTTTGATCGATTCTTTTGCCATTATATGTTATTTTTGTTGATTCTTAAACGGAATTCCGAACAATTTGAGGAGAGACATAGCCTCTTTATCGGTATTGGCAGAGGTGACAAAGGTGATGTCCATACCCTGGATACGGTCAATCTTGTCAATGTCAATCTCCGGGAAGATAATCTGCTCAGCGATACCGAAAGTATAGTTGCCTTTACCGTCAAAACCTTTATCGTTGATACCGCGGAAATCACGGATACGGGGAATCGAAGCAGTGATGAGACGCTCCAAGAACTCATACATACGCTCACCACGGAGGGTTACGCGGACTCCGATAGGCATGCCACGGCGCAGTTTGAAGTTTGAAATATCCTTGCGGGACTTGGTGGCCACAGCCTTCTGTCCTGCGATAAGGCTCATCTCTTCAATGCCCTTGTCAATAACCTTCTTGTCGGCAATAGCAGCCTTGCCAAGACCTTGGTTCAAAGTAATTTTTTTCAAACGGGGAGCCTGCATTACGGTCTTGTAACCATACTCCTTCATCAATGCGGGAAGTATTTCCTCGTTGTATTTGGTTTTTAAAGTAGGAATATAAGCCATTATTTAATCTCCTCCCCTGATTTTTTGGAATAACGAACAAGTTTACCTGTCTTCTCACTAATCTTGCGACCGATACGGGTGGGAGTCTTACCTTCCATCACCATAAGGTTCGACAAATGGATAGGAGCCTCCTGCTCAACAATACCTCCCTGGGTGTTCTTTGCACTCGGCTTGGTGTGTTTCTTCACAAGATTGCGGCCTTCCACGATGGCGCGATTCTTTTCGGGATAAACCTTCAGCACTTTACCGGTCTTGCCTTTATCTTCACCGGCAATTACCATAACGGTATCCCCTTTTTTTACGTGCAATTTCATTTCTTTTTCTTCTTTTTAATTTTACAATACTTCGGGAGCCAACGAAACAATCTTCATGAACTGTTTGTCACGGAGTTCGCGAGCTACGGGTCCGAAAATACGTGTGCCACGCAATTCGTCATTTGCGGTCAGCAAGACACAGGCGTTGTCGTCGAAGCGGATGTAACTACCATCATTGCGGCGAATTTCTTTCTTGGTGCGGACCACCACTGCCTTAGAAACGGCTCCCTTCTTAATGTTGCCTGAAGGAATAGCGTCTTTTATGGCCACCACTACTGTATCACCAATGCTGGCGTAACGTTTCTTGGTGCCACCGAGGACGCGAATACAGAGGGCACTCTTGGCACCACTGTTATCGGCAACGGTCATTCTAGTTTCTTGTTGTATCATTTCTTTTCAATCTTTTTGTCTTGGATGTTGTGACTGGTTACTTGGCTCTTTCAACAATTTCAACGAGACGCCAGCACTTGTTCTTGCTCAACGGGCGAGTCTCCATGATGCGGACAACATCTCCGATATTGCACTCGTTTTTCTCGTCATGAGCCATGAATTTCGTGGACTTCTTCACGAATTTGCCATACAGCGGGTGTTTAACTTTGCGTTCCACCTTGACGACAATAGACTTGTCCATCTTGTTGCTCACCACAACACCGACTCTTTCTTTTCTTAAATTTCTTTCCATATCTACTGTTAGTTCTGCTTCTGTTCAGCAATCTCGCGGGCGCGAAGTTCTGTGAGACAGCGGGCAATGTTTTTTCTACTTTCTTTTATTTTATTAGGATTCTCCAGAGGCGACACGGCATGGGTCATAAGCATCTTCTGATACATGGAGCGCTCGGTCTCAAGCTTTTCCTTTAACTCGGCAGTCGTGAGTTCTTTTAAAACTATTTCGTTTTTCATGACTGTATCTTCTTTTTATTCTTCGATATAATCTCTTTTAACAACAAACTTGGTCGAGATAGGGAGCTTCTGGGCTGCCAGACGGAGAGCCTCTTTGGCTATATCCATCGGAACACCCTCGCACTCGAACAGAATCGTTCCGGGCATCACTCGGGCGACAAAGTACTCGGGAGCACCTTTACCTTTACCCATACGCACCTCGTTAGGTTTCTTGGTGATGGGCTTGTCCGGGAAAATACGAATCCATATCTGACCTTCACGTTTCATGTGACGCGTTACAGCTTGACGTGCAGCCTCTATTTGACGGCCTGTAATGAAACAGGTCTCCAGGGATTTGATACCAAAGGTACCGAATGCCAACTCGTGTCCACGGAAAGCATTGCCTTTAATTTTACCCTTCTGCTGCTTTCTATATCTTGTTTTCTTAGGTTGTAACATTTTTTCTTATTGTTTAGCGTTGAGTGTTTAGCGTTTTTCTATAACTCCAATCACTAACCTATTTTATTTACTGTTGTTATTTCTGTTGCTGCCCGAACGGCGACGGGGTGCACCATTGCCGGGACGGCGCTCACCACCCATTGCAGGACGATGATCTTTCTGCTGTCCACCTACTGTCGAGGGAACCAACTCGCGCTTGCCATATACGACACCACGGCAGATATAAACTTTCACGCCTATACGGCCATAAGTGGTGTGGGCTTCTGCATGTGCATAGTCAATGTCTGCGCGCAGAGTATGGAGAGGAGTACGACCCTCTTTATAATGCTCACTACGGGCGATTTCTGCACCACCGATACGGCCGGCGATAGAAACCTTGATACCCTCTGCACCAGAACGCATCGTAGAAACAATTGCATTCTTGATGGCACGACGATACTGAACACGGCCTTCGATCTGTTTGGCTATATTCTGAGCAACCAAAACTGCATCCAGCTCGGGGCGCTTCACTTCCGAAATATTGATCTGGACATCCTTGCCAGTGAGTTTCTTCAATTCTTCTTTCAGTTTGTCGACCTCGCTGCCTGCTTTTCCAATAATCAAACCCGGACGGGCTGTGTTAATGGTCACGGTAAGGAGCTTGAGGGTTCTCTCGATATAAATCTTCGAGACGCTGGCCTTGGCGAGACGGGCATTGAGATATTTACGGATTTTGTCGTCCTCAACGAGCTTCTGCTCAAACTTGCGGCCGCCAAACCAGTTAGAATCCCATCCGCGGATAATGCCTAAACGATTTCCAATTGGGTTAGTTTTTTGTCCCATTGTTGACTTTCTTCTTATTTAATTACTTTATTTGTTTTCTTCTTCAGCTTTAGGAGCCACGGGTGCCTCTTCCACTCGGCTGCCCAGAATGACAGTGATGTGGTTGCTGCGCTTGCGGATTCTATAACCACGACCCTGGGGAGCTGTACGCATGCGCTTCATCGTGCGGCCTTCGTCAACCATAATCTGCTTGACATAGAGCTGGCTGTCTTCCAGACGCTTGCCTTCGTTCTTTGCCTGCCAGTTGGCAACGGCACTCAGAACCAGTTTGTGAATCTTTGGAGCGGACTCTCTCGGGCAATATTTTAAAATACCAAGGGCTTTATCAACATCAACGCCGCGAACCATATCTGCGACGAGACGGGTCTTGCGCGGTGAAGTAGGATTATTCATCAACTTCGCCACGTAGAGGGTCTTATTGGCTTCTTTACGTGCTTCTGCACTATCTTTTTTTCTACGTCCCATTTCTTATTGTTCTTTCTTTTTGGACTTGTTATTTCTTAGCTTTGTCTTTTGAACCTGCATGACCGCGGAAAATACGCGTGGGGGCAAATTCTCCCAGCTTATGTCCTACCATGTTCTCGGTAACATAAACAGGAATGAACTTGTTTCCATTATGCACGGCGATGGTCTGACCCACAAAATCGGGCGATATCATAGAGGCGCGGCTCCAGGTCTTGATGGTGACCTTCTTGTTGGCCTGCTGAGCCTCGATGACTCTTTTCTCCAGTTTATGGAAAATATACGGACCTTTCTTTAATGAACGACTCATTTTCTTCTTCTTTTAATGATTACTTCTTTCTTCTTTCGACAATGTACTTGCTCGACTGTTTCTTAGGAGCACGTGTCTTGTAACCCTTAGCGGGAATACCCTTGCGGCTGCGAGGATGTCCGCCGCTCTGACGGCCTTCACCACCACCCATCGGGTGATCAACAGGATTCATGACAACACCACGGTTGCGGGGACGACGACCGAGCCAACGATTGCGACCAGCCTTACCACCAACTTCGAGGTTATGCTCAGGATTTGAAACAATACCTACGGTTGCACGGCAAGCCTGAAGAATCATACGCATCTCACCGCTGGGCATCTTGATAATTGCATACTTGTCGTCGCGCGACATCAACTGTGCATAAGCGCCTGCACTACGTACCATCTTGGCACCCTGACCAGGACGAAGCTCAATGTTATGAATCAACGTACCAAAGGGAACCTCGGCGAGCAGAAGAGTGTTTCCAACCTCGGGGGCTGCACCCTTGCCGGACATGATGGTCTGACCCACTTTCAAACCCTGGGGAGCGAGAATGTAACGCTTCTCACCATCGGCATAGTACACCAATGCGATACGTGAACTGCGGTTCGGGTCATACTCAATAGTCTTTACGACTGCAGGAATACCGTCCTTGTCTCTTTTGAAATCGACAAAACGATATAACCGCTTATGACCACCGCCGATATAGCGCATGGTCATCTTACCTTGGTTGTTACGGCCACCGCTCTTGCCGTAGCCACATACCAAACTCTTTTCCGGCTTGCTGCTGGTGATATCGTCATTGGTAACGATAATCTTGTGACGCTGGCCGGGGGTTGTCGGTTTAATTTTCTTTAAAGCCATTTCTTTCTTTTTAGTCTCTTATCAGTGGACTATTACTATTATTTTATGTTCTTAAATGTGCCGGAGACTTTTACGCCTCCGGCATTTTGTTATTAAATATTAGCGTAGAAGTCAATGCTGTCGCCTTCTGCCAAAGTAACTATGGCTTTCTTGTACGCATTGGTACGGCCTACAAGATAACCGGCTTTGGTATAGCGAGCCTTCACCTTTCCTGAGTAGTTCATTGTGTTCACATCAAGAACCTTCACACTGTAGAACTCCTCAACAGCTTTCTTGATCTCAATCTTATTGGCGCGCTTGTCGACAATAAAACCATATCGATTCAGAACCTTCGGGGCAGGCTTGTTCTTGTCACGCTGTATCTTGGTGAGCTGGGGAGCAGCGGCTGCCTCGGTGATTCTCGTCATCTTTTCGCTAATCAGAGGTTTTATTATAATATTCATTGTTAAACTTTCTTAAATAGGTTTAATAACTATTTTATTTTGTTGCCAAAACGCGGCTTATTTCACCAAATGAACCCTCTGTAATGACGATATTGGATGCATTTACGATATCGTAAGTGTTTAATTGCGATACGCTTACAACCTTTACCCTCTGGAGGTTTCTGGCAGACAAAGATACGAAATTATTTTGATTCTCAAGAACTATCAGCGATTTTTTATCGCCGAGTTGCAAATTATTGAGAATCTCCATCATCTTCTTGGTCTTCGGTGCCTCAAGATTGATGTTTTCGACAACAGTCAGTGCACTTGCAGCAGCTTTCTCGCTGAGAGCCGAACGACGGGCAAGGCGTTTCACCTTGATGTTCAGCTTGAAACGATAGTCGCGGGGCTGCGGTCCGAAAATACGGCCACCACCGACAAACACAGGGCTCTTCAAATCACCCGAACGGGCACCGCCGGTGCCTTTCTGGCGTTTAAGCTTACGGGTGCTGTGGGCGTTCTCGCTGCGCTCCTTGGCTTTATGGGTACCCTGGCGGTTGTCTGCCAAATACTGTTTGCAATCCAGGTATATTGCATGCTGGTTGGGCTCAATGGCGAAGATAGAATCTTCAAGAGTGATGGTTCTACCGGTTTCGCCTCCATTAATGTTATAAACTTTTAACTCCATCTTTCAAGTTTTATTATTGATCCTTTGGGTCCCGGTACAGAACCTTTCACTATCATCAAATTCTTTTCAGGGATAATCTTGACAACCTGAAGATTCTGAATCTTCACTCTGTGGTTGCCAGTCTGCCCGGCCATGCGCATACCCTTGAATATACGGGAAGGATATGAACTTGCACCTATTGAACCGGGGGCGCGCAGGCGGTCGTGCTGGCCGTGAGTCAAGTCACCGACACCACCAAATCCATGTCTCTTGACAACGCCTTGGAATCCTTTACCTTTCGAGGTTCCAACAACGTCAACAAACTCGCCTTCCTGGAAGACTTCCACTGTCAATACTTCACCATATTTCTTTTTGTGGCCCTCCTCAAAGCGGCTGAACTCTGCAAGATAGCGTTTGGGAGTGGTGTTGGCCTTTGCAAAATGACCTCTCAAAGGCTTGGTGACGCGGCTCTCTTTCTGCTCACCAAAAGCCAGCTGAATGGCCTCATAACCATCTTTCTCAATGGTTCTTACTTGTGTTACTACACAAGGACCAGCTTCAATAACTGTGCACGGAATCTGCTTTCCGTCGGCATCAAAAAGACTGGTCATTCCGATTTTTTTTCCAATTAATCCTGACATTTCTTTTACTTTGGATTGTTTGTTTTAGTTTTCAGCTTATACTCACCACATTTTCTATGGCTCTGCACATTGGCTGAGTTTAATTTCACACTTTAATTTCCACTTCTACACCACTGGGAAGCTCAAGTTTCATCAGTGCGTCAATGGTCTTTGCACGGTCATTGATGTCAATGTCCATAAGACGCTTGTACGTACTCAACTCGAACTGCTCACGGCTTTTCTTGTTTACGAAAGTCGAACGGTTCACAGTGAAAATCTTTTTGTTGGTCGGCAGTGGAATGGGACCATTCACAACTGCACCCGTCATTTTAACGGTCTTAACGATCTTCTCAGCCGATTTGTCGACGAGATTGTGGTCGTAAGATTTCAGTTTGATTCTAATTCTTTGACTCACGGTTAATGATTTTTATTATTAATTACTATATTTATTCTTTAGGATGTTTTCCTGCTGGTCGCGACTCACCTCGGCATAATGCGAGAACTCCATTGTCGAGTTGGCGCGTCCCGACGTGATGGTACGCAAGGCGGTGACATATCCAAACATCTGCTCTAAGGGAACCAGTGCATGGATGGCCTGCACTCCCACCTTGGCAACAATGTTCTCCAACATACCGCGACGACGGTTCAAGTCGCCTGTTACATCTCCTACGTATGCATCGGGAGTCAGCACCTCCAGTTTCATGATAGGCTCAAGCAATACGGGAGAAGCTTTTCTGCATGCCTCTTTAAAACCAATCTTGGCACACACCTCAAACGACAGCTGGTCACTGTCTACCGGGTGGAACGAACCATCCAGCACAGTAACCTTCATGCTGTCCATTGGGTACCCTGCCAACACACCATTCTGCATGGCCTCTTTGAAACCTTTCTCGATTGCAGGAATATATTCTTTGGGAATATTGCCACCCTTCACCTCGTTCACAAACTGCAAGCCTGTCACACCCTCGTCGGCGGGACCGATTTCAAAGAGAATGTCGGCAAACTTACCCTTGCCACCGGTCTGCTTCTTGTATATCTCGTGGTGCTGAACAGTGCTCGTGATAGCCTCCTTATATGCCACCTGCGGACGTCCCTGGTTCACCTCCACCGAAAACTCGCGGCGGAGACGGTCCATGATAATGTCCAAGTGCAACTCGCCCATACCGCTGATGATGGTCTGACCCGACACCTCGTCGCTCTTCACTCTGAAGGTGGGGTCTTCCTCAACCAGCTTGGTAAGCGCATTGGTAAGCTTGTCCATGTCTCCTTGGGTCAACGGCTCCACTGCGATGCTGATAACAGGCTCGGGGAACTTCATCGACTCAAGAATGATGGGGTGCTTCTCGTCGCACAGTGTGTGTCCGGTCTTGATGTCTTTAAAGCCAACGGCGGCTCCAATGTCGCCAGCCTCGATACGCTCCAGCGGGTTCTGCTTGTTCGAGTGCATCTGCATTATACGGCTGATACGCTCTTTCTTGCCGGTATTGGCATTGTAAACATAAGAACCGGACTCCAACGAACCGCTATACACACGGAAGAAACAAAGTCTTCCCACATAGGGGTCGGTGGCAATCTTGAAAGCCAATGCTGAGAACGGTGCTTTCACATCTATCGGACGCATCTCGGGCTGCTCGGTCTTGGGGTTGATACCGTCAACCTCTTTCATGTCAAGGGGACTGGGCAGGAAAGCAGCCACTGCATCAAGCAGGGTCTGCACACCTTTGTTCTTGAAGGCAGAACCGCACATCACCGGCACAATTTTCTTCGACAGCGTGGCTTTGCGTATCTCGGCTATGATCTCGTCGGCGGTGATGGAATCGGGGTCGTCGAAAAATTTCTCCAACAACTCCTCGTTCTCCTCGGCAACGCCTTCAATCAGTTTCTGGCGATACTCGGCAGCTGTCTCCTTCAAGTCGGTGGGCATCGGTATCTCTTCGAAACGCTGGCCGTTGGAACTCTCGTCCCACACCAAAGCCCTGTTCGAAATCAAATCAACGACGCCTTTGTACAAATCTTCCTGACCAATGGGTATTTCAATAGGGATAGGGTTGGCACCCAAGCGCTCCTTTATCTGGTTCACCACACCGAAGAAATCGGCACCGGCTCGGTCCATCTTGTTGACAAAGGCGATACGCGGCACACCATACTTGTCTGCCTGACGCCACACCGTCTCCGACTGTGGCTCCACACCGCCCACTGCGCAGAATATGGCAATGGCTCCGTCAAGCACTCGCAACGAACGCTCTACTTCTACGGTGAAATCCACGTGACCCGGAGTGTCAATAATATTGTACTTATACCGTTGGTCGTGCCATTCCCAATATACCGTTGTGGCGGCAGAAGTTATCGTGATTCCACGTTCTTGCTCCTGAACCATCCAGTCCATGGTGGCTGACCCCTCGTGCGTCTCTCCCAGCTTGTAGTTCTTGCCGGTGTAGAACAGTATACGCTCGGTCGTTGTCGTCTTGCCGGCGTCGATATGGGCCATTATGCCAATATTCCTTGTATATTTTAGGTCTGACATCTATCTGTAGTTTTGCTTGGGCTGTCTATTTATTCCTAAAAAGAATCTTTTATAGAATCTTCAATTAATAACTTAGAAACGGAAGTGCGAGAATGCCTTGTTGGCCTCTGCCATACGGTGGATATCCTCTTTACGCTTGAAGGCGGCACCTTCCTCTTTGTATGCAGCCTGTATCTCGGCGGCAAGTTTCAGAGCCATCGTCTTCTCGCTGCGCTTGCGGCTGAAGCTGATAAGGTTCTTCATACCAATCGACTGCTTGCGCTCCGGGCGGATTTCTGTAGGCACCTGGAAGGTTGCACCACCAATACGGCGGCTCTTAACCTCTACCGAAGGAGTGATGTTGGCCAAAGCCTTTTTCCACACCTCGATACCGTCTTCCTTGGTACGGTCGGCTACCACGTCGATTGCCTCATAGAAAATCTTGTAGGCTATGGTCTTCTTGCCACCCAACATCAGGTTGTTGACAAACTTGGTAACGAGCACGTCGTTATATTTGGGATCCGGAAGGATGATACGTTTTCTGGGTTTAGCTTTTCTCATTTCTCTTTTACATTAACGAACTGCTGTGTTCTTGCAATTCCTAATTCAATATTCTATATTTCTTTTATTACTTCGAAGCCTGTTTCGGACGCTTGGCACCATATTTGGAACGACGCTGACGGCGACCGTCTACTCCACTGGTGTCCAATGCACCACGGATGATATGATAACGCACACCGGGAAGGTCTTTCACACGACCACCACGAATCATAACAATAGAGTGCTCCTGCAGGTTGTGGCCCTCGCCGGGGATATAGGCATTGACCTCTTTCTGGTTGGTGAGACGCACACGGGCAACCTTACGCATTGCCGAGTTAGGTTTTTTCGGGGTTGTGGTGTACACACGGGTGCACACTCCGCGACGCTGCGGGCAGCTGTCCAAAGCGGGAGATTTCGACTTATACTCCATCTGCTGGCGTCCTTTGCGAACTAATTGCTGAATTGTTGGCATTTTGTCTTTTGATGTTATATATTTAATTATTAATGTTTTCCGTCACTTCTCAAGGACATATTTTGCCCTTGAAATGGAATGCAAAATTACAACTATTTTTCCACCCCACAAAATAACAACCCGATTTATAAATGTTAAAAAAATATAAAATCTTTTGTAGGCACTATAAATCAGTATAATACAAAAACAAAAATGTATTTTTCACGCCGTCCTCGCAACAAGTTATCAACACACCTCCCCTACCCTCCATTTACACCACTCCTCAAACAGCCAAATCACCCCCCATCAGGAGGTATGCAGCAACAGCAGGCAATCAACAAAAACTATCGTGCAAAATGGTACTGACCCTTCCCTCGGGTCACCTTCCCATACTGCACAGCGTTCTGAGGACAATAATGGTAACAAGCCTCGCAATGGTTGCAGTTGCCGTTCCACCGCGGCTTCCCTCCTTCAATGACTATATTCTGCAACGGACACACCTTGGCGCAAATCCCGCACCCCACACATGCATCAGTGGCAAGATATTTCTTGTCCGACACCCACTTCACAAACCCTTTTCCTATTCCGTTGGTCTTCAATCCCGGCATGGCTCCCCGGTTCACATCCACCGTCTTCCTGCGCTCTTTCACGGCTTCTGCTATCCTCTCCAACCTAACCTTCGCCTGCTCCAACTTACGTTTCTCCACCTCAGGCGAATCCACATTCATAAACGCCATATTCACATACGTATTGGGCATTGTCACGCCGTAGGCAGCGTCAAGCCTCAACCCTGATGCCTCCAAAGCCTGGGCCAGAACCCTGTCAGCCAAACCGGAGTCATCGCCATAAGTGGCCACCATATACACATACGGCGTCACGCCCTCCAGCTGCAACTTCCCAATAAAATCCAGCACCAACTGCGGCGGCCGCCAAGAATAGATAGGAAACACGAAACCCACACATTCGCCCTCACTCAACTCAAAATGCAGATTCCCCTCTCTCAATGCTTGAGGAATAAACACCAACTTCTCATTTTCCGCCTCTGCAAGACACTCAGCCACATGCCGGCTATTGCCGCAACCCGAATAAAAGAAAATCATAACCAACTAATTTATATTATTATACTATGATAACTGACTACCCAGTCAAACTGCAAATATACGAATAATACCTGATTTATTCAAACAAGAAACCTATTATATCGTAGTGACGTATTCAAAAGATCCCCGAATCATCGAATTAACGCATTGACACGCATTAACGAATTAACACATTCAAAAGATTCCCGAATCATCGAATTAACGAATTAACACATTCAAAAGATTCCCGAATCATCGAATTTACACATTCAAAAGACTTACACATTAACGAATTAACGCATTAACACATTCAAAGGATTCAAACAATCTCTATTTCATGAGCCAAATACATTGTGGAGTAAATCCTTGTTTAATTCTGGGTGGGCATTGTATAGGTCAATGTTGTGCTCCGCTATAGTCTGGATTAGTTGCCATTCATCTTCTCGTAAAGGATGGTATGTTTCTCTGGGGTAGTGCATCAAGTCATCGTATTCTTCGACGTGGTCAAGTACATAGTCAGTTTCTTCCGTAATGGTTTTAAGCATGCTCATTAGTTCCACTAAGGAATGGTGGTGGGCAAAATATGCAAAAAACAGGAAAGAGGCAGTCTTCTTGGTTATATCATATACTTTTGGGATGTATTCATGCAAAATCACATCGAAAGCTGGTTTCCCATTGGCTGCCGTAAAGTCCTCGACTTCTTTCTGGCAGAGCATTGCTGCGGCATATAGTACATGCGTCTTATATCCCAATTCATACTCCAAGTCATTTTTCCTTTCTTTCGCCTCGGTAGGATTAAAGGTCTCAATATAGTCCAAATAAGTGCGGTACATATCCTCTCCCTCCCCAGAGAAGCCATTCATAGAGTCCAGCAATCGGTCGGCAATCCTATCAAGCATGTCAATATTCTTCTCGCCACGATTCATTGCCTCTTGTAACATACGTGAAGCATGTTCGGCATTTTCGTGTTCCAGTTGGAGTACCCGTTTGATATTATTGTATAGTTCGTCGTCCATGTTTATTGTTCAATTGGTCTTGAAAAAGGCAATCCTTTAGTATTGCAATTGCTTTTTCTTGGTCTAATAGTCATTTTGCAGGCTGCGTCATGGTCTGAATATATGAACAGCGGGCGTTTTGAGCGATTCAAAAGGTTTTTGCAAAAATCGGCTTGAGAAAATGCTCTAATAGTCATTTTGCAGGCTATGACATGGCGAAGAGC
>ONIP01000051.1 GCA_900317955.1 uncultured Bacteroidales bacterium
CTCACCGTCAACCAATTCAGCGTGGAGGGTCTCATAGTCTTTCTTGCAACTCACTGCCAACAGGGTTATAGCAGCCAATATCAGGGTGTTAATAGTAATTCTGTTTTTCATAATGGTGTATGTTTATGTGTGCAAATATACAAATAATATTCAGATGTAACGTATTTTGTTGTTTTTTCCTTTCAATCGCTCATTAAGGTTTAAGGCAAATGAAAATAATAATTGTTTAATCGAAATGATTTATGTAATTTTGCAGTCGTATTGCAAGATTGCATAAATAGCATTGTGCACCATGATAAATAGGAAATAAAAAAGGCAGCCTGTTAAGGTTGCCTTTTGGTACTCCGACCGGGAATCGAACCCGGATCTACTCTTTAGGAGAGAGTTATTCTATCCATTGAACTATCAGAGCCTCTTGAATTCGTTAATTCGTTAATGTGTTAATTCGTTAGTCTTATTGAATTTGTTAATTCGTTAATGTGTTAATTCGTTAGTCTTATTGAATTTGTTAATTCGTTAATGTGTTAATTCGTTAGTCTTATTGAATTTGTTAGTTCGTTAGTCCTTTATTCGTTAGTCTTTGTTTGACGGTTATTGCTGAGGCGTTGAGCATCTTGAAGAGTTCTTCCACTTGATTGCTCATTTGGGTGTATCTTTCGTTGTCAACGTAGTTGCTATCATGTAGTAGGTCAAGCCAAAAAGATGTTTCGTTTGCTTCTTTAATTGAGATAGACACTTTGTGAATAAAGTCTTGAGGACTTTCAGCACAAACGGCTTCACAATAGTTGGCACCAATGCTTGTTCCAGATTTAAGGATTTGCTTTGACATGATGTATTCTCCTTTTTCACGTAGTTCATTGCATAGGGCGATAACGCCTAATGCAAACTGCTTGCTCTTATCATACAACACGCCTTGCGTCTTCATAATCTACAAAGATTCACGAATTAACGAATTCACACGTTAACGCATTCATCACAGTTTGCGTTTGATTTCGATTACCTCGTAAGCTTCGACTATGTCGCCGACTTTAATGTCGTTGAAGCCTTCGATGTTCAGACCGCAGTCCTGACCGCTGACGACTTCCTTGACATCGTCTTTGAAACGTTTGAGGGAGGCAAGCTTGCCGGTGTAGACCACAATACCGTCGCGGATGATGCGGACATTGTGGTTGCGGGTGATTTTGCCATCGAGACACATACAGCCTGCAATTGTGCCGACTTTGGAGATTTTGAAGGTCTCGCGGATTTCGAGGTTGGCGACAATCTTCTCCTGCGTCTCGGGCGAGAGCATGCCTTCGATAGCATCCTTGAGTTCGTTGATGGCATCGTAGATGATGCTGTAGAGACGGATGTCGATGTGGTCGGTCTCGGCCATCTTGCGGGCACCCACGGAGGGACGCACCTGGAAGCCGATGATGATGGCGTCGGAGGATTCGGCCAGCATGACGTCGGTCTCGGTAATCTGACCGACGGCTTTGTGGATGACGTTGACTTGTACTTCGTCGGTGGAGAGTTTGAGGAGTGAGTCGGAGAGTGCTTCGACGGAGCCGTCGACATCGCCTTTTACGATAATGTTGAGCTCTTTGAAATTGCCAAGGGCTATGCGGCGGCCAATCTCGTCGAGGGTGAGGTGAGTCTGGGTGCGAAGACCTTGTTCTCGTTGCAGTTGTGTACGCTTGGCAGCAATGTCTTTGGCTTCCTTCTCGTTCTCAGTGACGTTGAAGGTGTCGCCTGCCTGGCAGGCACCGGTGAGGCCGAGGAGCAGCACAGGCTGGGAGGGACCAGCAGACATAACCTCTTGGTTGCGCTCGTTGTACATGGCGCGGACACGGCCGCTGATAGCACCAGCGACGATGGGGTCGCCTTTGCGGATGGTGCCGTTCTCGACAAGGAGTTTGGCCACATAGCCACGGCCTTTGTCGAGGGAGCTTTCCAGCACGGTTCCCTTGGCACGTTTGTTGGGGTTGCCCTTGAGTTCCATGATGTCGGCTTGGAGGATAACCTTTTCGAGCAGTTCCTCGACATTGATACCCTTCTTGGCAGAGATGTCCTGGCTTTGGTATTTACCACCCCATTCTTCGACAAGGAGGTTCATATTGGCCAGTTCGGTCTTGATGCGGTCGGGGTCGGCACCGGGTTTGTCAATCTTGTTGATGGCAAAGACGATGGGGACACCGGCAGCCTGGGCGTGGTTGATGGCTTCGACGGTCTGGGGCATGATTTTGTCATCGGCGGCGATGACGATGATAGCGATATCCGTCACCTTGGCACCGCGGGCACGCATGGCTGTAAAAGCTTCGTGGCCAGGGGTGTCGAGGAAGGTAATCTTGCGGCCGTCGGCAGTGGTGACCTCGTAGGCACCGATGTGCTGGGTGATGCCGCCCGCCTCACCGGCAATGACGTTGGTCTTGCGGATATAGTCAAGGAGAGAGGTTTTACCGTGGTCGACATGACCCATAACGGTGACAATTGGGTTGCGGGTGATGAGGTCTTCGGGACGGTCTTCCTCTTCAATCTTGTTGAGTTCGTCGATGACGTCGGCACTGGCGAAGTTAATCTCAAAGCCGAACTCGTCAGCGATGAGCTTGATGGTTTCGGCATCAAGACGCTGGTTGATACTGACGAATATGCCTACGGACATGCAGGTGCTGATGACTTGCGTGACGGGCACATTCATCATGGTGGCCAGCTCGTTGGCGGTGACGAACTCCGTCACCTGCAACGTCTTCTGGCTTTCTATCTCATTGAGTTGCTCCTCCTCGATACGTTGGTGAACCTTTTGACGTTTTTCGCGGTTGTGCTTGGAGGTTTTGGATTTGCCCATGGGGCTGAGACGGGCCAGTGTGTCGCGGATTTGTTTTTCGATTTCGGAGTCGTCAATTTCGACCTTTACGGCTTTCTTTTCTTTCTTCTTTTTCTTTTCGGATTTCTCGGTCTTGATGTCGGTTCCGGAGATGTTCTCATTCTTGCGGTTCTTGCCGCTGTTCTTAGAGCTTGAGGGAGCGTTGGTGGCGGTTTCCGGTTGGTTGTTGATGTCGTTTACTTTTACGCCTTTGTTCTTGATGCGTTTGCGTTTGCGTTTCTCACCACTGGCAGCCTTGGGTTTGTCGAACTGGCTGAGGTCGACCATGCCCACCAGTTTCGGGCCTTCCAGTTTTTTGTAATTGGTCTTGATGAAATCGGGTTCTTTTGGAGCGGGAGCAGGGGTTTCGGGTTCGGCCGGGGCAGGTTGGGGCTTGGGAGTTTCAACAACAGGTTCCTTTTGTTCCGGTTCAGACTTGGCCTTGGAGCCTTTGGGTTGAGCCTCTTGGCCGCCTTTGGGGGTCTTTTCTGCTTTGGTCCCTTTGTCGCCTTTGCTGCGTTTCTTTTTGTCAGGACGCATCTTGGAGTTGATAGAGTCGAGGTCTATCTTGTTGATGATGCGCAAGTCGCCCACTTGCTGAGGGACAAAAGTTGATTCGGGTTCTTCCTTGACGGGTTGCTCCGGTTGCTCTTCAGCGTCGGGTTCGGGCTGGACAGGAGTGGAGGCTTCCTGTTGAGAGGATTCCTCGACAGGTTCGGATTCCTGTGCAGGGATTTCCGTCTCGGCTTTTGCGGGTTCGGCGGGCTCGCTTGATGGTGAGGGGGTATCGGCGGGCTCGTTGGGAGTGGCGGCAGTTGCAACGGGCTTGGCGGTACTTTTCGCATCAGCTGATAGGTTGTAATTCTTGATGATGACTTCGTCGGTCTCATCTTTTCTTTCGGCCGGGTTGGCCTCGACGACGACATTGCTGCCGCTCGGGGTGATTTCAATCTTGTCGGCCTGTTCTTTAACGGCGCGTTCGGCCTGGAAAGCCGTGGCCACGATGTCGTATTGCTCGGCGGTGAGGCGAGCATTGGGGTTAGACTCAACCTGATGGCCTTTCTTTGCAAGAAATTCCACCAATGTAGAGATGCCGACATTCAATTCAGTTGCCGCTTTTTTAAGTCGTATTCCTTTGTTTTCTTCTGCCATAATACACTCCTTTTTATTTTATGACGGAGAACTTCTCCGCTGTTGTTTCATATTCTTTTGCGAGATGTTGAAGCCCCGTTGATGCCGAGTTTGTTATTCGTTATTCTCTTCGGGTTGAGCAGGCTCGCTGTCGTTGTTGTCCTCTTTGTCGCCTTCGGATTCTTCAACATTGTCGTCTTCGAACTCAGCCTTCAGGATGCGGATGACCTCGTCGATGGTTTCTTCTTCCAAGTCGGTTCGGCTGAGGAGATCTTCTTTGCTCATGGCAAGAACGTTGCGGGCGGTGTCGCAGCCGATGTTGATGAGCACATCGATAATCCACTGGTCGATTTCGTCGGAGAATTCGCGGAGGTCGACATCGTCGGGATATTCGTCGCCCTTGCGGTAAACGTCGATGTCGTAGCCAACCAGCTTGCTGGCCAGTTTGATGTTGCAGCCGCCTTTACCGATGGCCAGAGATACTTGGTCGGGTTCCATGAACACTTCGACTTTCTTGGCTTCTTCGTCGACCTTGAGAGAGGAGACCTTGGCGGGAGCCAGGGCGCGCTGAACCATGATGTCGAGGCGGGGGGTATAGTTGAGCACATCGATGTTTTCGTTGCGCAGCTCGCGGACGATGCCATGGATGCGGGCACCCTTGATACCGACGCAGGAGCCCACGGGGTCGATGCGGTCGTCGTAGGATTCAACGGCGATTTTGGCGCGTTCGCCGGGGATGCGCACGATGTTGCGGATGGTGATAAGTCCATCATAGATTTCGGGAACCTCGGCCTCGAGCAGGCGCTCAAGGAAGATGGGGGAGGTGCGTGAAAGTATAATCACGGGGTTGTTGTTTCGCATTTCGACTTTCAGCACCACGGCGCGCACGGTGTCACCCTTGCGGAAACGGTCACTGGGGATTTGCTCGGCTTTAGGAAGCACAAGCTCAATCTTTTCTTCGTCAAGAATCAGGATTTCCTTATTCCAGGGCTGATAGACCTCACCCACGATGATTTCGCCTACTCTCTCTTTGTATTTTTGGAATATGAGAGACTTCTCATAGTCCTGAATTTTGCTCACCAGATTCTGGCGGATGGCCAGGATTTCGCGACGGCCAAAGTCTGACATGTAGATGGGCTCTGACAGTTCCTCGCCAACCTCAAAGTCAGACTCAATTTTTACTGCATCACTATAGGCGATCTCCAGATTCTCGTCTTTGACTTTGCCATCTTCAACAATGGTGCGGTTGCGGAATATTTCCAGGTCGCCTTTGTCAATGTTGACAATGATATCGAAATTGTCTTCGGTGCCATAACGCTTTGACAGCGCGGTACGGAAAACTTCTTCGAGAATATGCATCAGCGTCTCGCGGTCTATGTTCTTGAATTCTTTAAATTCCGAAAAGGAATCAATCAGGTCTAATGTCTTCATCTGACGTGTTGTATATGTTACATTATATTAATCATAAACTGGGGTTGCTACATTCAGAAGCGAATGAGAACCTTGGCGGTTTTGACATCGTTGTAGTCAAAGGTAAGCACTTCCGAGTCGGTTTTTTTTGAGCCATGGGTCTTGATAGTGAAAGTGTTGTCATCTGCTTCGGTAAGCACACCTTCCACCTTAGGACCATCGAAAGGCTCAACGCTAAGTTCGCGGCCGACATGGCGGCGGTATTGGCGCGGCATTTTCAGGGGGGAGTCGGCACCTGCCGAACTGACGTTCAGTTCGAAGTCTTCTTCATCACGGTTCAGGTTGTTTTCTATTGCGCGGCTTACTTCAATGCAGTCGTCAATAATGATACCGTTGTCTCCGTCGATGTCCACAAAAATGCGGTTGTCAGGCGTGATTTTCATGTTTACGAGGTACTTGTCGCTTCCCTCAAGCACATCTTTTACAATGTCTAAAACCTTGAATTTGTCTATCATAAGCAATAAAAGAGGGGACTCACGTCCCCGCACTTAACCGATGCAAAGATACATATTTTTTTTAACATAACAAGAAAAACTTTTAAAACACATTCATAAATAGACTTTTGATGTATAGATACGCCCTGTTTTTACTCATCGTGTTCGATTGAAAATAATAAAGAGTACGGCAATTCCTATTGTTGAAATTAATAATCAACAGGGAGCCTTCGCCAAGGCCAACATCATAGAGTGCGTGGGCTATCATGTTGCCTTTGCTGACTGTCGTAACGGATTCACTAAGAAGCTTAATGCCGTCGGCTGCCACCTTATCACCGACACATACTACATTATGGAAGGATTGGTGCTTATGGTGATAAGTAGGGCTTTGAAATAACATTCAGTCTGATGAATTTGTAAAAAGCAATGTGTAGATTGTTCATTTCGAGTTTTTTAGCAGCGTTGTTGTTCAAAAAGTACGGCATGTTCAATATTATTGAACAACAACTGCATCAGAGGTTCGTTACATCCTTTTCAATGAAACTTTCGCTCTGGAACTGTTCGGCTATATTGTCTACTATGGAATCGACTATTGGATTTACGATTTTTTTCACAGAAACATCAATTTCCGGATAGGTGGCACCCAGATTCTTTCCAGTCGATTAGGTTATGTCTCCCACGGAGAATATCTCAGAAACGGTTTTAGCACAGGGAGGTATTTTGAAGTATAAAGTCCGTGTTATCATTCGGTTGTAACGATTATCGTTTATCGTTAGGGATTGAAAAATAATTTTCATTACTCCATTTTATTTTTGTATTTTTGTAAATCCAAGTATGGTATTATACGCGATGTATTGTTGTTTCTATTAAAGAAATATACACAACGCCGATGAAGAGCGAGAATGAAATAACAACTATCGGGACTTCCGAGGTAGAGGTTATCAAGCACCGTATCTACGAAGTACGGGGCTTGCGTGTGATGCTCGATCGCGACTTGGCGGAGCTGTATGGAGTGGAGACAAAAGTCTTGAACCAAGCGGTCAAACGTAATATTGAGCGTTTCCCTGAAGACTTTATGTTTAAGTTGAACAAAGGTGAATGGGTGTCTCTAAGGTCACAAATTGTGACCTCAAAGGAGAGCCCTTTGAGCACTAATACTGAAGATGTTGATTTTGTTGATACCAGTTTAAGGTCACAAATTGTGACTTCAAGTCCAGAAAGCATTGATAATGATATATATTCGAAGTCACAAATTGCGACTTCAAGTTGGGGAGGCACACGCAAATTACCCAATGCTTTTACTGAATTGGGTATTGCAATGCTGAGTTCAGTCCTGCGGTCGGAGACGGCAATTCAAGTCAACATCAACATCATGCGAGCGTTTGTGGCGATACGCCATGCGGTTAGTGCATGGCAAGGGGTGAATCTGAAGGTAGAGCAGCTATCCCACAAGGTGGACCAGCTCAACAGCTATGTGGAGGAAATCCTGCACGACCAGAACGACATCAACCGCATGCAGGAGGAGACCAACAATGAGATAGCCCTCCAGATAGAAGCCATCAACGATGCCCTCGACCAACTACGTGAGAAATCATCAACCCCACGAAAACGGATAGGGTTTAAAAACAGAAAAACAATAAGATATACGATTTGCGGTCAAAATTTTTGACCGCATAGAATTATACAAAAGGCTAAAAAATGGACAATGATCGGGATATAAAACGGATGTTACCATCAGTCAATACGTCTGACGACTCTATTGTTGTGTACAAAAGCAGTGATGGAGTTGTGCAACTCGATGTCCAGTTAGCCGATGAGACGGTGTGGCTTACCCTCAATCAACTTGCTGTATTGTTTGACAGAAATAAGTCGGTTATATCAAGGCATATCAGCAACATATATAGCGAGGGAGAGCTGACTCGAGAGGCAACTGTTGCAAAAAATGCAACAGTTCAAAATGAGAATGGTCGCCGTGTGGTAAGACAGATTGAATACTACAACCTTGATGTGATTATTTCTGTGTGTTATCGTGTTAAGAGTTTGCGTGGCACGCAATTCCGCCAGTGGGCAAACCATGTGTTAAAGGAATATCTTTTGAAAGGTTATTCTGTAAACAACCGATTGGAACGACTGGAACAGCGGGTATCACGTACCGAGGAGAAGATTGATTTCTTTGTACGGACCTCGCTGCCACCTGTGGAAGGCGTGTTCTATAATGGACAGATATTCGATGCCTATGTCTTTGCGACGGATTTGATAAAGTCGGCGAAGAAGAGCATCACACTTATCGATAACTATATTGATGAGTCGGTGCTGCTGATGCTGTCGAAACGCAAGGCAAAAGTTCGTGCTACGATTATCACCCGTTCCGATTCTAAAGTGTCACTCCTTGACATTGAGAAGCATAACGCGCAATACTCACCCGTCGAGGTAAAGGTCTGCGACACCATCCACGACCGTTTCCTCATCATCGATAACGATGTTTACCACCTTGGTGCCTCATTGAAAGACCTTGGGAAAAAACTCTTCGCCTTCTCCAAACTGGAGATGCCCGCAGAAACATTACTGAAAATGACCGTGCTGGAAGAAATTGGAAATAGAAAACTGCTTAAATAAGAAACAAATGATACTAACTACAACACATCAAATACCAGGATATTCTATTGATAAGTATAAAGGTCTTGTCAATGCCAATCAAGTGATCGGTGTTAATTTAATTAGCGAATGGATTGCTTCTGTTACTGATGTCATCGGTGGCACATCTGGCACTTTTCGTCGTAAGTTAGATACCGTATACGGCGATGTTCTATCTACTCTGTCTACAAAAGCCAAAGAGGTTGGTGCAAATGCTATTGTTGGCGTAAGGATGGATTTCAATGAAATCTCAGCAAAAGGCAAATCAATGTTTATGCTCACAGCGCAAGGAACAGCAGTTGTAATATCAATAGATCGACTTGATCTTTGCAAAAAGCTCCATGAATTGAAGATATACTTGGAGGATGGTTTATTATCTCAAGAGGAGTATGAAAGAGAATGCAGTAGAGTAAATAAAAACATAGAAAATGTAATCTATGAAGAAAGTAAGATAATTGAAATAGAAGAACTCGAAAAAGAACGAAAACTAAAAGAGGCAGAAGGAAAAAAAATCCAACAACAAAGAGATGCCTTAAAAAATGAAAAATTATCTTCGATAGACAAACAACTAAATGAGTTCTGCGGGTTCCATATTGGAGATGTGGTAGAAGTAATTGAAACTGGAGATAACGTATGTATTAACGGGTTCACACCAGATGGATACGTTGTATGTATAAAAGGCGAAGAGATTCTGGTTTATTTTATTACTGAAATACAAGATGGAAACATCTTAAGAAATCAATAAAATCAAATTCAATAATTAATCCTTAAGCGTTCATCCTTATGGCAAAAGCGTTTATGACTTGTGGCAGAAAGCATAAGGATTAATTTTAAAGCAATAGAAAGTGATTGAATTAGCTACCCCTTTAACTGGTTACAGATTGTAACCAGTATCACATAATTTGACCGTTTGTATAATTGTTTTGTGGTCAAATCTCTTGACTGTGCTTAATGTAAACCCCTCGAATTCGAAGGGTTGATATAAATGCCTGTAAAAAATTCTGTCATTATCTGAAAAAGTTGTATTTTTTCAAACCGAAACTTTAAAATATTCGGATAATTTAAAGTGCGACTTTATGATAACACGGTATTACACTGGACAGGTATCGCCGTATGAAAAACAATATTGAGATTATCCCTGTAAGGGAATTTCTATCCGACCTTTGGGCAAAGAAAATCTATTAATTGGCCAAAAAGCACTTATTACCCAAAATAGTTTTCTCTAATCCATTTTATTTTTGTATTTTTGTAAGTTCACACGTAGTGTAAATTGCAATTTAAAATATTAATCCTTAAACGTTTAAGCTTATGGCAAAAGAAAAAAAGTTCATGACTTGTGACGGCAACTGCGCTGCAGCGCATGTGGCCTACATGTTCAGCGAGGTAGCAGCTATCTACCCCATCACCCCCTCCAGCCCTATGGCCGAGTATATCGACGAGTGGGCCGCCGGCGGTCGTAAGAACCTCTTCGGCGAGACCGTGAAGGTCGTCGAGATGCAGAGTGAGGCCGGTGCCGCCGGCGCCGTGCACGGCTCTCTCCAGGCCGGTGCCCTCACCACCACCTACACCGCCTCGCAGGGCTTGCTGCTGATGATCCCCAACATGTACAAGATCGCCGGCGAGCTGCTGCCCGGCGTGTTCCACGTGAGCGCCCGCGCCCTCGCCGCCCAGGCCCTCTCCATCTTCGGCGACCACGCCGACGTGATGGCTGCCCGCCAGACCGGCTTCGCCCTGCTGGCTGAAAGCAGCGTGCAGGAGGTGATGGACCTCGCCCCTGTGGCACACCTCGCCGCCCTGAAGGGCCGCGTGCCGTTCCTCAACTTCTTCGACGGCTTCCGCACCAGCCACGAAATCCAGAAAATCGAGGCTTGGGATATGGAAGACCTGCGTCCGCTG
>ONIP01000017.1 GCA_900317955.1 uncultured Bacteroidales bacterium
GGACATTTCTCGGACCTCAAGAACAAACTGCGAAACCACAATGGAATGTCACGAAGACGCAAGATAAAGATGATACTGGAGTATCTCAACTCGTAATCCAACAATAATTGCGGCACAAAGGCCGCTTAATGGGTTTTCTGAGGCATCTGGAGGTATTACCCAAAGCAAGAAAGGCCGCCTGTAATGGCAGCCCTTGCTTTGGAATAAAACCTCGTCGGATATTCCTTGAGGAGATGCTCCCCAGCAGAGCTCCTCTCCGCTTCGTCGACGGTGCAAAGAAACGACTTGTTTTTGTCCCCACTAAAATTCGACTGAAAATCAGCCTACTTTTTGTCCATTACGCCTGTCTTCTTGAAATTTGAAGTACGCTGGGGATAGTTTATTTCCTCAGTTCCTTATATTTTTTCAATTATCTTGTGTTGGCGTGGGAGGGTTGGAAGGGGTGGATGGTGTGGAAGGCTGTTTGGAGGGCTTTTGTTCTTGTGTTTTTGAGGTCAGGATAATGGCGTTGGCGACGCGGCGTTGGCCGTAGGTGTCGAAACGGCCGTTGTCGGAGGGATGGTTGACCACGCCTTCAGTGCCGCGGTCTTTGATGTACATGGTTGAAGAGCCGCCACCGTCGAGGTTGACGGCGTCGCAGCAGCCGAGCCAGCGCATGATGCGAGTGAGTTCGGGAAGGCTGAGACCTTCAGCTTCGCGGCAGTGTCGGCCGTCGGCTACAACAAGGACTACGGTGCCGTCGGGTTTAAGACCTATGGCGGTGCGGTTGTGCCGGCCGTAGACAAAGCGGCGGTCGAGGCGTTGCGGAACGTCGCTGCCTTTGTATATGAGCATGGGACCTGTGGTCATGAGGTTGCTGTCGGGCATGGCGCGCTCGGCCATGCGGTTGCTGTCGGGCACGGCGAAGCGGGGACGCCGTGTGGGGAGCAGGCGAATGGTGGCGTATTGATAGTATTTGCGGTTGATGGAGTCGTTGCGGGCGGGAGTGTTGATGCCGAGTTCTTTGCCGTCGATACGCAGGTAGCAGACCGGGATGCCGGAGCGCATGTCGAAGTATGAGCCGTTGATGGCGGCAATGGCGTTGGTGCGGGTGGCGAAATCGGCTACAGTGGTGAGAGTTGAATCGGAGACGAATTTGAAGCGGGTGAGCGAGCCGGAGGGGACTTCTATCACACTGAAGTATTGGTTGGAGTTGAATACTTGGCGGTGCATAAAATGGTGGTACATGAAACGGAAGCCGTCGAGGGTGTCGGAGTGCCAGTCGGCGTTGACAAAGGCGATGGAGTCGGCGGTGTAGTCGCGTTGTGCTGAAGCGGGAAGACTGAAAAATATGAGGAGAAGAGTGAGGTAGAGGGTATTATGTTTCATGTGCGGGATGAGGTTTGATGTTTAATGGTTTGGGGGTTAGTTGCCGAAGAGGCGGATGAGTTCGGAGGCGTAGGATTTGGAGACGGGGATGTCTTCGATGCCGGGATGGTCTATTTCGGCAAAGACGCCTTGGGTAGTACGTTTGAGGGTGCGGATGTGGGAGAGGTTGACGAAGTAGGAGCGGTGGCAGCGCACCAGTCCGTTGTTGGAGGCGATGGTTTCAAGGCCTTTGAGGGTGTTGCGGAGACTGTAGCGGACGAGTTTGCTTTCGTCGTCGTAGCAAACGGTGACGTAGTTGCCAGCGGATTCGAGACAGATGACGCGGTCGGTGCCGACAACGAGTTTTACGTTTCCTTTTTCATCGGTGAAGCGTATCATACTGCTTTCGGTGCGTTCTATTCCGCGGCTTAGGTCAAGGATTTTGGATTGCGCTTGTTGCAGGCGTAGGTCGCGGTCGGAGAGTTGCATGGTGAGCCAGTAGATGACGTAGGGGAAGACGATGAGGCCGAAGCCGGTGATGAGCATGCGGGGGAGGAGGTTGAAGAAGCGCATGTGGAAGTATAGAGCGACGAAGAGGGTGACAAAGGCGGAGGCTGACACCCATTCTGTTATTTGCCAGAGGAGCCATTCTTTGTTGGAGAGGTTGTGGCGGACGAGGGCCACGCAGAGGATGGTGCGGCTGATGGCGAGTACCAGAAAGATGATGGCGCAGATGATGGGAAGGCAGAAACTGTCGTGCTGTTCCCAGAGTTCCATGAGGTTGCCGCCGCGGTCGTAGAATTGGGGTTGGTAGCATACCATGAACAGCAGGACGAAGAGTGGTACTGCAAAGACGAAGAGCAGATTGCTTTTAAGAGAGTAGTAATTTTCGGATATGTTCATGTTTTAAGGGTGTTTTATGGGGAGGCTGATGCCTTGGGAGGGGCGTCAGCGTTGTTTTCCGAGCGGGGAATCGGAGGGTTTGAGCAAGGAGCGGCGGCGCAGCCAGGGGAAGAGGTCGTAGAAGCTGTCGAAGTCTTTGGTGAGTTTGATGCCGATGCCTTGCTTGTAGGGGAGTTCGGTGCGGGTGTAGAAGCTGGTGTTGGAGCGGTGGAAGCCGTAGAAGTTGAAGGTGGGGTTGAAGCGGTAGCCTACTTCGACATCGCCGACGAGGACGTTGCCCGAGGTGTTTTCCATCTGGGAGTTGGTGTTGCCGTAGCCGAATGTGGATTCGAAGTAGAGTTTGTTCCATTGTTTGCTGATGCCGACATCGAATTTTCCGGCAGTGGTGCCGGTGGCGGCTTGGTATTTGAAGTCGACGTCGACCACTTTGACGAGGTTGGAGACGAGGCTGCTGGCTGAGGAGGTGAGCAGATTGATGCTTCCGCCGTCGCCGAGGGGGTTGAGCGCACTCTGTTCGGTGCCGACGGGGGCAAAACGTCCCATGAGGAGGATGGAGATGGATTGGTTGAGGAGGTCGCGTTCGTTGTTTTTGTCGATGTAGGAGAAGACTTGTTCGGAGACGCTTTGTTCGGCGTTGGGGAGACGTATGTCGAAGCGGATGGATGGTTGCTGCAGAGTGCCTGCGAGGCTTATGACGTCTTGTACTTGGACGTAGGTGTCGGTGGCGTCGGAGGTGAGGGTGGCGAGGTTGACACGCTGGTTGTAGACAGCGTTGATGTTGAAGCGGGCGTCGTTGATGTTGCCGGGGAAGTTGAGGGTGCTTCCTTCTTCGATGGCGAAGTTTTTGTTGATGAGTTGGATGAGAGAGAGGGAGAGGTTGCCGTGGGTGAATTCGTAGTTACCGAGGATGTTGGGTTCGTTGCTTCCGCGCATGGTGACCTGGATATCGCCGCGACCGACGGCGGTGACTTGTGCGGTGAGTTGGTCAAAGTCCATTGGGAGGTGGAGGGTGACGTCGGGGGTGACGGTGACGTTGGCCTGGAGGTTGAGGCGTTGTGAGGGTAGGGCTTGACGTGATGGGGTGAGACGGCGGGGAGTGATTTGGGGCTGGATGAAGACGATGAATTCGTTTTCGCTGATTTCTTTGCGGTTGGAGATGGGGACGAAGAGTTCGCTGCCTTGCTGAGAGGTAGCCTCGACGGCTACTTGCAGACGTTGGATTGGACCGCTGACGCGGCCGTTGGCACTCGCGATAAGTTTGCCGTAGAATGATTGATCGGAGGCGGGGAGGTCGAGGATTTTTAGGCGGTCGGTGTTGAGGTTGAGGTCGAGGGTGGTGCCGTTGTTGAGGTCAATTGTACCGTTGAGGAGGGCGCGGTTCTGTTCGTTGTCGGTGATGCTAAAGTTGTTGAGTTGCAGGCCGAGTCCGTCAACTTTCACACTGTCGTTGACGAAGTAGGTGACGCCTGTGGATTTTAGCTTGAGCCGCGACTGGAGTAGAGCGAGGTTGCCATGGAGGTGGGGTGAGTTGAGGGGGCCTTCGGCATGGATGTGGGCTTTCAAAGTGCCCTGTAGTTCGTCGACGGCTTGCTGGAGTATGGGTTGGGCTATTTGGAGGGGAAGATGGTCAGCGTCGAGGTCGAAGTTGATTTCGTTGTTGCGAGATGAGGTGAGGAGGTAGCCGTGGAGTTGGAGGGGTGTAAGGTTTCCGTTGACGGCTACTACGTCGGCAAGGAGTTTGGCTTGGTCGGTTTGGTATTGGGTGTTGATGTTGAGCGTACCGAGGGATTGGTGGTTGACCATGCAGTCCTCGACTTGGAGGTTGGCGTCGAGGCGGGTGTCGGATTTGAAGTCTTTTGCCTGGACGGTGCCTTGCAGGGTGCCTTGGATGGCGACAGGCTGCGAAGCGAGGAGTAGGGTGGCCAACTGGCCGATGGGGAAGTCGTCGAAACGGGCGTCGACATGGTCATGGTCGGAGCCAGAGATAAGTGCGTTGAGGGCGACGGAGCAGGAACTGATGCTGTTAGAACCTGGGTTGGCGGTCATGCCGTAGATGCGGAGGTTGTCGAATTGCAGGCGTTGTTGGTTGAAGCGTATGCCGTCGGTGCAGACTATGCTCCATTCTTGGCCGACGACATAGAAGTGTGGCTTGGTAATCATGATGCGGTTGTCGTCGCGGGTGCTGGTGAGGAAGAACTCGAGGTCGCCTTGGTTGGCGAGGGTGGCGGCGTTGTCGTCCCACCGTAGGGCGAGAGTGGAGAGTGAAGGAGTGAGCGTGGTGGTGAGATTGAGGTTGTCGAGTATGTTGATGGGACCGCTGCGGAGGGTAGTGGCTCGAAGTATCAGACGGTAGGTTTCGCCCAAGGGAGTGGCGTCGAGGCCAAGGTCGCGGAGTTGGATGGTTCCGTAGTTGAGGGAGTCGGAGGTGAGGATGAGTTTGAGGCTTTCGGAGCCGTTGTAGTTGCCGAGGATGTGGGTGCCGTCGGCAATGAGGATGTTGGGCATGAGATCGGCGAAGGAGCCTTGGGGGTCGTTCCAGAGCATTTCGAAATGGAAATTGTCGGGAGCGAGGGGGTTGGCGGCCTGGGCGGCAATATCGGAATTGGTGGGAGTGTCGGGGGGCTCGGGGTTGTCGAGGTAGGGGTTGATGTAGGCTGGCAGGAAGCGGCGGCAGAAGTCTTGGACCATGAGGGGAAGGTGGGTGAAGGGGAATTGTCCGTCGAGATTTAGCGTGAGCCAGTCGCATCCGGCTACGATGTGTTTGGACTGTTCCTGGCTTACAGCTTGGAGGACGATATTTTGGAGGGCGACGGAGCGTTCTCCGAGCTCGAGAAGCGTGTTGCGGAAGGAGGCATCGGCACTGAGGTTTTCGGGGTCTTGTCCGCTGAGTGTAGCCTGGAGATGGGTGGAGAGGGTGACTGGTTGGGAGGAGTGGAGCAGTCCGAGGTCGGAGAGACGGGCATGATTAAGGCGGGCATCGGCGTGGTAGGAAGAGTCGTTGAGATTCCCGTAGGCGTTGATGTCAAGGTCTATGAGTGAGTCTCGGATGCCAAAGTCGGCATTGAATTCACCATGGTTAATGTCGGCGGAGAGCCATGTGCGACCGATGTTGTTGCCGCGTAGGCGCGTGTTGTATAGGCGGCCTTCGACGTTGGCGGAGAGGGCAGGGAGGGAGGTGCCTGAGCCTTGGAAAGAGAGGTGGAGACCTGTGCGTGAGACCCAGGGGTTGGGGAGGAGGGGTGCGACGCCGATATTGCGGGAGTCGATGTCGCCAAGCCAGGTATATTGCAGAAGGGAGGTGTCGTAGAGGAGGTGTGCGTGGGTTTCGAGGTCGCCGATAAGGCTGTTGAGGTTTGCCCATGCTTCGAGGTCGTGCATGCCGCCGTGGGCTTCGGCAGAGAGGTCGATGACGGCCATGCGGCGAGTGATGTCGGGGAGGGTGAAGTGGACGGATTCGGGCAGTTGGATGGCGGCGAGGTCGTCGTGGTTGGTGTGGAGACGGTGGAGGACGGCGTTGAGGGTGGTTTTTTCAATGAAGGGGAGACCTTTGATGTCGGCGTCGAGTAACAGGCGGCTGCTTTCGCCGAACTGGCAGAGGAGGTTCTGCGCATTGAGGTCGGCGATGGTTCCGTAGATGTGGCCTTGGGTGGCGATTTTGACGTTGGTGCCCCACAGAACGGGAGCCCAAAAGGCAGCGTCGCGGAGATTGACTTCGGTGCCTTCTTTGATGGTGACGTCGTGGAAGACGGTGTTGCAGTAATCCGACATCTCTTCCCAACCGTTGAAGTCGAGACGGGCGTCCATGAAGACACGGCTGTCGTCGGTTTGGAGGTCGATATTGGTGGCACTGATGCCGTTGGGGCTGACTTCGGCATCCATGGAGAGGTCGACGATGTGGAGTCCTGATTCTTCGGTGGTGGTGAGGGAGACGACACGGGTTTTGACGTGGTCGTTGGCGACATGGATGTTGCGGAGTACGCCGCTGGTGTTCCAGTAGCGCATGTGGGGGATGACTACGCCGTGGGCGTAAAGGCGGGGATGTTCGGGTTCGGGGAGGTCTTGAATGTAACTTATGTTATGGAGGCGGAGTTCATCGACATCGACAGTGAAGACTTGAGTGGCGGGTGTTGTATCAGGGGTGGAGCGAGCGGCATAGTAGTCGATGATGAAGTTGAGGTTGATGCCAGATTTGCCGTCAGGGTAGCGGAAGGTGTGGAGATGGTAGCGGCCGTTACGGAGGTAGACGGAACGGAAATGAAGACCGGAGCCGTTGAAGGGGAATTGTTTGAAGCGGCAGGTGATCCGGTCACCGTAATAGATGGTGTCGTTGGTTGGGGAGATGAGTTCTATTTTGTCGAGAATGACGTGGCTGAAAGGGCTTGCGTGTAGCGCGCCGATGCGGACTTTGCCACCCCATTCTTTGGAAAAGTAGTCGCTTACAACGGCACCGAGGTAGGATTGAACGATGGTGCTGTTGAGTGCGGCGACGAGGAGGTAGAGCAGCAGAAAGAAAGAGACTACCACACGCCGGATTGCATATTTGTTTGCCTTGCCCATGAGTTGCGAAGAGGTGGGTAATGCTTCCCACAAAATATTATAACGTCACTTTTAGGGAAAAAGTATGTGACGAGTATTTTTTTATAATAAGTAGATTCTATTCACCCATTGGTTGGCAATGATAATGTTCTTTTTTAAACTTAATGTTCTTGTATTTTTGGTAATTACACGGTAATTCGTGTTTAATGTTCAGTGTTGATTATCATGAATGCCCCCTTCAGGGATAATTGATAGAGGTTACCAAAAGAGTTTGAAGGGCGTTGAGGAATGGTCGAATAGGGTTGACAGGTTGAGGGAAATAGGGTTTTGGTAGGGGGTTGACAAAGGGTTTGAAGGGAGTGGGAATGGTAGGTTTTTTATTGTTTGCGATGTTGATGTAATTAATTGGTTTATAACAGTAATTGTGGGGTAAAGCAGGTGTGTAGAAATGTAGAGTGTTGGAGTTGAGGGGTTATTTTTTTGCTATAATCAAGAATTTATTTGTAACTTTGCAAACGGGCAGAATGTGTCCGATAAATAAAATAATTGAGCGGCAAAAGGCCGCAGGAAAGAACGAAATGGAGAAACCAATCATATTGTCAATAGAATCGTCGTGTGACGATACATCGGCCGCAGTGCTGTGCGGTGACCGGATACTGAGCAACGTTACTGCATCGCAGAAGGTGCATGAGCAGTATGGCGGGGTGGTGCCGGAACTGGCGTCACGCGCCCATCAGCAGAATATTGTGCCGGTAGTGGATGCCGCGTTAAAGAACGCAGGAGTGCTGAGCGAGGATATACGTGCGGTGGCATTTACGAGAGGACCGGGATTGCTTGGGTCGTTGATGGTGGGAGTGTCGTTTGCGAAAGGTTTTGCGCAGTCGCTGAATATCCCGCTGATAGAGGTGAACCATTTGCAAGCACATGTGCTGTCGCATTTTATCAAGGAGACAGACGAGAGTGTAGTTCCAGAATTCCCGTTTATATGTTTGCTGGTTAGCGGCGGGCATACACAGATATTGTTGTTGAAGAGTCATTTTGGGATGGAAGTGCTGGGAGAAACGATTGATGATGCAGCAGGAGAGGCAATTGACAAAGCGGCAAAGATAATGGATTTGGGCTATCCGGGAGGTCCTATCATCGACCGGCTGGCCAAAGAGGGGAATGCCGAGGTGTTCCATTTTGCCGTGCCCCATATTGAAGGGAACAACTATAGTTTCAGCGGCATAAAGACGTCATTCCTGTATTTTTTGAGAGACCGCTTGGCAGAAGACCCTGATTTTATTGAGAAGAACAAAGCGGATTTGTGTGCATCGATACAACAGTGCATAGTAGGCTTTTTGATGAAGAAGTTGGAACGTGCAGTGAAAGAGACGGGAGTGAAGCAGGTGGCCATAGCCGGAGGCGTATCAGCCAACAGTTTGCTGCGCAGTGAGTTGGAGCGACTGGGCAAACGGCGCAGACTGCGCGTGTTTATTCCTAAGTTCCAGTATTGTACAGACAATGCCGCCATGGTGGGCATAGTAGGATATTTCAAGTATTTAAAGGGAGATTTTGCGGATATATCGCTACCGCCTTATGCCAAGGGTTGAATAAATCGAAATAAGACGATATGAAACGTTGGATAACAATATGGGCAACGCTGCTTGTGGCTATGGTTGGCCAGGGGCAAGACATTCACTTTTCGCAGGTGGATGCAGACCCGGTATTGCTGAATCCAGCGTATTCTGGTTTCTATGAGGGTGTAGGACGGTTTGGTATGGTGTACAGGAACCAATGGGCGAGTGTGAGTATCCCTTATCAGACGTTGGCTGTGTCGGGTGAGATGGCATTGTGGCGCGGAGCAGGACGGAAGGGGTTGAGTGTGGGGATGACTGTGTTTAACGACCATGCCGGGACGTTGCATTACGGAACTACGTCGGGACATCTTTCGATAGCTTATTATCAGCCGTTGAACAGGGCAGGGACGAGTATTTTGTCGGTGGGTTTGGAAGGAGGCTTTGCGCAGAGCGGTTTTGATCCATCGCAGGCAGAGATGGAAGACCCGTCGGAGAGTTTCACAGTGCAGACAGTGCGATATGGTTTGTTGGCGGCAGGTGTGGCGTGGTATTGGCAGGCGATGTCGGATTTGCATGCCAAGGTTGGATTTTCAGTACGCAATATAAACAGGCCGAATATATCTTATATGCAGTTGGATGACACCCACTTGGAAAGAAGATACAGCATGTTTGCCCGTGCGGAATTTAGAAAATGGCAAAGTATATCGCTGTTGCCAGTAGTGCTGTGGCAACATCAAGGGAAGCATTCTGAGTTGGTGTATGGCGCAGATTTGAAGTGGTATATAGAAGAGGACGGAGCCAGAGAGGTTAGTTTGCGAGCAGGGTTGGCTTTTCGTCATGCAGATGCGATAATCGCCAATTTGATGATGGAGTATGGCGCATTTCTGTTTACATTCAGTTATGATGCCAATGTGTCGGGGCTTTCGGTTGCGAGCGGAGGAATAGGGGCTTTTGAGGGGGGAATGGTGTACCGATTCACATCGGGCAACAAGAAGACGAAACGGATAAAATGCCCGCAGTATTGATAAAAGAACAAATGTCAAAAAAGAATAACAATTTAGTGATATGAAACGTTGGTTATTGTTATTGGTTGCGCTGGTGAGCATGCCGGCGGTAGAAGCTCAGACCCGGTATGAGGTGACGCATCTGCCGATGGGAATTAACACGACAGGAAGTGAGACGGGTGCAGTGATGGTAGGAGACAGCGTGTTGCTGTATACGTCGATGCAAAACCAGGATGCGAACCACCTGTATTTGATTGATTTTACACCGGTTTTGACACGTGTGATGCAGACAACTGTGAGCAGCGACGGAAGTCTCGGCGAGGGGGCGTTGAACCTGTGGGGACTGAATGCCAACGGTATGAACTGTGGGAATGTGACGTATGACGCCAAGAATGACATCATCTATTTCACACGTGGGGAGTTTGGAAAGGAAAATGTGAACAAAATATACTACACCAAGCGGGTGAACAATCGTTGGCGCAAGGCTGTGCCGTTGGGAGGAAACGTGAATGTAGAGGGGTATACAAGTACGCATCCGGCTGTTGGGTATTTGCCTGACGGGAAGACGATATTGTATTTCAGTTCGGATCGTCCAGGAGGAATGGGCGGAATGGATATTTGGTATACGATAATCATAAGCGACGGAAAGCCTGGAAATTGCACGAATCTGGGGCAACCTGTGAACAGTGACAGCAATGACGTGACCCCGTTTTATAGTAATGAAGAGGGGGCGTTATACTTCTCGAGTAATCGCGCAGGAGGTCAGGGAGGTTTTGATGTGTACCGTTCGGAAGGATACCGTAACAGTTGGCAGATGCCCAGGACGTTGGGGAAGGAACTGAACAGTGCCTACGACGACCTGTTTTTTACGATGCAGCCCTGTCGTTGCCGCTGTGTGCAGGAGAGAAAGGATACGACTGAAATGGTTATTGCCTGCGGTTTCCTTTCATCGAACAGACCGGGGTCGTTGTATGAATCGGACAGCAATTGCTGCCATGATTTGTACCGTTGGCGACTGCTGCAACGTCCGGAAGGAGTTGCACCCGTTGTGAAGGAAGAGCCTGCTCCGCTACGGGCATGGGACTTGCTGCCCTTGAGCTTGTATTTCCACAACGATGAGCCGACGCCATGCACATTAGACACGGTGACAAATCTGGATTATGCGGCTACGTACCACCGATACATGCAGATGCGCGACGAATATAAAGGGGCTCAGCCAAGTCCAGTAGACAAGCGGAAATGGGATTCGATACAGGGCAGTGTGGATATGTTTTTTGACTATGAAGTGAAACGTGGGTATGATCATATGATGCAGCTGTTGGAGATGTTGTACGCCGATTTGAAGTCTGGAAAGAAAGTTTGCCTGACGGTGGACGGTTTTGCCAGCCCGTTGTTTGAGAGCCAGTATAATGTGAATCTTTCAAAGCGCAGGATTGATAGTTTCAAAAACCAGTTGGTGCGTTGGAATGATGAGGTCTTGCGCCCGTATTTGAATAATGGCAGTTTGAAATTGACTACAGTGGCTCACGGTGCCCCCGACAGCAATGAGGTGGCACCTTCGGATCCGCTCCGCAATCCGAAAAGCATGAAGTCGATATACAGTATGAAAGCTGCCCATGCAAGACGGATTATGATTGTGGATTACAGTTACTTTTGATTCAGAGATAGTTGATAATTGTCCCTAAAATTAATACTTTCCTATTATGAAAATATTGTGTGTGGTGAGGAATTATGCTCCCCATGCGGGTGAGATGAAGGCCGAGGTACCCAGTGAGCCTACATTCTTTATGAAACCTGACAGCGCGTTGAATCCTAAACAGTTGCCATTGTTTTATCCGGATTTTACACAGGATTTACAACACGAAGTAGAGGTGGTTGTTAAGATAAACCGCCTTGGAAAGTGCATTGATGCGAGATTTGCGAATCGTTACTATGATTCTATTGCGTTAGGGATTGATTTTACGGCTCGGGATTTGCAGCGGAAGGCCAAAGCGGCAGGGTTGCCGTGGTTAGTGTCGAAGGGATTTGACGGGAGTGCCGTGGTAGGTCCGTTTGTGCGTTTGGCAGACCTTGGTGAGCGGTTGGGAGTGCAAGAGGCGAGGATAGATAACCTTGATTTCGCTCTTACAAGGAACGGGAGTGTGGTGCAGAGCGGCAACACGAAGGATATGATTTTTCCGGTTGATGTGCTGATTTCTTACATTTCGCGATATATGACGTTAAGAACGGGCGATTTGATTTTTACCGGGACACCTGCAGGTGTAGGACCGGTAGAGATAGGCGACCGGCTTGAGGGGACGATAGGCGGTGTGCCGATGCTGCATTTAGACATTAAGTAACAAACAGAAAAAAGGATGACACGTTTTGTGCCACCCTTTTTTATTCTGTTTTGAGTCACTCTGATTAGAAGTGGAAACCGACGCGGAGACCCAAGGTGCCCAAAGAAGCGCGGGTACGTCCGGTGTAGGTCTCTTCGAACGGGTCGGGAGCGGACTTGGAAGTAGGCTCGATGAGATGGCTGCCAAGGCCGGTGTAGTTGAAGCTGACGCTAACATGTTCGCCAAGATAGGTACCAAGGCCAAACATCCAAGTCAAACCTCCGTTGGGTTTGTAGTGGAAGGTGCTGCTGGGATAGCCGTTCTTGGTGATGAAGAGGAAGTCGTAGCCGATGCCCAGTTCAGCAAAAGGCTGGAGGTCGGGCATGAGTTTGTAGCGATACTTGAGACCCAGCATAACAGGAAGGTTAAGATATTGGGGAGCAGTGGGGTACTGGTTCAGAGAATCGGCATGGCTGTCGTAGGCTTTGCGGATGGAGGGACCAGAGTTGTTCCAGAGGAAACTGATTTCGGCAAAAGGCTGGAGTTCGCCGACACCTACGTCGAACCAGAGTCCGAAGCGGGCAGTGGCACCGAGGCCACAGGCAGCACCCTTACCGATTTGGCTGCGGTCAAGAACATGGAACGAAGTTTCGTCGAATGGCACTAAGTTGACATTGTCGTTGAACTGAGCCATTGGGAGCGTTCCATTGAGGAAAATTGAAGTCTCAACTTGTTGGGCTTTTGCGGTAAAACCAGCAAACAATAATGCGAAACCCAAGCATAACGATTTGATATATCTGCTCTTAGTCATAATGTGATATTTTTTGTTTATGCTACAAAGATAGTAAAATTATTTAATATCTTCAAAAAAGTTACAGCGTGCAGTTTATTTCGCATTGATGTTTGGCCATTTCGGCACGGCCGAGGCGGATGATGCGACGGCAGGAGTCGAGGAAGCGGTTGTCGCGTTCGGAATCGAGCAGGAGGAGGTAGCCCATGATGATGTATGCGAGGCTTTCGGCAAGACCGCGAACGTTGTGTTCGAAGGCTTCGCCAGCACCCTCGGCGGTGAGCTGGGTGTGCATGGCCTGATAGTCGGCAGTCATCTGGCGAAGGACTTCGCGCAGGGGGTTGAGTTGTTCGCTTATGGGCATGGCATCATAGTCGGCGATGCGTTTGAGATAGCTGCCATTGCTAATGCCTTTGGTAGCAGCGACGACCTGCAGCTGAGATGTACCTTCGTAGATGCTGAGGATACGAGCATCGCGGTAGAGGCGTTCACAGGTGTATTCTTTCATGAATCCGCTGCCGCCGTGGATTTGGATGCAGTCGTAGGCGCATTGGTTGGAGTATTCACTGGCCATCAGTTTGGTGAGAGGCGTGAGGCAGTCGGCATTACGCAAGGCGGCTTTCATGGCCTGACGCTCTTCGGGAGCGAGGGTGCGGATTTTGGAGAGACGGTCATAGCAGTTGGCGAGATCCACTTGACGTGCTGTCTCGTAGAGGAGCGAACGCACGGCGTCGGTTTTGGCGCGCATGGTGTGGAGGATGTCCTGGACGGGAATCATCTGGTCGATGGTTTTACCGAACTGTTCGCGGGCGGCAGCATAGTCTACGGCTTCGCGGCAGGCGGCTTCGCAGAGACCGACAGCCTGGGCACCGACGCCGAGACGGGCACCATTCATGAGGGACATGGTGTATTTGATAAGTCCCAAACGACGTTCGCCAACCAGTTGGCAGGGGGCGTTGTTGAAGACGAGTTCGGCGGTGGGGGAGCCGATGATACCCATTTTGTGTTCGATACGGCGCACGGTGAGACCACCGTCGGCACGGTCGTAGACGAAATAGGAGAGGCCACGGCCGTCGGTTGTGCCTTCTTCGGAGCGGGCAAGGACGAGGTGGATGTCGGCGTCGCCGTTGGTGATGAAACGTTTGACACCGTTGAGACGCCAGCAGTTGGCGGCCTCGTCAAAGGTTGCTTTGAGGCGTACAGACTGGAGGTCGGAACCTGCATCGGGTTCGGTGAGATCCATGCTGCAAGTGGCACCTTCGTAGATGCGGGGGAGGTATTTGTCTTTAATGGCTTCGGAAGCGAAATCCTCGATGGTGTCGGCGCAGTCCTGGAGCATCCAGATGGTGGCAAAGCCTACATCGGCACGGGCTACAATTTCGCCTGCCATGGTGGTGACAGTGCCAGGCATGTTGAGACCGTGGTATTTGCGGCGTTGTTTGATGCCGTAGAGGCCTGACTGGGTGAGGGTTTGGTGGTTTTGTTGAGTGCCTTTGGCATAGACCACGCGGCCGTTGACGACAGAGGGGCCTTCGGCATCGACATCGGCGGCATTGGGGGCAATGACTTCGCCGGTGATTTCGCCTATGAGATCCATGGCGTTTTGGTAGCCTTCGACGGCCTCCTGGGCATTGGCGGGGGCATCGGGGTACTGGCCAGCCTCTTCGAAATTATTTTCGCGGAGAGTGGCTATTTTTTCGATTTCGGGATGCTGAAGATAGAACTTCAGACTTTCGTTGTCGCTATAGTAATTCATGGTTTGGATGCTGGGCGGGGAAAAGGGTTGCGTGGGCAACGTTGCTCCGCCTGAATTATGTTGGTACTAAATTATTTTTTGCAAGACTGGTAGGCGTTCATGAGGCGCGGGATTACTTCGCACACGTCGCCGATGATGGTGTAGTCGGCAATGGCGTTGATGGGTGCGTCGGGGTCGGTGTTGATTGAAATAATCTGGCCGGACTGTTCCATGCCCACACGATGCTGGACGGCACCAGAGATGCCGCAGGCGATGTAAAGCTTGGGACGGACGGTAACGCCGGTTTGTCCAATCTGTCTGTTGTTGTCGCAGAAACCAGCGTCAATGGCGGCGCGGCTGGCACCCACTTCGCCACCAATCATGTTGGCGAATTTGTAGAGCATGTCAAAGTTTTCGCGGCTGCCCATGCCGTAGCCACCGGCAACGATGATGGAGGCGCCTTTGATGTCAACGCCCTGGGGGTCGATTTGGCGGCTAATCACCTTGAGGCATTCGTCCTCGTTGCGGAGATATTTGGCAGCGTCGATGTTGACGAGTTGGCCTTTGCGGTTGGCGTCGATGATTTCTTTGCGCATGACGCCTTCACGTACGGTAGCCATCTGCGGGCGTGTTTCGGGGCTAACGATGGTTGCCACGATGTTGCCGCCGAAAGCGGGACGGATTTGATAGAGGATGTCGTGGTATTCCTTGCCGGATTTGAGATCGGTGTGGTCGCCGATTTCAAGGGCAGTGCAGTCAGCGGTGAGGCCGCAGCGCAGATGAGAGGCTATGCGGGGGGCGAGGTCGCGGCCGATGCTGGTGGCACCATAGAGAACCACTTCGGGTTGACGTTCGCGGATGATGCTGTCCACAATGCTGAAATGAGGCAGGGTGCGGTAAGGCGAGAGACGGGGATCGTTGGCGTAGAGGATGGTATCGACACCATAGGGATATAATTGACCCTCGAGGTCGGCGAGATTGTTTCCGGCCACGATGGCTTCGAGTTGTCCGCCCAGACGGTCGGCCAAACGGCGGCCTTTGGAGCAAAGTTCAAGGCTCACGTCGGCGACACGGCCAGATTCATTGATTTCAATGTATACAAGTATGCTGTTCATGATTTATCCGATGATGTGGTTGGTGACAAGATTTGATATGAGACTGTTGAGTGACTCCTGGTTGTTTTCGACGCGAACGTTGTCTTTTTGAGTCAGCACCACGCTGTCCACGTTCTTCACTTTGGTGGGAGAACCGGAGAGGCCGAGGCGTTCGAAATCGGGGTTTACGTCGTCGGCAGTCCAAACGGGAATCTGGAGATGGCGGTTTTGGAGAACCAGATGAGCATGGCGGAAACGGGGTCTGGGAGCACTGCCGCAAACGGTCACAAGTACTGGGAGGGGAGACTCGACCACCTCGGTGCCGTTGCTGATGCGACGTTTGATGCGGATGGACTTTTCGTTGACCTCCAGCAGTTCCTCGGCATAGGTGATTTGGGGAATGTCCATTTTCTCTGCCACTTGGGGACCAACCTGAGCGGTGTCACCGTCGATAGCCTGACGGCCGCCAAAAACGAGGTCGACATGTCCCAGTTTTTTTACAGCGCAAGAGATAGCGTAGGAGGTTGCCAGGGTGTCGGCACCTGCAAAGCGGCGGTCGGACAGCACAAAGCCGTCGTCGGCACCACGGTAGATGGCCTCACGAATGATTTCTTCGGCGCGAGGAGGCCCCATAGTCACCACGGTGATGGTGGAGCCTGGCATCATTTCTTTGACGCGGAGAGCCATTTCAAGGGCGTTGAGATCTTCGGGGTTGTACACGGCAGGGAGGGCTGAACGGTTGATGGTGCCCTCTGGTGTCATGGCCTCTGGACCGACGTTGCGTGTGTCGGGAACCTGTTTGGCCAGTACTACGATTTTTATACTCATGTCTTTATTATTATATTTTCGTTTTTGAGGATTGTGGTTTGTTTGGCTGGAGGGGCGACGATGTGGCACCGTATAGCCAGTTGCTTAGCATGCCGAGTGGGCGTCGGTTTCGGGGCTGATGCGTTTCACCATGCCTTGGAGAGCGGTGCCGGGGCCAACCTCGATGAATTCGGTTGCACCGTTGGCAATCATGTTCTGCACGGTAGCGGTCCAGCGGACGGGGGAGGTGAGTTGTGCAACCAGATTGCGTTTTATCTGGTCGGGGTTGTCGACAGGGGTGGCGCAAACATTCTGATAGCATGGGCAGATGGGTGTGTGGAACTGGGTGCGTTCGATGGCTTCGGCCAGTTCGACGCGAGCAGGTTCCATGAGAGGGCTGTGGAAAGCTCCGCCTACTGCCAGGGGAACAGCGCGTCCTTTCAGCTCTTTCAGTTTCTCGCAGGCTTGGGCAACGCCTTCCATGGTTCCGCTGATGACGAGTTGTCCGGGGGTGTTATAGTTGGCGGCGACTACCACTTGGCCTGCTGCTGTAACCTCGGCGCAAACATCTTCGACGATTTTGTCGTCGAGTTTTAGGATAGCAGCCATAGTAGATGGGTGCATCTCACAGCAGCGTTGCATGGCGTTGGCACGGGCAATGACCAGACGGAGGCCGTCTTCAAAGTCCATGGCACCTGTTGCAACGAGGGCACTGAATTCGCCCAAGGAGTGGCCGCCTACCATGTCGGGCATGAATTCGCTGCCCATATAAGTTGCCAGAATCACAGAGTGGAGAAATATGGCGGGCTGGGTGACCTTGGTTTGTTTTAGGTCTTCGGGTGTGCCGGCAAACATCAAGTCGGTAATTCGGAACCCGATAATCTCGTTGGCCCGTTCAAACAGGTCGCGACAATGCTCATTGTTGTCGTATAGGTCTTTGCCCATGCCGACAAACTGAGCTCCCTGTCCGGGGAATACGTATGCTTTCATTATATGTTTTCGTTGTTATATCTGCCACTCGACAGACTAACGTTCCGTCGGTGTGGCAGAAAGGGTTGATAGTTTTTTGTTTGTTAGTTCATTACAGGCTGATACCGCCGTCGATACAAATCACCTGGCCGGTGACATATTCGGAAAGGTCGGAAGCGAGGAAGAGGCTTACGCGAGCCACATCCAGTTCGGTGCCAGCACGGCGCATGGGGATGTCGTCGAGCCATTTCTGGCGGGCGTCGTCGGGGATGGCGTCGGTCATAGCAGTCTGGATGAAACCGGGAGCAATGGCGTTGCAGCGAATGTTGCGGGAACCGAATTCCTGGGCAAAGGATTTTGTGAAGCCGATAATACCGGCTTTTGCAGCGGAATAGTTGCACTGTCCACCGTTTCCGTTCACGCCTACTACCGAGCTGGTATTGATGATACTGCCGTTGCGTTTCTTCATCATGTAGGGGATGAAGGCTTTGCAGTAGTTGAATACTGAACGTAGGTTGATCTGGATGACTAAATCCCAATCTTCAGGAGTCATGCGGAGCAGGAGGTTGTCACGGGTGATACCGGCATTGTTGACGATGGCGTCGACGCGGCCGAAGGTGTCAATTACAGTTTTGGCGAGAGCCTCAGTCTGCGACCAGTCGGCGGCATTGGCGGTATAGAAAGCACATTTGGGGTTGATGGCTTGCAATTTCTGCATTAATTCCTGACTGCTTTCAGTTTCTTTCAGGTCGGTGACGATTACCGTTGCGCCTTCCTCGGCAAAGAGTTCGGCGGTGCGACGGCCGATGCCGCGCGCTGCACCCGTGATGAGGGCTATTTTGTTCTCTAAAAGGTTCATGTTCTGTGTGTCTTTAAAATAGTTAATAACACTTTCTGCATTATGTTACTGGGTGCTGAAACGCGACCCAAGTTAAAATAACATAACGCGCAAATACTTGTTTTATTGCCTGACTTCAAAAAAATCATGCTTTGTCTTTGTCCACCAACACAAACGACAGTTTGCCTTTGCAGGCCACTTTGTCGTCCACGTAAGCCGTAGCATCGATGAAGAAGATAAGGCCTTTGCGGGCAGTGATGTGGGCTTTGACAGTGATGGTGTCACCAGGACGGACGGGTTGGCGGAAACGCACATCGTTCAGTCCACTGTATAGGGTGAGGCGGTTCTTTAGTTCTTCGAGTACCAGAATGGCTGACGACTGCCCCATGATTTCGCATAATATCACACCGGGCACAATAGGATTGCCGGGGAAATGTCCTTGCAGGAAAAATTCGTCACCGCGTACGTGGTAATGAGACACGGCGGTGTCGCCCTGCATTTCCATGTCGTCCACAAGCAGCATGGGTTCGCGGTGGGGCAGAAAATTCTTAATTTCTTCTCTTGTCATCATAATTTTGAACTTTTAATAGCGGAGTATTCTCCGCTGGTGCCCAGTAGGAGGGCAGGTTATAATATGGGGCGGACACGGAGGCTCGCCCCTTAGTGTTTCTATTTGACACGGCGCAATGCCACACATGCGTTTTGTCCGCCGAAGCCGAACGAGTTGGACAATGTGATGTCAACTTCGCTTTTGCGGGCAGTGTTGGGGATATAATCCAGATCGCAGGCGGGGTCGGGTTCTTTGTAACCGATGGTCGGAGGCAGCATGCCGTTCTTGATAGCGAGTGCGCAGATAATCAGTTCTACAGCACCGGCAGCACCGAGCATGTGGCCCAGCATTGATTTGGTAGAGCTGATTTCGACCTTGCGGGCGATGTCTTCGCCCAAAGCCTTCTTGATGGCCATAGTTTCGCTGGCATCGTTGAGGGGAGTACTGGTGCCGTGGGCGTTGATGTACATCTTCTCGTTTGGCTGGAAACCGGCTTCTTCGGCGGCCAGACGGATGGCCTCGGCGGCGTTGCGGCCTTCGGGGTGGGGGGCAGTATAGTGGTGTGCGTCGCAGGTGTTGCCGTATCCGCTCACCTCTGCATATATCTTAGCACCGCGTTTGCGAGCGCATTCTTCGCTTTCGAGAATCAGGATACCTGCACCTTCGCCCATAACGAAGCCTTTGCGGCGGGCGTCGAAAGGAACAGAAGCCGACAGCGGGTCGGAGTTCTGTGTAAGGGCTTTCATATTGTTGAATCCTGCCAAAGCGATGTCGCAGATGGCACTCTCGGCACCGCCGCAAATCATGGCGTCGGCACGTCCTTCGCGAATCAGGCGGTAGGCCTCGCCCACGGCATGAGTGCCAGTGGCGCAAGCCGTTACTACAGGCAGGTTGGGACCTTGGCAGTTATACTTGATGGCCACATTGGCCGAGCCAATGTTGGCAATCATCATGGGGATGAAGTGGGGCGAAACGCGGCGGGTGCCTTCTTCCATGAGCTTGGTGTGCTCGGTGTTGAAGGTCTTGATGCCGCCAATACCTGAACCCACTGCACAGCCAATGCGCATGGGGTCGACATCGGTGCCTACTTGCAGACCGCTATCAGTCATGGCTTGATGTGCGGCAGCCAATGCAAAGAGCGTGTACATGTCGTTGCGACGTACAGTACCCTTGTCAATGTCAAACTCTTCAGGGTTGAAATCTTTCACCTCTGCGGCCACATGAATGGGCAATGTGTCGCTGTGAGGGGCGGCGATGGGGGCGATGCCGCAGCGGCCTGCCATCAGGCCTTCCCATAAACTCTCGATGTTGTTGCCAAGAGGTGTGACGCACCCCAGGCCAGTGATATATACCTTATTCATAATCAAATTATTCTTGTTGGTTTATAACTGTGGGCCGTGGCCCTCATTCATTTTAATATTTCATCAGCAGCGAACCTGTAGTGAATCCAGATCCGAAACCGCTCATCACAATCAAGTCGCCACGATCAATGGCGTTTGCACGTACTTGTTCGTCCAGGAGTATGGCAATGCTGGCAGACGATGTGTTTCCGTACTTTTGCACGGTGGTTGGATACTGCTCGTCGGTTCCGCCAAGGTACTGTTCAATACCTTTGATAATGCGCATGTTGGCTTGATGGAGCAAGAAGTATTTCACATCCGAAACCTTATGACCGGTTTCTTCCAACAGGTAACTGATTTCTTTTGAGCAACTTGATACAGCCATGCGGAACACTTCGCGTCCCTGCATTACCATGGGATGGTCTACGTATACGCCTTCTACTTCAAATGGGGTGGGTTCCAGTCGATTGCGTTGGAACAAAACCTCGGTGTTGCTGATGGTAGTCATGCGGGCACCTAAGTATTCCCCGCCTTCTGTAACAACTGCCGCACCTGCACCGTCGCCAAACAGCACACTTGTTTCGCGTTGTTTCCAATGACAGAAACGTGTGGGTTCTTCGGCTGCCAGCACCAGTATTTTGTGTGCACGTCCTGTTTGCAGGAACGATTCGGCTATGTCCATGGCATAGACAAACCCTGCACAGGCGATTCTGATGTCGAAGCAAGGACAGGTGGCTCCGATGGCTCCCTGAACCATGCAGCTCATAGAGGGGTAAACGTAGTTGTTGTTCACATTTGAACAAATGATGTAATCGAGTTCTTCAGCCTTGAGTCCAGCAGCATCGAGGGCGCGTTGTGAGGCAGAGATTGCTAAGTCAAGTAAGCTTTCGTCTGTGAGAATGCGACGGGTTTCAATCCCGGTGCGGGTGCGAATCCATTCGTCGCTGGTGTCGAAGAACTCAGTCAACATGTCGTTTGTTACGACTTTTTTTGGCAGAGCGCTTCCGGTTCCAATTATTTTCATATAATAGTTCTTTAGTTCTTAATAAGGGCATTTTTACCCTTATTATATTTTAAAAATCAAATTGCAAAGAAACGACGAAAGTTTCATACTGAAATGTTAAATTTAGCGTTTTGCATAATATTGTTGGTAAAATAGCGTTATTTTGGGCGAAAATCGCCTATTTTGGGCGAAATTTGTTAAAATATTGCGCAAAATGAGTATTGTTGATCAGTTAAAATTATATATTCCGAAGCTCCTCACTCAAAAAAGGATAGTTATTTTATTCTTTGCTTTAGTGTTGCTGTTCTGCATCTTTTTTGTTGTTGTTTACAGGCCGATAGGTTTGCTTCAACCACAAGGTATACTTTCCTCTCTTGATTACAGGCTCTATTCTATCATTCTTGTGCTTCTTGGACTTGTAGTGTTCAGTGTGAGCCGACGCTCCCTTTATTTGGTCCAGCGACATGTCAAGATGTCGTTAGGAGCCTATTTTATTTGGATTGGATGCGAGTTTCTTGTGTTAATGGTACTGCTTACAGTTGCCGCTTGGTATCTTAATGAAAACCCCAATGTTTCGTGGCTTGAGTTGGCGGGGCGCGTTATTATAGACATAGTTGCCTTGCTTACGATGCCCTATATCGTTACAGTCCTTGTCTTTCTATTGCAGCAAAAGCGTCTTGAAATAGCCACGCTTACCGACCAATTGCAAGAAAGTAAGGCTGTAGGCAGTAGTGATAGTCGCGATGAGGTTATTCAGTTCTATGACAAAGGAGATAAATTAGTTTTTGTCACCAAACGTAGTAATGTTCTCTATATCGAGGCTGCTGACAACTACACCATTATTCACTATCTTAGTGGCGACAAGGAAGATACTCTTATCCTCCACAATTCGCTAAAGAATATAGCCGAAACATTCTCCTCACAGGGCATGGTGCGTTGCCATCGAGGCTTCCTTGTGAACCTTGAGAATGTTAAGTACCTGCGGAAAGAGAAGGATGGGCTTGTGCTCGAGATTGCCTCGTGCGAACGTCTCATCCCTGTCTCCAAAACTTACGCCGAGGACGTAGTTAAGCAGTTTGCTAAATAACTACTACAATTTCCCTATGTAGAACTATTGATTGATGGTAAATAGCGGTTATGCAATTGTTTCTATATTGGGGATGATCCAGTATTAATATTGTTGAGCCTGTTTGTTATGGCTGGTGGGAATCATTAATTCAGTACAGACGGGAAGTGACAGGTTTTGACCAATACTACGTTACTTGCCTTGTGAGTTTGTAGTTGGTTTTGGGAATTGAGGGAGGCGGTGATTTAGCGGGCTATTCTACGTTATAGTAGGAGAATGAGCGGACTTCTATGCGGGTGGGAGTCTGGAGGCTGGCGGTGGTGCGGCGAATCCAGTTGTTGTGGTCGTCGTATTCGTAAGTGGCTATAATGAGGGCGGAACTGTTGGAAGAGGCTTTTCCTACCACCTCTTCGACTACGCGGCCAAGGCTGTCGACCCGCGAAGCTGGTGGGCGTGCTATATACCAAGTGTATACACCGTTGCGGTCGATTTTTGATTTCATTTCTCCATCACTGTTGTATTCATACCGCTCGAACGAGGCATCGGGCCAGGTGAGGCGGACGAGGTGTCCGGCGGTGTCGTAGTCGTAGCTGAAGCGCGAACCGTCGGGATAGATAAAACGGGTGAGACGACCTTGCGGATGTGCCGACGACTTGTTCTTGTCGAAATGCAGGCGGAAGGTATATTGCTTGCCATCGGGATCTGTGATACGCGCCTTGCATCTGCGTCCTTTTCGGGAATAGCTGTAAGTGGTATGTGTATAGGGCATGTTGATGTTGTCGAACGAGGTGCCTGTTGTGTCGACAAAAGTGTGCTCTTCTACACGCCGTCCCAAGCTGTCGTAAGTGAAAGATAGGCGTTGGCAAGTTTCTGCATTGCGGTAATAGAGGTTGAGGCATCGGCCTGCCGTGTCGAAACTGGCTATTTGCTGCGAGACGATTGCATTGTGAAATTCATCGAAAGTCTCGGAGGTGAACATGGCAACAGGACCTTTCATCTCGTCAGCAAAGGTGGTGGAAAGGTTGAAGTCGGTCGGAATGTTTGGCACATAGGGGAACGGTACTTCCTCTTGCTTACAAGAGACAAAAAGCAGCACAGCCAACCACGGAAGCCAGCTGGACTGTTTTCCACAACAAACGGGAAGGGACGAAGGCCGCATGCGGTTACTTCACAAGGGCTTTGGATACCATGGTGGCGAGTTCGCCTTTTTTCTGTACCTTGAGCAGCTTTTCGCAGAGACGGCTTTTGCCCACGCTTGATTTGAAACTTTCGTAGAAACGCAGCATTTCTTCGACAGCGACGTTGGCGCAGAGCAACTGTGAAGCGTCTTTGTACTGGAGGGAGTGGCGTGTCCAGGCGGCGATATAGGCGAGCAGCAGATGCGAGTTGTTGGGATCGGTGAGTTCGGGGGAGATAATTAGCTGAACCTGCGGAGCACCACTGAGCCATCGGATGAGGAAGGAGGAGCACTCTTCGTGTTTTGGTTGGTTGAATGCAGGGTCGGCGGTTAGGAGGTAGTTGCAGCAGTTGAGGATGTCGGTCTCGTAGTTGGCATATTCCGACGGCCACATCTTTTCGGGTAGGATAGGGAGGGAGAATTGTTGTGCCATGAGGGCCTGGCCCATAAGGAGTACTGCGAGGAACGGAAGGATTCTTTTCATGATGGGTTGATTTTTATTGTTCTCTGATATTATTGTTTTTAATTGTGATAATGAATTCAAGTGATGGGTGCTACTCGTCAACGGCGAGGCCGCCGAGAGCGGTTTCTTTGTACAGGCTTGGGAGGTCGTGGCCGGTGCGTCGCATGGTGCGAACCACCTTGTCGAAAGAGATGATGTGTTTGCCGTCGCTCATCATGGCGTAAATGTTGATGTCGAGGGCACGGAGGGCAGCCATGGCGTTGCGTTCTATGCAAGGAATCTGGACGAGTCCGCACATAGGGTCGCAGGTGAGACCGAGATTATGCTCCATGGCCATTTCGGCGGCATATTCTATCTGTTGCGGACTGCCTCCAAAGAGCTGGTTGGCAGCCACGGCAGCCATGACACAGGCACTGCCCACTTCGCCTTGGCAGCCGACTTCGGCACCGGAGATAGAGGCGTTGTGCTTGATTACGTTGGCGAAAAGACCTGCCGTAGCCATGGCGCGGAGGATTTCGGTATCGGAGAAGTCGTGTGCTTTCTTGAGGTGATAGAGCACGGCGGGGAGTACGCCCGAGGAACCACATGTGGGGGCGGTGACGATGTATCCACCGGCGGCATTGCGCTCGGAGGTGGCCAAGGCATAAGCAATGACGAGGGCACGGCTCTGGAGGCTGGGCTTGTAGGAGGAGGCACGTACGTAGTACTGACGGGCTTTGCTGCGCAGATGAAGACCGCCCGGGATGACACCTTCGGCTTGGAGTCCGGCACGGATGGTTTCTTGCATGACGTTCCACATGTCCTGGAGGTAATCCCAGATGTCGGGGGACTCGCACTGCTGCACGTATTCCCAGTAGTTCATGCCTTCATGTTCGATATACGGCAGAATCTCGGCAAGGGTGGACATATTGTAAACGTGCTCTTCAGAGATACTTGTGGTTTCGTTGGCAAGGGCTCCTCCACCGACGCTATAGATGGTCCAGTCGCCAGTGGTGTTGCCGTTAGTGTCGAGGGCCTCGAAATGCATTCCGTTGGTATGGAAAGGGAGAACTACATCAGGTTTCCAGACAATGTCGATGGGTATGGGGGCTGCGCCGTCGAGGAGAGCTTTGTCGGTATGGTGACCGCGGCCGGTGGCGGCAAGACTGCCATAAAGGGTGACGCGGATGGTGTGGGCGTCGGGATGGTCGGTCTTGAACTGTAAAGCTGCAGCATGGGGACCCATGGTGTGGCTGCTTGAGGGACCATAGCCTTTGCGGTATATCTTCTTGATGGATTCCATTATTGGGATGTGTTAATTCGTGAATGCGTTAATGCGTTAGTTGGGTTGATTCATTGCTTACTATTGAGTGTGCAAAATTACGATTATTTTTCGACATTGGAAATTATTTTGTATTTTTGTAGAGGAACATCGTTCCGAATAATTGATTTATAAAGATGAATATCATAATAATAGCCAATGGTTTATTCCCATCTGGAGAGTGGGTTGACGGGCTGTTGAGACAGGCCGACAGGATAGTATGCTGCGATGGAGCACTGGAAAAATATCTTGGCTGGCATTGCCGACAAACAGAATTCCCCTCCACAACAATAGACGTTGTGGGCGACGGTGACAGCTTAGATACCACCCTCTTCGGGAAGGCAGAGCGAGCGGGCATTGTGGTTCGTCACCACTTGGTTTCAGAACAGGAATATAATGATTTGACTAAGGCCACACGGTATGCCCTGGCGTCGGCTCTTGAGGCAGGATATACTTACAAGGAGATTGTGATAGACTATATCGGTGCCACTGGATTGAGAGAAGACCATACGTTAGGAAATATCAGCTTAATGTCCTGGTATATGGAACAATATCAAGGTGTGAGAATACGCATGTTATCCGACTATGGTGTGTTTGTTCCAGTACATGGGCATGGGGTGCTCGCCACAAAGGAAGGGCAGCAGGTGTCGTTATTCTCGCTTACGCCCGAAGTGCCTGTGACGGTGAAAGGGTTACGGTGGCCTATAGAAAACCGCAGAATTTCTTGGTGGTGGGAAGCCTCGCTAAACGAGGCTTTAGGTGACAGTTTTGAGGTGTGGGGCGGTCAAGTTGTAGTCTATTTGGTGTCCAAAGCCTGACGGATGGCACGGCATAGTTGATCGGGACACGAGGTGTCTTTCCAACCGCAACGGATTCCTTCGAGACGGTCGATGACCTGAGACACATCCATTCCTTCTACCAATCGGGAAACGCCTTGGAGATTACCGTGGCAGCCACCCAAGAAGGAAACGTTATGCAGCTTGCCATCAACGATGTCGAAGTCAATTTGTTCGCTACAGGTTTGTTCGGTTTGATAGGTGTAGTGCATTTTTTGAATTCATTAATTCTTTAATTAGTCAATCATTTTTCGCATTATCATGTTCTTATGCGAAGAGGTTGCGGAAAGCTTCTTCTATTACGCTGACTTCCACAATTTGTATGCGGTATTTGTTTTTTTCAAAATTCCGGGAGTCATATTTTGAGATGAATATTTTCTCAAATCCTAAGCGGTCGGCTTCACTGACACGGTTTTCGATGCGGCTAACGGGTCGCACTTCACCACTGAGGCCGACCTCGGCAGCGAAGCAATAGCGGGGCGGGACGGGAATGTCGACATTGCTTGAAAGAATGCTGCAAGCCACGGCAAGGTCGAGGGCAGGGTCGCTGACGCGCATGCCTCCGGCCATGTTGAGGAAGACATCTTTGGCACCGAGTTTGAATCCACAACGTTTTTCAAGCACTGCAAGCAACATGTTCATACGACGCATGTCGAAGCCATTGGCATTACGCTGAGGGGTGCCGTAGACGGCACTGCTGACGAGGGACTGGACTTCGACGAACATGGGGCGGGCACCTTCGAGCGTCGCGGCCACAGCAGTGCCACTAAGTTCTTCGTCGCGGTGCGAAAGGAGTAGTGCGGAAGGGTTGGAAACCTCTCGGAGGCCGCTGCCACGCATTTCGAAAATGCCTATTTCGGCTGTGGAACCGAAACGATTCTTCAAAGCCCTGAGGATGCGGAAACCGTAGTTACGGTCGCCTTCAAACTGGAGTACTGCGTCTACGATATGTTCCATGACCTTGGGGCCGGCAAGGGTGCCGTCTTTGGTGATGTGACCGATGAGGAGGACAGGGACACCCGTGGTTTTTGCATAGTGCTGGAACTCGGTGGTACACTGCCGGATTTGACTGACACTTCCAGCGGGAGAATCAACATCTTCGGTGGTGACGGTCTGGATAGAATCGACTATGAGGAGGTCTGGCTGCACGGCATCGATATGTTCGAATATACGCTGAGTGACGGTTTCGCTTACAACATAGCAACTTTCAGATGCTATGCCAATACGGTCGGCTCTCATCCTAATCTGCTGTTCACTTTCCTCTCCACTGACGTATAGCAGTTTGCGGTCGTTAATGGCAAGGGCTGTCTGCAAGAGGAGGGTGCTTTTTCCAATGCCCGGCTCGCCACCCAGAAGGAGCAGGCTGCCGGGAACTATGCCGCCTCCCAGCACCCTGTCGAATTCGGTGCAGTGGGTTGGGATGCGCTTGGTTTCGCTGTAGGTTACCTCTTGAATGCGTACAGGTGTGGACTTGCCAATAGCAGAGCCGGTCTTTCGCTTGGTGCTCTCGGCTTTCACAACCTCCTCTACAAAGCTGTTCCATTTGCCGCATTCGGGGCAACGACCCAACCATGACGACGACTGGTAGCCGCACTCCTGACAGAAATAGTATGTTCTTGCTTTAGCCATCTTCTGAATGAGTTTTATGTTGATATGTTGCGAATCGTATAAACTTATCAACGATTTAACGAATTAACGAGTTCAAATGACATCTGTTGATGATTCCCGAGGCCAAAATGATGCCTCCGGCGATTGCGATAGTGACCTTCAAGGCAACGAAACCTGTCTCGGCAGCCAAGCGCAGCTGGTCGGTGACGAGATAGTAGGCCGTCCAGAAGATGCCGCCTCCCGGCACCAAGGGGATGATTCCACAGATGAGGAAGACCGTGACAGGGCAGTGTCTCAACCGAGCCATGACGTGGCTGATGGCTGCCACGGTGAGTGCGGCAAAAAAGGCTGCGCCCACTACCGAATGGCCTGTAGACACAAACAGGTAAACCGCCCAGCCAGCCACACCCGCCAAACCGCAATAAAGGTAAAAACGGCGGGGTGCACCAAAGAGAGCAGAGAAACCTACCGTGCCCACGAAGGCAGCAACCAACTGGATTGCCCAGTGGGCAGCCACAGGATCCTTGACCGGGGCACCTAGCTGGACTATTCCTCCAGTAGCGACACCATCGATGATAAAAGCCAGAGCAACGCCTAACGCTATACAAAGGAACACCAAAAAGGCGTCGGTGAGACGGGTGGTGCCTGCAATGTAGTCTTCGTTTGCAAGGTCGCGCATTCCATTAGTAAAAGGAACGCCCGGCACCAAGGCTATAATCGTGCCGATAATCATGTTGGCCAAATGCAGCTGCGGCAAGCCATCAATGCCCATCGCCAGCCTGAAGAGCAGGATACAAAGGATTCCACCCACTAATCCGCCGGCCACATTGCCCACAAGGCGCGATAGGTGAGGGCTGACAAAGGTCATGAACAACCCTAAGAGAACACCCGCAACAAGTGTTGCCACGGCATCGACAAGACTGCCGCCAAAGAGAATGCTGAACGACGACACCCCGAGGGCAATGCCCAGCGTCATCTCCCACCAAACCTTGCCGGGCATGTTGCGGATGGCCTGAATCCTTTGTCTGAGGGTTTCCACGGACATCGGTTTGAACGTGTTAACTTGTGGATTCGTGAATTCGTTAGTCTGATTACCACATTCGCACGTTAACTCATTCCCACATTCACCGGCGGTCACATCGCGGCTGAGCTGGTTCACCTCCACCACTTTGGCCAGTTGGGTGCCCTTGATGGGGATGAACTCGGCACGGGCATAGTGCTGCCCAGTGGCGATGATGCCGTTGCTCAGCACAAAGAAACTCTCGTCCTCCACACCGTAAGCCGAGGCAATGCGGGTCATGGTCTCCTCCACACGGCTTATTTCCGCGCCGTTTTCGAGGAGAATGTGTCCCGCTTCGGTGGCCAGTTGCAAGGCCTGTTCCTGTTCTGTCGTCATAGGCTATCAACCTTTCTTGTATTCTTTCAGTCTTTGATCCAGCAGGTCACACAACGCCTGTGGTTTCATCGTCAGGGCAGAAGCACCGATGGACTCCTGCGAACCCGAGAGCCTTGTGTTGAACCGTCTTATGGCACGCGCCCACTTTGAAGCATCCTGCAACTTCCGCTCTGACACCTGCTTGTAAAAGTGGATGGCGACAAACTCCTGGCTTGTCCGACCCAAGTCCATCCTGTAGTACCTAAACCCTTCAACGTCGGCAAAGCGGTATATGTGGGTTTTCCAAAGTGCATGGCATATAATCCTGTCCTGCAAGACTGTCACGGCAGGACGACGTGTCAACCTCTCCCACAGAGCAACAAAGGGAAAGAAAAGCCCCATGATGCCGGTGGCAATCAGACAGAACCATATTACCCCAGGGTTACTAACAAAAGGGGCATCCACCATAACCCATACGAAAACGCCAAAAAGCACCAGCATTACCAAGATTGCCCACCAGGCTTTGCCCCCGTATGGGGCGTGATATATGCGCACTTCGTCCATATGTTATTCGAAATAAGGATAGAGTTGGATGAACCTCTCTTGAATCTGGTATTCGAGGTTTGGATTCTCTTTCATCGCCTTTCGACGCAGCAAAATATACGTACTCTTTTTAATATTAAACCGATGCTCGAAGTGTTCCTCGGACACATAGGTTGCCATAATGCGACGGTAGACCCTGAATCTTTTTGTGTTGATTGTCGTTTCTTGAAGCATACTTGCTCCGATGAAACCAAAAGAGGACAATTCATCCCTGTTGGCAATATCCAGCATTATCCGGATGCATGTGTTTATAACAGGCCTGGCCTCACCCAGTCCCGTCATCACGCTGTATCGGTCCTTATTATTCTTATCCTTGCGAAGGTGAAATTTTATTGCATAAAAATGGTGCTCATACTCTTCTACCCATACCATATATCCTTGGTGCGAGCGAGGAGAATTAAAAGTATATAAAGTCTTCTGGGCGTATGGGTCATCAACTCCGCCCTTATAATTCATAACAAAACGATAGGGATAATAACTCATCATGTAGTCCGCTACATGAGGTATGGGTATGCATCCACACGCAGACGTTTTAATTCTGCGGAAGGAACAGTTACAAACTCATCGCCCTTCTCTATCTTTTCATGTTCTTCCTGCGAAAGGCCGACACACAAAAAACAATATGAAGGATTCATAACAGACTCCTTGTCAGCTTTTTCTATAAAAAGATTCAACCCCATTTGAAACTATTTATTTTTGCAAAGATACAACTTTTATTTCGATTGGCAAAATAATTGTACGGCTTTGGTGTTTCAGGTTAGTGCTCCTACAAAAGTTCACAATCAAAACTCGTCAACTACTTTGTCCACGCGGTAGAGTTTGTCGCCGCGGTGCAGCATCTCGGTGGTCTTGACGCTGAACACGTCGCCTTGATGCACTTCCGGCACAGGCTTGGCAGTGTCGCCAAGGCGCAGCTCCTCCACCGTGGCACGGTAAACGCCAGTGGTCTGCCCGATGACCATAAGGTCGTCGCCCTGTTTCAGGCTTTCGGCAGTCTCGATGCGCATCTCGGCCACCTGCGGACGGTTGTAGTAGTTGGTTACCTTGCCTAAATAGACCTTGTTCTCGGTGGCTTGTGAGCCGTACCTTTCGCTCCACTCGCCCATCTTGCGTCCCAGATAGTAGCCGTCCCAGAAGCCGCGGTTGAACACCGTGCGGAGCCGCTCGGTCCAGGCGGCTATCCTCTCTTGTGTGTAGGTGCCGTCGTTGACGGCTTGCACCGCCTCTTTGTAGCACTCCACCACCGTCTTCACATAGTCGGCCGAGCGGCCGCGCCCCTCAATCTTCAGCACCCTTACGCCTGCATGGATAATCTTGTCGATGAAACCGATGGTACACAAGTCTTTCGGTGACATGATATATTTGCCACTCACCAACAGCTCTGTGTCGCTCTCCACGTCCTTCACCAGATACTCCCTGCGGCACAGTTGCAGACAGGCGCCGCGGTTGGCACTGTAGTTGTACTCGTCGAGGCTCAGGTAGCACTTGCCACTCACACTCATGCACAATGCCCCGTGGGCAAAAACTTCCACCTGTACCAGTTCACCCTTGGGACCGCGGATGTCGTTGTCTTTGATATACTGGGTAATCTCTGCCACCTGCCTGAGGGGTAGCTCGCGCGCTGTCACCACCACGTCGGCAAACTGGGCGAAGAAACGCACTGCCTCCACATTCGAGATATTGCACTGGGTGGAGATATGCACCTCCACGCCGATGCTGTTGGCGTATGTTATCACTGCCATGTCGCTGGCGATGATGGCCGTGATGCCCGCCTCCTTGGCAGCCTGCACCAACGTGTGCATCTCCTCAATCTCGTCGTTGTAGATGATCGTGTTCACCGTGAGGTAGGTGCGCACACCGTGCTGCTGCGCTGTCTCGGCGATGCGGCGAAGATCCTCCACCGAGAAATTGGCCGCCGAGCGCGACCGCATATTCAAGTTCCCTACACCGAAATAGACGGCATCGGCCCCCGCCTGGATGGCGGCGCTGAGGCTCTCGTAGCTCCCCACGGGAGCCATAATCTCTATATGTTGCTGGGCGGCAACGCCACTGCCAGCCTGTTGATATGTTTCCATTATACAAAAATCTAATTAGTTACGGCACCCGTCATACCGAGTACCCGATTGCAAAGGTACGATTTTTTTTCAAATCATAAACCCCGTTCAAGAATCCGTTAATTCGTTGATCTTTGACGCAACAAGGACTAACACATTAACACATTCACACGTTAACACATTCATTGTCATCGGCAGCCTGCTACAAAAACATGATATAATAGATGGGCAGGTATGTTGTTGCGTTCTCGGTGTGGGCATCTCCTTCATTGGACAAGACCAAGGCCGACTGCACCCTATAGTCTGGGTTGGCTATGAAACGGTCAAGTGCACGGTGGATGGAGTAGTCTTTGCCCGACTTCACCTCGATAGGCAAAACAGTCAGGTTGTCGTAATCGTCTATCAAGAAATCCACCTCGCCCTTTTGTTTGTTGTCGTAATAAAATAGCCTATGCCCATGAGCCATCAACTCGGTGGCAACAACGGTCTCATACACCGAGCCGAGATTGATGCTGAGCTGGTCGTCTTTGATAGCGGTAACGTTGTTTCTGAACAGGACATACGTCAACAGCCCTACGTCATTCAGATATAGTTTCAGCAGATTCTTCTTGGCGGAACTTACCAATGGAAATGTGGGATTGGCTATTGCCCGCACCTCGAGAGCGACGCCTGCACTGATAAGGTACTCTATGTCGTCTGCATAATCACGTGCCGCTTTGCCCCGTTTTTCTTCAACATCATTGAAATGGAGACGCTTCTTGCGGTTCTCCATATAGGAAGGTATCATGTCATAGATACGTCGTATTTGCAGCTTCTCTTGCATACTGTACTGCGAGGCATCTTCTTTGTATAGGCTGAATATTTCTTCGTGAATCTTGCGGACACGGTAGATATTCTGCGAGTCGAGATAGGTGTTTACCGCCTGAGGCAGACCGCCTACCAAGAGATATGTCTTGAACAGCTCCAACATACGACGGTGCAATCCATCGTTAAAACTCTCCTTATTTTTAAACCTCTTCCTGATGCTGTCAATCATCTCTTTGCCGATGCCATTTGCCCAAAGGAACTCCTCAAAATCGAGGGGATACATGTGCTCTACCTGTATCCGACCTCCAGGTATGGACAGCGTTTTGTGCATAGGCACACCCAAGAGGGATCCACTGACAATGTATGTGAACCGTCCTTCGTCACACAGAAACTTCAGCAAGGTGAGCATGGAGGGGTAGGCCTGTATCTCATCTAAGAAAACCAACGTATTGTCTTTCGTCCCCAGCCGCCTACCGGCAACAGCACTTAAGCGTACATAAAAGTCTTCCGTTCCTTTCACATCGGCAAAAACACGTGCTCCATCCCTGTCGTCAATCATATTTACCTCAATAAAGTTGGGGAAGTTGGCGCGTCCTTCGTGTCGAATAATGTACGACTTCCCAACCTGACGTGCACCATCAATAATGAGAATCTTATCTCTATTAGAGTTAAAATACTCGTTAAGTGTTTGTTGTATCTTTCTATTTAGCATAGCGCGACTGTATTTGACAATGCAAAAATACAACTTTTTCCAATTTTATCACCTCTTTTTTACAACTTTTTCCATTTTTTCAAGGCTGATTTTACAACTTTTTCCATTTTTCCAAGGCCGATTTCACAACTTTTTCCATTTTTCAGCACAGTTTGTACCAGCCTAATAAAATAGACTTGAACCTCCTGTGGCGACTTCTTACACCCTTTCTGTGCCATGAGTTGACACAATTCCTACATCACTACCACCCTCTTCGTAATTCGGTTGTCAATGCGAACTATGTAGACACCGGTAGGCAATTGTTCGGCTGTAGAGTGTCTGCGGCCAGTGAGGTCATATATCTGCACTCGCTTTGTCTCCACGCCTTCCACCACTATATGCCCATGCTCTGCATACACCTTGTATGTCTCGCCTTCCACATCTTCTATTCCCACGTTGGCTTCAAACTGGGCGGTGTAGGTGGCATCGGCTGTCACCGTCACCGTGCGCTGTCCGTCCTGAACGCCGTCGTCCCAGCCCACAAAACGGTAGCCCCCGAAGGCGCGGGCCTCTATCGTCACTGTGCTGCCGTAAGCGTAGCTGCCGCTGCCCGCCACCTGTCCCATGGCGTAGTCGTTGGCAGCCACCGTCAGGGTGTACATCACCGGCTCGAACACTGCCGTATAGGTGGCATCGCCTGTCACCGTCACCACCCTCGGATTGGAGGTCACGCCGTCGCTCCACTGCTCGAAGTAGTAATGCTCGTTGGCTGTGGCGGCAATGGCCACGGCCTCGCCGAGATAATACTGCCCGCCACCTGCCACACTGCCACGCGTGGAATCGTTGGCGGTGACCACAATCTGGTACTGCTGGTCTCTTTCAAACAGAGCGGTGAACACCGTGTCGCATGTCAGCGTCAGCAGACGTGGGTTGGTGGTGTTGCCGTCGCTCCACTGCACAAAATGGCAGTGCTGTGCCGCCGTGGCACTGATGGTCACTTGCGATAGGTAGTCATAATCGCCGCTCCCCTGCACACTGCCCAACGTGCTGTCGTTGCTGCCCAGCGTGACGTGGTAGCTGTTCACGGCAAAGTGGGCCGTCATCGTGGTGTCCTGTGTCAGGGTGACGGTGCGTGGGTTCTGTGTGTTGCCGTCCTGCCACTGCACAAAGTGATAGCCGTAGTTAGGTGTAGCGGTCACAATCTCCACCAGGTTCGCCGTCTTGGTGTGTGTGGCTGTCCCCATCGTGATGTCGTCCACGTTGGCGGTGAGTCCGACGAAGATGGCGGTCAGTGCGGTGTCCTGAGTCAGGGTGAAGGTAATGGGGTTGTCGGTGCTGCCGTTGCTCCATCGCAGAAAGTGGTAGTGGGCATTGGGGACGGCGGTGAAGGTAACCGAAGTAAGGTAGTTGTAACTACCCCCTGCCGAGGCGACGGAGCCTCTGCTGTTGTCATTCGCCATGCAGGTAGCGGTGTATTGGTTCGGGGCGAAGCTGGCTGTAAATACCGTGTCCTGCGACACCACCACACGGCGCGGGTTGCTGCTGTTGCCGTCGTTCCATTGGGAAAAATGGTAGCCGTAGTTGGGTGTGGCGCTTATCCATACCGCTGTGTTATAGTCCACCGTGCTGCTCCCGGTAGCGGTGCCTTGGGTGGCGTTGGAGGTGTTGACCCCTATGGTGTGGCGGTCGATGGCGAAATGGGCTGTCAGCGTCGTGTCGCGCGTCACGGTGATGGTACGTGGGTTGTCCTCGATGCTGTCGTTCCACATCGAAAAATGGTGGTGTGGTGCGGGCACTGCCGTCAAAGCCACCTGCGACAGGTAGTTGTACGAGCCGCCTCCGGTAGCTGTGCCCAGCGTTACGTTGCTGCTCAGCGCGGTGACAAGGTAGCTGTTATAGTCGAACTGCGCCGTGTATTGAGCCGAGTCGGTCACCACCACCGTGCGAGGGTTCTGTGTGTTGCCGTCCTGCCACTGCACAAAGTGATAGCCGTAGTAAGGCGTGGCGGTCAGCGTGGCTGTGCTGTTGTGGTTGTAGGTGCCGCTGCCGCTCACGTAGCCCATAGTTGAGTTGTTGCTGGTCACGCCCACAGCATAGCTGTTGATGGCGAACTGGGCGGAATAGGTGGCGTTGGCGGTGACGCTTATCAGTCGAGGATTGGAGGTGTTGCCGTCGCTCCACTGCGTAAAGTGATAGCCCGCGTTGGGCAGTGCGGTGATGTTCACCGGTGTGAGGTAGTTATACGAGCCGCTTCCGCTGGTAGTGCCGATGGCTGGATTGCTGCTCTGCACGGTGATGATATAGCTGTTTATCTCAAACTGGGCGGTATAGGTGGCGTTGTTCAGCACCGTCACCGTGCGTGGGTTGTCTGTCACCGCGTCGCTCCACTGCGTAAAATGGTAGCCGTAGTTGGGTACTGCTGTCAGCGTGGCGGTGGTGTTGTAGTTGTAGCTGCCCGCCCCATAGGCACTGCCCATGGTGGCATCGTTGGGGGCTACGGTCAGCGTGTAGCTGTTGGCGGCAAATTGGGCGGTGAAGGCCGAGTCACGTGTCACCGTCAGGGTACGTGGGTTGTCGGTCACGCCGTCGTTCCACTGTACAAAGTGGTAGCCGTAGGCGGGTGTGGCGGTCATGCTCATCTCATGCAGGTAGGTGTACTGCCCGCCGCCACTCACGCTGCCCATGGTGGTGCTGTTGCTCGTTGCTACGATGCTGTAGGTGTTCAGGGCGAAGAAGGCGGTAAAGGCCGAGTCCTGACTCACAAGGATGGTGCGCGGGTTCTGAGTGTTGCCGTCGTTCCACTGCACGAAGTGGTAGCCGTAGTTGGCGGTGGCGGTGAGGCTCACCAGGTTCTGGTAGTAATAGACGCCGCTGCCGCCCACATTGCCCATGTCGGGGTTGGCGTTGGCGACGGTGATGGTGCTCACGTTACTCACGAAGATGGCGGTAAACGAGCTGTCGCGCACGGCGGCAAGGTAACGCGGATTCTGTGTGTTGCCGTCGCTCCACCGCAAGAAGTGGTAGCCGCTGTAGGGCGTGGCGGTCAAAGTCACAGGCGCATTATAGCCGTAAAGGCCGGTGCCGCCCACACTGCCCATGGTCGAGTCGTTGGCATGTACGGTGATATAGCTGTTGTTCACCACGAAGATGGCGGTGAAGGTGCTGTCCTGTGTCATGGGGATGCTGCGTGGGTTGGCGGTGATGCCGTCGTTCCATTGCAGGAAGTGGTAGCCCGTCTGTGCCACGGCATAGATGGTGGCGTTGTGGTTGCTACAGGTGGTCTGCTGTGTCACCGTGGCGCTGCCCATCACCTCGTTGTTGCTCTGCACCATCAGGCGGTAAGGCGGAGCCTCCACGATATTGGGGAAGTTCTCCCAGTAGTCGGTGATATAGTAGTTCAGCACCGCGCCGCAAGGCACGCTGACGGTCACCAAGCTGTCCACCGCTGCAAAGGTATGGGCGTGGATGGTCGGTGGTGTGCTGCCCTTCATCTCAATCTCCGTGATATTGCCAACGCCGCTATAGGCGTAGTCGCCGATATGTGTGATAGAGGCCGGGAAGGTCAGCTTGCCGTTGATGTCCCCACAGCCGTCGAACGCCCTTGTCCCGATAGTGGTAAGGCTGTTGGGCAGTTCCGGTTTAATCAATCGGATGCACCCGCCGAAAGCGCTGTCCCCAATAGAGGTAATGCCCTCTCCCAGCGAGACATTGTTCAGCCGGAAGCATCCCCTGAACGCCCCGCTGCCAAGAGTCTGCACACTGTCACCTAATGTTACAGACACTAAGCGGTCGCAGTTGGCATATGCATTGCTGCCGATACTTTGGGAATTAGCATTAACAGTAAGCAAACTATCGCAGTCAGCAAAGGCTCTAGTCCCTATACTTTGGGCATTCGTGTTGACTGATAGCAGATTGTCGCAGTCAAAGAAAGCACTGTCCCCAATCATTTGTACACTATCACCCAGTATCAGTTGTGACAATCTGTCGCAGTCGGCAAAAGCTGATTGACCGATGTTTCTGGCATTTATAGATATTGAAGTAATGCTATCACGGTTGGCAAAAGCACTATCGCCGATAATCTGCACACTATCACCTAATATCACCTGTGACAACCTGTCACAGCCAGCGAAGGCAAATTTCCCGATGTTTCTAGCATTGATAGATATGGATATGATTCTAACACAATTATGAAAGGCAGAGTCTCCAATATATCGTGCGTTGGTATGTATTGAAGATAAACTACCACAACTTTCAAATGCCATGTTTCCAATACTGTCACCACCAACAAATTCCTGAAGGTTGATGCAGTCATTGAATGCTTTTGCCATGATAATTGAGTTGTCAGGGACAGTAACAGATTGAATATTATAGCATCTTGAAAACGCTGATTGACCAATTGTTTTTACACTATCCCCAATATTTAGGCTATCAACATTAGAACATCCATAAAAAGCCCCATTCCCTATAAAATGAGCATTAATATCAACCTTTTGCAAATTGTCACAAATAGCAAAAGCAAAATTACCAATATGATTTGTTTCTGTCAATATGAGTGTGGACAGACTATCAACATTATAGAAAGCATAATTTCCTATATGGTAAGCATTAGTAAGTATTTTGGCTATTCTACTACAATTTTGGAATGCACTATCCCCGATACTATCACAGCCAGTAATTTCTCTAATATTATTACAACCATAAAAAGCACGACTGCCTATCTTTGTCATCTCTGGAAGATATATGGACTGAATATTCGAACAGCCAGAAAATGCTCCAGAACCAATTGATAATAACCCATTACCGAAATGAACACTGTCAATACTAATCATATTTACAAAAGCTCCGTCAGAAATATTTCTCACAGAGTCTCCAAAAACAAGTGTATTAATTGGGCAATACCTAATGGCAGATAAATTACTAGGGATTGTCCTAGTATTGAAATAAACATAATGCAATGCACATCCGCTGAACACGCTCCAATTATCCATTAACGGACAATTTTCACAAAAAATAAGACTATCCAAACCCAGGCAATCTTCAAATGCATACGCTCCAATTTCCATAACGCTATTTGGAATAATCACTTTAGTTAACCCTGTATTACGAAAGGCACAGTAACCAATAGATGTTACTCGAAACACACTATCTCCGTTAGTAACACTATCTGGGATACATAGTATTCCAGATGGCTCAGGGAAGCAACTAACCAAACGGTAATAAGTATATGGATGGCTCCAAATACAATACGCGCTGAGCAAATAGGTTGGTCCATAAAATCCTGGGTCATTTGATTGATACGTTCTTGGATAATTACCAGGATATGTAATCGAAACTGTTGAATCACTTGTAATATTATAATATAAAGTCTGTCCCGTGCTGCAAACAGCAGAGAAATCATATGCGTATATTTGACTAATTATCGCTAAATAGCAAACAACAGCTAATAACTTTTTCATTTTTATTATTTATTATCATATTCAACATCCAAAATGCAGGATAGTATTTTAAAATCCTTTTGGTTGCATTCATTCCTGTACCATTTCTCAATCATACCTATTAAAGATGATGTTACATTAACAAATTCTCCCCATGTACAATTAAGGCCAATATAGTTTTCCTTATTTTCTTCAACATATGGTTCTCTTCCAGTATTTAGAATAGTCACATGACTACCATTACTTATATTGTTTGTTGCACCATCAACAAACTTCAGAAAATTATTTATTTCTGTAGACACATCTGGGGGTAAGTATGAATTACCCCAATAATAAGAGAATGAATGTAGAGGAGATATTCCAATGTAAGACAAGTTTTCGTCTCTGAATTTTGCAAAATCACCTCTTTCATTCAATGCAGTCTTCATTCCTTTGAAATTCATTCTTTTGTTTATCACACCTCCAAATTTGATGTGAAATATCGTTGTATTGAGAGTATAGACTAGTGATGACATTGCTTCTTGTTGTTTTTCCTTATACTTCTGTAAGGCAACTTCTTTATGGACTCTAATGGTGGCGCGTATCGCCACTAAAGATAGGACGATACTCAAAAAGCCGAACAATAATCCAGCAGCAGCAATATAAGAATCTGCATTGTTGGAAATGCATTCACATATTTGACAGCTATTATTGCTCATCAAAGTGTCTTGATATGGATGTTCTATAAGCATATTATATATTCTTTGTGTTAATCTTTCTTTCTGGGTTCTTCAATCCTTCTTCCTGTCGGCTCTTTTTCTCTTGTATTCATATCATCATTTTTCTGTTTTCATGTTTTCTCTTTCTCTGTAGCGCGGGCGGTGCCGCATCCTTTTCTTCTCATAACCATATAGGGTTTTGCCACCCCAAATCTATCATCGGCCATTGAAAAAAATTGATAGTTGAAAATTGAATGTGTTAATGCGTTAACGTGTTAGTCGATTTAAGAATTAAGTGTCTACTTTTCAAGGTTCAACATTCAGAGCAATCACCTACTCGATTCCGCTCATATCAACCGAGTACAGAATATCACCTATGGTTTCTTTTACAAGAAAAGAAACCATATATATTGGATAGTAACATACATTGCCATCATCCTTTACATTGTCATGACAAAAGACAAATGCCTGTGGTATGGCATATTCGGTATTTGCCATCACATTCGATAATGCATTGTGGCGCTGGTAGTCTTTGCCTGATTTTACCTCGATAGGCATAACGCGCCCGTGGCACTCAATGACAAAGTCCAATTCTCCCTGCTTTTTGCTGTTGAAATAATACAGGTCATAGCCATGGGCGTGTAGCTCCTGTGCCACCACATTCTCGAAGATGGCTCCATAGTTGATGCTCTTTTCGTCGTTTATTATGCGCAGCTGGATGCCTTCTGCATATTGGCTTGCCAACAAGCCTATGTCATTTTGGAACAATTTGAATAGATTCCTGCTACGAGACAGTTTCAACGGAGCCACTGGCTCTTCCACATTGTAAGTTGGCAGAGCCACACCTGCGTTCTTTAGCCAGAGAAAACTATTCTCATATCGAGTAAACTTCATATTTTCATTCAGGTCCTTCAGAATGAATCGTTTGTTTTTGGCATTCAGCTCTGACGGTATCAAATCGAATATTTCCTCCAGGTATAGTTTGTGGTTTCTGTCATACTTTGCTATGTCGCGTTTGTACAGACGGATTATGGCTTGCTGCTCGGCCATCACCTCACGCAGGTTGTGTGTGTCGACATATTTCTGTACGGCAGCGGGCATACCCCCCACTATAAGGTAAAGCCTGAATAATTCCATCATCTTGGAATGAACAAAACCGTCAACTGGCTGCTTATTGTTATAAGACAACCTTAAACTCTCCATTACCTGTTCCGACACCCCCATAGCCATAAAGAATTCTTCAAGGTCAAGTGGGAACATCTCTTTCACATCCATATATCCCACCGGTTCTGAACGCAAGTCGTTCAACTCGACACCAAGCAGTGACCCACTCATCACATACCGATAGCTACCTTCTTCCACAAGAAATTTTATGGCCGTCACTATCTCAGGACACTCTTGCACCTCGTCGAAAAAGATAAGGGTCTTCCCTTTCACAAGAGGAGTATCGGTCAGCAGAGATAGTCTGACAATGATGTCCTGACTGTTTTTAGCCCCTTTTAATGCATCTGTAGCTTCTGGCTGGTTGATAAAATTAATCTCCACAAAATGCTCGAAATGGGTCTTTCCAAACTGACGAATCGAGTAGGACTTTCCCGTTTGCCTGGCTCCAGTAAGAAGCAATGACTTATTGGTACTTTTGTAAAATCTACTTAAATAGCTATCAATCTTCCTTTTAAGCATAATCTTGTCCGATTTTCCAATTGCAAATATACAAAAAATACCCGATTTTCCAACATTATTTTTGTCAAAACATCACTTTTTCCACCTCTCCGTGTCTACTTTTCATGGTGCAACAGTCTGATTGCTTGATTGTCTGATTGCTTGATTGTCTGATTGCTTGATTGTTTGAGTATTTTTCACTCAAGCATTTACACAATTAAGCATTCAAGCAATAACTCAAGCATTAACACAATTAAGCATTCAAGCAATAACTCAAGCATTTACACAATTAAGCATTCAAGCAATAACTCAAGCATTTACACAATCAAACAATCAAGCAATAATTCAAGCATTAACACGTTCACACATTCAAGAATTCAACTGGTTGTCACAAAACTCCGCTCCTCACCATACACCGTGCCTGTGGCGTTGGTGGCGTAGGCGCGGTAGTGGTAGGTGGTGTTGGGGGTGAGATTGGTGAGGTTGCTGACGAAGCTGCCCGTGCCGCTGCCGTCGGTGGTGTGAGGGCTGGCGGTAGTGGGGCTTGGCGTGGTGCTGTAGCAGACTCCCCGTTGGATGACGGTATAGCCCCCATCGGCGGTGACATTGCCGCCACATATCGCACTTGTGGCGGTGACAGCGGTGACTGTTGCCGTGACAACTGTCGGGAGCCCGGTAGGCGTGGTGACGGTGCGCTGCTCACCATAGACGGTGCCGTTGGCATTGGTGGCGTAGGCACGTACATAGTAGGTGGTTGAGGAGTGCAGCCCTGTGATAGTGCTCACGAAAGTGCCCGTACCACTGCCGTCAACAGTATGCAGGTTGCTCACCGTAGGCTCAGGCGACACACTCCAGCACACGCCACGGGCGGTGACGGAGAAGCCTCCGTCGCCTGTGACGGTGCCACCACTTTGCGCCGTGCCGCTCCCCAAGAGCGTGACCTCGGCGGCGGTCTGCACGCTGGGTAGCCCGCTGAAGGTGGTAAACATTTGCTGCTCGCCGTATGCCGTGCCGACACCGTTGGTGGCGTATGCCCGCACATAGTAGGTGGTGGTAGGCTGCAGCCCTCCTGCGGTGGCGGTGAAATCGCCCACTGTGCCACCCACCGAGACACTGCCGTCGGCAAGCGTGGGATACTGCAAGGTGCTATATACAAAGCCCCGGCTGGTGATGGTGGAACGGCCTGCCTCCGTCACACTGCCTGAGAAGGTGGCGGTGGTGGCACCAACGGCATCGGAGGCAACAGCATGGGTATGCACCACAGGCAGCCCCGGGCCATCGACGTACAACACACCAAGGTCATACTCCTTTTGTCCGAAGCCTCGGTCTGGCACCTCCACGGTGCATCCGATATAGAGCGAGTCGGCACTTACTATCACTTGGCAGCCGTGTGACTGCCGTTCGGCGGTGAGCGGGAGACGGAATGTGCCATCGGTAGCGGTGGTTGTGGTGGCGAGGGTGGCGTCATTACAGGCCAACTGCACCGTCAACCCTCCCACAGGCTGCTGAGAGGTACGCTCCAGCACAAGTCCCTTCACAATGCTCTCGGTATAGATGCCTTCCTGCTCCAAGTCGCGAACACAAGAGGAGAAGAGAACAATTAGAGTGAAAATTGAAAAGAGTAAAATGAATAGTTGTTTCCTCATGGTCTCAAAAGTTTAGGGTCAGCGATAGCGAAGGGGTGAAACCTCTCTCGGTTGGCATCACTGAGAGGGCAAGGGCGAGTCCCGTGGTGCGTCGGGGCTGCATGGAATAGGCACGGTAGAGGTTGAACAGATACAGCACAGCTGCGCTGCCCCATGCAATATAAGAGGCAGTGCGGAAGGTATTGTATTTGTTTTGGGCTGCATGCCAGTCGGCATACGGGGTGGTGGCATTGCGCATCACCTCCAACTGTTGCTGTGCCGTATAATAGCTGTAAGCCCCACCGCCCACAAAGAGCAGTTCGCCCGTCAGGGTGAGCCAACCCTCGGCATAATAGCCTTTGCCCATCTGTCCGAGACCCGGCACCACGGCACTCTTGACCAACGAAGTCCAGTTGCTCACCTCGCCATACCGACGCAGCTCCTCCCATTGCGGCTGTATATTGCCGCTGACCGCCACCTGGCAGAGCAGCCAGACTCGGTAGGTGCCGTCGCGCAGCCGCTCGTCGTACTGGTCCACCTTGTTGATGGGGATGTTGTACTGGCTGCTGAGTGTCTGGTAGTCGCTGCCACCGGCAAGGGCTTTGTCGACTGCCTGTGCATCAAACGGCCTCCCGATACGGTTAGCCGTGCTCTGCATCACACGCAACAATGCCTGGTTGTGAGCCTCGGTGAGGGTTGCCCCTTCGCCTGCCTCGCGCACATACATGTAGGTGCTGTTGCCCGGACGGGGCAGCTCGTTCATCCACGGTGGCAGCCGCTTGGCTCCCCAAGCGGCCACACTCACCAGCAGTAATATGAAGATGAATAAAGTATGTTTCATCTCTTGAATGCGTTAATGCTTGAATGTGTTAATGTGTTAATGTGTTAATGTGTTAATGCGTTAATGTGTTAATGCGTTAATGTGTTAATGCGTTAATGTGTTAATGTGTTAGTCCTTGGCGCATCATAGATTCACAAATTAACGAGTTCAGAATATGTTAGTCTATGGTACATCAAAGACTCACGAATTAACGAGTTCAGAATATGTTAGTCTATGGTACATCAAAGACTCACGATGGTACATCAAAGACTCACGAATTAACGAATTAACACATTAACGAATTCACTTCCCGTTATATTGCTTCAAGTATTCCTCAGCCCATTTGCGGAACTGATCGCGGTGGAACATGCCCTCCAGCTTCTGGTCGCCACTGAGGGCTGTGGCCATATTCTCAGCCATCTCTTTCTTGGATATGCGGATGGCGATATGGCTCTGATAGGTGCCGTTGGGTGTCTGGTACATCTTTTCGCATACCTGCTCGGCGTCGTTGAGCAGACGCTCTATCACGTTCACCACCTCGCGCTCGGCGATACGCTGCACGTCGTCCATCTGGGCACCACCTGCCTGGGTGCGTACATAGTCGGAGGCCAGACCACGAGCCAGACCGCCCAGTTTGGCGTTAATCATGCTCTTGGCAGCGTTGAGGGCTGCCAGACGTGCATTCTGCATATTGACATTCTCGCCCACGCCCATGCCACCAAAATAATCCTCACTGTCCTGTCCAAAGACGGCACAAGGAAGTTCCACTTCGCGGTTGCCCAGCTGTTCCTGGGTCACCACATTCTTGTTGCTGCGGCAGGCTCCCAAGACAAGCGTTGCCGCTACGGCCAAAATAATAACTGTACGTTTCATGGTTTTATCTGTTTATTAATATTATGTTTGCTTTTTTGTTACGGTATTTGCTACTGAGGTCGCCCACAACTGCCCCGATGCAGGTGGGGTCACAAACTGTGTACCGCTTTCCGTGAATGTCGAAGTAATAGCCTCCCACTTTGCCATCCGGGACATGCACAGCCGCTGCCACATGGTCATCATATTCCAACAACGCGGCGTCGTAGCCAAACAGGACTTGCACGATGCGGGCAAAGAGGATGGCACGGTCTTCGCAGTCGTTGGCAGGGTAGTAGAAATTCTCCTCGCAAAAGAAGTTCTTTTCGTGTCCAAACTGTTTGGTGTCGGTTTGATACTTGAACTCTTGCTGCATGAATAGAAGCAGCGTGTTCAGCGCATCACTTGCTTTCTTTCCCTTAACGAGAGGGCGAAACTCACGCTCTATCGAAGCTGCAAACGCCTCTTCCAAAGCCGCTGTAGCGTATATGGACAATTCTGTTGGCGGGTAGTTGGAATAAAAATCCATCAACGGCTGGTTGACGAGAACCGCTATTGTATGGCCTGCAAGAGAACTGCTGAATGATTTGGCAGACAAGGCACCACCCAGGCGGGGTGAGTGGGTCAGGTGCATATCAATTGGACGGTCGGCCCGCGACATCTGGCGGTCATAGGTGTAAAGACGACCCTTGCGCTGCATATCCCCAAAGACATAGTACCGGGCACCGTCAATCTCCACATAGTTGGTTTCATAGAGCAGGCTGCCCGTATTTATCAGCATGACGAGACGGTCGTCCAATCGTCCTACACGGGCATCATAATGCAGGGCATCCAACAAGAACACCGAGAGCACCGCCTGCTCATTCGCACGGTTAGGATAGACCGTTGCGGAGAAATGGCGTATCAAGTCGAAGAAACCCCAATCGTTGAGGTAAAGATCACGGCGTTGCCGGTCGAGGGATGCGACGCATCGGTCAACATGGCTTTCCAAAAGACGCTTCCAATAGTGCGCCACCTGACGCTCACCGATTCCTGAGAGTGTTATGCCCGCCACCTTGGCAGGGAAAGCAACGCTCAGCCGCCGCCCATAGAACGGTATAGAGTAGTCTCGCATCTGTGTGTTGCCGATAGCAGACGGATGGGCGATAACAGGCTCTTCAACTTCTTGCATCGTGCCAATCTCCTCGTACTGCATAAGTCGGTCGGTCTTGAGTGTGTCCTCGTTATGATAGGATGTGTCAATATGTGGTTGTGTGACAGGCTTGTTGTCGAGCGGGAACAACTCCCCTTCGAAAAGTTGGTATTCTGTCCATAAATGTTCTAAATAGCGTACGAATTCATCATGTATGGAATCGGTGAATTGAAGCATCTCCACCTGCTTCTGCTTGCGGTAGCTGTCCGGAACTACCTGAGCCTTGGCTGTATTGAGCGTCGGGAATTGAAGTGCAAGAATCAGTACGGCGCAAACTATTATGTAATGCAATCTTCTTTTCATACGGTTTCCTCCATGTTTATTGCCGTAATACTGTCCTGTTCGGCGTAGGTGGGTGCAGGTGTAACGCCCATATTGTTTCCTGCCATGTCATGATGCCAAAAGGCAATGCCGACGCCAAGCAGCAGGGCCACACAGGCAGCTGCCGAGATGGCTGGCCAAAGTGGACGGATGCGTTTCTTCTGCTTGACCCCTTCATTTTGTTCAATTGCTGCAGTTATGGCAAGAAGGTCGTCAAGGCGGTTGTCATTCTCAGACATATAGTCGAGTACTGCCGCTTCTTCATCGGGAGAGGCCACCCCGCTAAGATAGCGGGCAATCATCTCGTCTGTCACGTTAGTTTGCATATCCCTTCAAATGTTTTTGAATCAACTTTGCCAGTGCGCGCCGTTTGATATTGTAGAGGTTGTCGACTGTCACATGGAATCGTTCGGCAACTGCCTGCGGCTCTTCGTCCCGAAGGATAAGGGAGGTCAGTATCTCCCGGTCGCGTTGCGGTTCCAATTTGGCCAACCCATTCTGTATATCCATCATGATATGGTTCATCTGCGTTGTTCCTGCGTTAAACAATTCTTGGTCTTCTAAATGGGTAATAGGGATTTGGCGACGGGAATCTATCATGCGAAGGGAATAATCTTTAAAGAACCGATAGGAAACCACTGACAGCCAACGGTCAAAAGGCAAGGAAGAATCGTACCGGCGCAGACGAGCCCAGTCGTCGGCACTAAGGTATAGGTATAATTCCTGCACCAAGTCGTCGACAGGTACATTGGGGGCAGCCTTCATGGCATTGAAACGCAAAAGTCGTCGGAAACGGTCGTATAGCAAACACTCCAAAGCCTTTTCATTGTTGGCAAGGAGATCGGTGACAAACTGCTGGTCGGAGATATAGCGATATTTGGCAAAGAGTTTCATCGGAAGTGAAGTGCAAAAAGAATAGCGTGGAACGTATCTCTGTCTGACTACCAGGGTTTCCACGCCCTCCAATGCAAACTAAGTCATTCCACGCCGATGCACGGCGCTTCGTCGACCTATTCTTGCATTGTTGTATCCTCTTAAATGAGGACAAGGTGGAAATTTGGTAGTCAAGAATAGCACGAATCGCTATTATGTATGTTTGTCTTTTATTGTCTGTTACATATTAATTCCTTTTTTATTATCAACTGCAAATATACACTTTTTTTTCGAATCAGAGGCTCAACAGCCATGCGGACTTGTAGCGTGGGGTTGCGGAGGGATATACTTGGACGGTTTTGGGGCTTGTCTGGACGGTGTCGTAGCCGTGGGCGGAAAGGAAGGAAAAGAGCTCGTTGTCGGTGCTGAGAATCGACTCCATCCAGCCGTCGAGCCATTCTCCCAGCGTGGTCTCCCCAACACTGTCGGCCATCAGTTCTTTCGGGATGTCTATATTGTACGGCTTTGCCCCGTAGCTCATTTTCTCGCCATAGTCGGCAAGAAGGGTTCCCTTCCGCACAACAGCGAGGTGGTGCCAGCGGATGGTGTCAATCTTGATATATCCCCAGTCACGGAGTTGTGCAAGGGCGGCACTGCAATTGCTGTCGTGGTTACTCTCAGCATGGTGTATCAGTTCCAGTCTCAGCACATAATTCCCTTTGCCATGGTACCGTTCACTATAAGAATAGGTGCCATGCGAAAGCTCTTCCAGCCGCAAGGCAACAGAAGTCACATCATCATTCAACCGCACCGTGTCGCCGAACCACCGTGCCGTATCCCTCGGCACGGCAGCCACCTGCTTTTTCGACAGCAGCCGTTGTCCGCTCACGGTGAGTTTATAGCCATCGGTCTCAATACTGTGGCGCGTCGTCCTCATTTCACGGTGACAACCTGCCAACAGCAATACGACTGCAAGAACTATCAACAAACGCATCTGCATCATTCCAGAATAAATCTTTTTGCAAAATTACTATTATTTCCCCACCTTTCGAAAGTTTTTTGCTCCCCTATAACAATATTTAAGAAAAAAGGCCGTTACTTTTGAAATTCGTTAATGAGTTAACGTGTTAATGTGTGAATCAGACTTGCGAATTAACACATTAACGAATTAACACATTCAAGATTGACGAATTAACGCATTAACGCATTAACACATTCAAAATTGACCCTTTAACGATTTTACCACCGCCATGAACATAAAAAAACTTGGTATTCTGCCCAAAATTCTTATCGCCATTGCCTTAGGTATTGGCTGCTCTTTCTTCATGCCGGGATGGGCTGTGCGCGTGTTCCTCACGTTCAACTCCATCTTTAGCAACTTCCTCGGCATGTTCATCCCGCTACTTATCATCGGCCTTGTAGCCCCCGGCATTGCCGACCTTGGCAAGGGTGCGGGCAAGTTGCTGCTCATTACGGTGGTTCTTGCCTACAGTTCCACCGTCCTTTCGGGTGCCTTTGCCTACGGCTCCTGCGCACTTGCCTATCCCTACATTCTCGGCGACGGCCTCACTGCGCTCGGTAGCATGGACATGAGCAATTCGCTTGCTCCCTATTTCACCATCGAAATGCCGGCATTCATCTCGGTCACCACCGCCTTGGTTCTTGCATTTATCTTGGGACTTACCACCGCCTCCATCAGCGGCACCACCATGAAAGGGTTCCTTGTCGACTTCCGCGACATCATCACCCGTGTCATCACCACGGTTATCATCCCCTGCCTGCCTCTCTATATCTTCGGCATCTTCCTGCAAATGGGAGCCGAAGGCCATGTAGGCGCCGTGCTGAGCGCATTCCTCAAGATTGTCGGTTTCATCTTCCTGCTCCACGCCACCGAACTGGTGTTTCTCTTCCTTGTGGCCGGAGCCGTGACACGCCGAGACCCCTTCCACGCCCTCATCACCATGCTGCCCGCCTACGTCACCGCCCTCGGCACTGCATCGAGTGCCGCCACCATCCCTGTAACCCTTCAGCAGGCCATCAAGAACGGTGTGCGCCCCGAAACGGCAGGCTTCACCGTGCCCCTCTGCGCCACCATCCACATGCCTTGCAGCATACTTAAAATCACCGCTGTGGCCTACGCCATCTCTCTCAGCATGGGGCTTCCCTGCGATTTCGGCACCTATATCGGCTTCATCATGATGCTGGCCATCACCATGGTTGCCGCCCCTGGTGTGCCTGGCGGCGCTATCATGGCCGCCCTCGGACTGCTGGGCAGCATGCTCGGTTTTGATGCCAACCTGCAAGGACTCATGATAGCCATCTACATTGCCATGGACAGCTTCGGTACCGCTGGCAACGTGACCGGCGACGGAGCCATAGCCCTTATTGTCGACCACATACGCGGCGACAAAGCATAACCCCTCTAAAAACTAAACAGCCTGCAACGTCCTTATCCGGTTCGTTGCAGGCTGCTGTTTTAACCCAAATCGGTCGATAGGATTTGTGACAGATTAGTATTTGTTTCGAACAGATTGGTCGCATCGCTGGCGAAGGCGTAGCGGGCTACGTCAAGACAGGGATGTGGCCAAGATGCCGAAAGAAATGCTGAGATGTCATAAATAGACCTAAAAAAAATTAGAATGATTGAACAGTCGGCCTAATGACCGATTTGGGTTTATGCACCTTGTCAGGCAGTGGGGTTAGTACTCCACGCGGGGCTCCATCTCTTTGGCCTGTGCCACCATCTTCTCAATCTCCTTGACGGAGGGGACGCGGTTCACCAGATTCTTCTGTGCGTTCACCTCTTCCATCTTGGCGGCAAGGTTGGCCGGAACACGGTGGCGGAACTCCTTGATGGTGTCGACACCGGCAGCCTCGAGCAACTCGGCAAACTGACCCGCAACACCTTTGATGCGGAACAGGTCGGCATGATTGGTCCAGCGGAGTATGAGTTTCTCGCTGATGCCTGTGGCCTCGGCCATTTTGCGGCGGCCGGCACGTGTGGCGCACTGGTTAAGAAGGTCGTCGGTAGTCTTGATACCGGCTTCATTCAACTTGGCGGCATAAACGTCGCCGATTCCTTCAATGTCTACAATTTTGTATGCCATAGTAGTATTTTGTTTTAAGATTTCCTCATTAACGGCACAAATCCGTTTTTATTGTGCTGATGGCATGACTCTTTGCAGTTTTTCTCTCCAGAAGGCTGAGAACCGTTGGTTCCCCTGCAGGCCGGCAACAGTTCTACAGTTGTTTTACACTTTTGTGGTTTTATACTATTTTAGACCAATTGCTCTCCAACAGTCGGACGAAGGGAGGAGGAAAGCAGCATTGACGCGCTGCGGCATACGCTTGGAAGGGTAGGGGAGCAGGGCGGTCAGATGAAGAAAAGGCTGACGCCCGCAACGCTGATGACGGCGCCGACAATTTCGCGCGGGGTGACACGCTGATGGAAAAGCCAGGCGGCCGGGGCAATGATGAGTATGGGCGTGAGGGCGAAGAGCGTCTGGGCGATGCCGGTGGAGGTGTACATGGTGGCAAGGAGCGACATGCTAACTCCCACAAAGGGGCCGAAGATGGTGGCTCCGAAGACGCACCACATGGCTTTGCGGTCGCTAACGGCATGGCGCAACTTTTCGACGGCGTCTTTGTTGAAAAGGAAGAGCAGCAGGGTGAAGCCTGCAAGCCCCATGGCGGCACGTATCATGGTGGAGGCAAAGGGGACGCTGATGTAGAGGGGCATCGGAATTAGGGCGTCGGCCAACGGGGCGTGGAGGTCGAGACCTTCGGCCAAGAGGGCGGCATTGTAGTGCTCAAGTCCTATTTTGCTCAGCACCAACCCAAAGCCTTGGCATATTCCAGCCATACTGGCGTAGGCAATTCCTTTTTTGGGGAGGCTGAGCTTGAGATGGGGTGTGTGGTCGGCGGAACCTGCCACGGGGTCGCGTTTGGAGAGGATGGACATGCCTATGCCCGTAAGGGTGACACACATGCCCAGAATGGCCAGTGAACTCATCTGCTCGCCTATAAGGAGACGTCCCATGATGGCTGCGGTGGGGGCGGAGAGGGTCATAAAAAGCTGGCCGAAGCGCGAGCCTATATAGATGTAGCCCTGCATGAGGCAGTAGTCGCCTATCACATAGCCCACCACGCCCGACAGGAGGAGCCAGAGCCAAGTCGGCCCGTCGGCAAAACGAGGCCACGGCACCCCCATGACAAGCCAAAGTGTGAGGACAAGCAGAGTGAGGGACATGACCATGCGCACCACATTGAGCGGCAGGGAGCCCATGCGTTTGGACGCCACCTCGGCAAAAAGGGCGGTGACAGTCCACGAGAGGGCCACAAAGAGAGATATGATTTCGCCTATAAACAACTATTGTATCAACACACGAATAAAGTGACTGCCAAACAGGTGCAGTCACTTTTAAATCAAATACAACTCTTAGCCTAAAACAAACTACTCGTTTTTCTTAACCGATATAGCCTGATTGAGCATTTCCAACACTTTGGCGAGACCACCAGGCATAGACTCTTGGCGGGCTATAACGTTGATATCGATATTGGCCTCGATACTATAGGCGGAATGCTGGGTGGCTACCGAATCTTTCTTTGTTGATACGGAGCCTCTCATAACGGTTTTCTGTATTTGCGCCGATTTCAGATAGCTACCAATTCCAAGGTACTTGGAATTAGTGCTGTCATAGGAACTTTCTCTGTCCGCATCAATAGCGTCTTCAGTATTGATACTTTTCAAGGCGGCCTTGAAACTAATATTCACCGTGTCGATGGAGATGAACGGTATCGGAACAATCGTGAGCAGCGGAACACTCAATACCACATCCTCTCCGTCACGTCTATACTTGAAATCAACATTTATTACATGACCCGGATTCTGGGGGTCGAAACCCACTCGGTCGATGAAGTTAACCGATGAGACAGCCGCTTGTTCTTGTGCATCAATACAAGCGGATAGAGGTCCTCCAATCATACGGTCGAAGGGCATTGACGACAGATCATTCACTAATTCGTTTGGCATAATTATATACTTTTATTTGATTATTAATTCTTATATTTTAAAAGAAGATTTCTGACTTTGGGAGAAAAATTATTTTCGCCACAGCGGGAGATAATAGCATTTGACAATGCTTCACACAGTTTGGTTCCAGACTTACTATTGTGGCGGGCTTCGTCCTTGCCACCCCAAATGTGGGTAAACGATGGATTATTGTCAGAAGGCGATGTCAAAAACGTACCCACATTAATTCTTTTGAGTTTGGCACACATTCCAAAAATACGTTGCTCGGCAAATACCATCTGGGACACCATCTCCATTGGACGCTCCATGTTCCCCCGCATAAAGTCTATGGCTTTGTCGGTATAGTATTCTAAGAAATTTCTGTCATTGAAATAAGTCAAGGCAGTGTTGTATGGATTCTGATTCCAATCCCAATTCGGATCAGGTGTATAGCCCTTGCGTTTTTTCAGGAAACGATAATCTAAATAACAGGATTTCAATTGCTCGAGATTCTCCGAATGGTATGCCATTAGTTTTTGGCCTGCCACGATGTCGTGGATACAAGACCACACCAACAAGTCAGTGTCCATCATCACAAAAGGTTTGTTCTGTGCCTTGATTGCATAGAGCTTGCCTCCTGCCCAGAAAATATCGGCGGAAATGTCGTTGGGAATACTCTCGAGAACATCCACATCCACACCACCATCCCACAAATCCAATAGCCCCCATGAATCATAGAAATTGTAACCGATATTATCCGTATACATCTTGATAGGTCCATTGTGTTTACGCCACAGGCATGCGGAAAGAATTGTCGAGAGTATTTCGAAATCGGCAATTTCATAGCTTTCCACAGAACTTCTCTCCATAGACGGCTTGGTCCAGTTCACATGCAGAGCCAATAGTCCCCTATCCGTTTGATAATCGGGAACCAGTGATTCGGGACTGCTCATATTCAGTCGGTTGAGGATAAAACTATCTATATCGTCCGACGTGGAACCCAAGCCGAGGACAGCCGATAACTCGGAATCAGAATACCCTAAAATGGAATCTTTAACATCCGTTGATTCATCTACTATATGACCTTTTTCGCTGTCAGACCCCGGATTGTCGTTGTCATTTTTCGTTTCATAATGGTCGTTCACGGCATCGATAATCTCATCGATTGACTTGTTTCCCGATACAGGAGGTTGTTCTCGAGGAATATCTTCCACCACCACACCTCCGTTCATCCAATCGAGCAAAGTGGCCAATCCTGCCGGCATGTCGACAGTCCCCGCGTCGATGTCTATGTGCATATTGGCTTCGCTTTTCGCCGTCTGCAATACCTCGCCTTCGTGTGTGCTGGAGTTGTTGACCTGCATTACAAACTGGTTAGAGTATTCATTATTCACTTTCACATTGGCGTCGAAGTCGATTTTTATACTCTCCAACTTGATAAAAGGCAGCGGAACTATGGTTATGAGCGGCACCGCAATGCGTTTCACCGATGACCCGTCCATAAAAGAGAAAACGACAGGAGCTTCGTGAGAAAGAACTTGCTGGACATAGTCCCACGCCGCTGTAGAGGCAGACTCCTGGGCATCGACACAAGCAGAAAGAATTTTTCCTATAAAAGTACCGAAGGGAATCCTGCCCAAGTCGTCAAAAGACTGGCCGAGGTCGTGGGCTTTCAAAGACTGTATGGTCGAGTTTTTAGTCATTATAAAGGGCCTTCAATTTTTCTTTTTTTCCAAATACAAACTCCACTGATTCGAACTCTTTAATTCGTAAATGTGTTAATACGTTAGTCAAAGTCTCACACATTAAAACATTCTTTCATACAAGTAATTTGTGTTATTCGTTCTTTTAGTGGTTGTTTAAATTAATATATATTATCATTTTAGTCTTGTGTGGACTGCTCGGTGCTGTTGTCTTCAGGCTCTATTTCCTTCTGTTGGATAAACTGCTGCATGACCTGCAAAAGCTTGGCTACCCCCATGGGCATATCGGACGATGTAGCCACTACTTTAACATCCACTTTGATATCGTTTGAGTACTGCGTTTTACCCGTTTCCTGCTGCGAAGATGAGGTTCGTCCTGAGGCAGAATAATTGTCTGTCGACACCTTGGCCATCAGTTGCTGCCCGTCGGCCACCGAAACATCGGCGGCAAAATGCAGATTCACATTATGGATTTGCAAAAATGGGATGGGCATTACCGACGCCAACGGAAGAGTGATGCGTTTGTCTCCATCCTCAGTCGAATAGCCAAACGAAACCGTTACGGTCTCGTAGGTTTCGGTCTCAGGATTATACTTGAAACACACGCGGTCCAAATAGTCTGTCGTGGCATAGGCCGCCTGCATCTGGGCATCGACACATGCCTGCAACGGAGCACCAAGAAGGGAGCCAAAGTCAGTGTGCTCCAGTGCATCAACCGATGTTTTCAAATCAAATTCGCCCATATCCGTTTATTATCATTTTTTGAATTCGTTAGTCAGGTACTCACGCATTAACACGTTAACAAATTAACACATTCTCAAACGCATGTCCTATCCATTAAACTTACTTGCTTTCTCAAGGTTTTTCGAAGCAGTGTCCACTTCCTTAAGTATGTCCATTGCCTGCTTCGACTCTTCACGGTTGATTGACAATTTCAGTCCGCAATGGGGACACACCAAAGCCGAAGCATTGAGTAATTCGGAAATAGTGGTGGGTATAAATTGACCGCATTGTGGGCACTTTAGTCCTGGGGTTTGTTGTTGTGGCATATTTCAAAAGTATAAGTAGAGTTGTGTATATTTTTTTATTAGTTTTTATCGTTATCTTTAGGAGTTGCTGCAACTTGCAGACTGTTTGCTGCGGACTGTAACAGGAGCTTGATGCCGTCCGGAAGTTCGGCCTGTTTCATTTTTACAACCACTTGCAGATTGGTCGTTGCCTTTGTTTCATCTTCGTCTTGTTGTGATACCATAAACGAAGAGTTGGACCCGATAACCGCGTCGGCTACAGTTTGAGCCTTGTACAGCAACTGCAACTGTTCCTGAGTAGTCAAATAGCTTGTGCTGCTGCCCGAACTGTATACCCTTATTTGACGATTTCCGAAACCCATTCTCACCTGGGTCTGGAGATAGTCTATGATATCGGGAATGGTACGTCTTCCGGTGGTTCGATAATAGTAATCCTTAATATAATCGACATACATCTGCTCCTCCGAATCAAGGGTTTCGGTCTTCTCTACCAGATTCACTGAGAGGGCGAGATCAAATGTTGCCTCCGTTACATGAAGCAACGGAAGAGGAATCATGGTGATTTGGGGGATTGACACCTCTTGGGTGCTTCCATCCGGGCTCCTCATCGTGAATTTTGCCATGGCCAGACTTCTCTCATCTTCCTCTTCGCCATACTCATCGGCAGTATTAGTGTTTGTAGGAGTTCCACCTTTCATCCCGGCAGTATTGTTGCCAATACTATCTATGGCATTGTTCAGCAGCAATTTGCTTCCAAAAGATCCACTCGAAGACTGCTCCTCTTCTGAAGTAGAGAAGCCATAGGCATACTGCTTGATCATCTCGTAGGACTTTTTCGAAGCATTGGTGTCAGCCATCACGGCAGCTTCCATCAGCTCAGACAATGCATCGGATATGCCGTAGCTCTTTGATTTCATTGAATTTTGATTGCCCATGGATCTCTTTTTTACTTGTTGTCTTTAAGGTCAATTGCCTGTGTTGCCGGATTGATGGTGATTGTCATGGTATGGACGCTCTCAGGGGGCAGTTGAGCCAGCTGCTCATCACCTATTTCAACCTTCAGCGAACCATACCGCTGAATACGGTGGAATGAATTGACTGTGCTTTCGCGAAGCACATCGTCCAACTCCTTCACCATCACCCTTTCAAAATCCTGATAGATAAAGTCTTTGAGCCCAGTGGCATCCTGTTGCACAAACAAGCCACGAATATCCTCATGGTCAAGCAAATACTCCACTGCGGCAGGTAGCAGAATCTTACGGATGCTTTCCTCCTTCATCTCGCCTTGATTGTCAAGAAGAGATTCTCGCTCCTCCGACAACAAAGCAAAAAAGCGACGGCGTATATGTTTCAGAAACTCCGTGTTGCTTGGAAGGGTGTCTACAAACGAGTAGTTTGTTTTGTAGTCGACTGGCGAATGCTGTATGACGTTCACCATTGTCTTGATAAGCAGCTCTCCCATCTCGTTGCACACATAACGCAGAATTTTGTCCACGCCCTTCTCGTTCACGTCCTTCTCTTCTTCAGAAACAATCCCGTCCACAATAGCATAGTTAAGCGAAAGGGATAGATTGCCTATCATAGCCGAGGGCATTTGCATGCCGGCCATACTGCCGTCAGCAGCATAACGCTCGGAAAGCCTTGATGTGCGCATATTTGATTCGTGCTGTGCACGAACCACATCTGACAAAATTGTTCCCAGCAGATCTTTTAATGTCAATGTAGATGCCATAATTCTATAGTAATTGAGTTATTTAGTTGCCTCTTTCTGCACGATGACTGCACTCTTCAGGTTTTCGGCTATAACCATATAGGGACCCGGTGCATTGAAAAGCAGCTGCACGCCGTCTCCCGTGTTAAGCACTGTCACCTTGGGGGCATCCTTCTCCGTTCCCTCATATTTGCAAGAAATCTTGTCCGGTGCAGAGTTCCCCTCGCCGTCAAGATAGGTTGCATTTATCACTGCATAGCCATCCGCCAACTGCACAAGACTTGATGAGACATTAAGCTCTCCTTTAGGATTATACACACTGATGGCGTCGTTGAGAATCTGGAGCATTTTGGAGATGCCGCCGGGCAAATTATCGTCCGAAACCACCGTGATGCCGATATCCATACTCGATTCTACACTGTATTTCGAATCCTGGGTGGCTTTGGAGTCCTTCTTGGAAGAGAACGAAGCCCCGAAAGTGGGTTCCGCCCTGACGGAATTTTTCACTGCGTCAGCCACAGCGGTACTGCTGGGTTTCTGAGCAGCGGGAGCGGGAGTTGTTGCAGTGTCTGTACTGTTGGTCTGGCCACCTGTATTTTCACCTTTCTGTTGGGGCTTGGCCGCATTGGGGTCAGTGGCGTTTTCTTCACCGGCCTTTTTCTTCGACGGATTCTGTTCGTCCTTTATGGCTGCGCCATAGGAAAACGTGCTCTCAGCACCAGTAGTGAGGTTAATAGAGGTATCGGCAGTAAACTTAATCTTGAAATCATAAGTCATCTCCTTGATACGCATTGCCGTGATTGGGACAAGCGTGAGCAAGGGAATCGTCATTTTGGCCATCTTCCCATTTTTGAAGAACGAGAAGGTAACCACAGCCACTGTACCGTCTTTTACTCCAATGTCATTGATGCAGCCAAGCATTTTCTTGGCCGCATTATAGTGAGCCTCCACTGCGGCATTGATGGGTGCGCCAATCAGCTTAGACATATCAAGAGATTCCATTTGATGGATTGATTCCTCGCCCAGCTTGGACGGTGCACTGACCTCTTTAAGCGTCAGGGTTACATCCTGCATCTTTAAGGCGTCACCTACTGTTTGGACTCCAGGCATGATTTCTTTGGTAGCATTTACAACTTCTGTAACGTTACTTGTTACAGACTGTGTATTGTCATCACTGGGAGTGTGAGTATCTGCATTCGGAGTATCAGTGGAATCGATATTCTCTTGTGGCTCGGTAGAATCGCTATCACTGTCAGGATTCTTGGCAGGTGTTGGGTCAACTGGATTGGAAGCTTCGGGTTCAACTTTTGGGGACTGCAGAGTGTCACCATCAGGTTGATTATTGTTTGTATTATTTTTTTCCATAATAATTGCTATTACAGGATTATACAAATCATATCACTTGCACTTGAGCCGAACGTTCTCCAGCCTTGATAAGATACTGTCCGGCAGTACTAAAGGTACAAATAATGCCAGGTTCGTCTTTTGTCATCTGATAATCATCATTGCCGGCGGGAGTGGGGTTCTTGTTCCCATCATTGTATTTTTGTATTTCAATCTTTTTGAGGTCGTTGCAGAAATAGCCGTCCTCATCCTTGTAGGTGATATAAACGCCCTTCATGCCATTGCTTTCGCTGTTTATATTAACCACATGCGATGACACGTGAAGCTCTCCACCCTTTTCAACGGTGTCAATGGATTCATTGAGCATTTCGAGCACCTTGGCCATGCCCGCAGGCATATCGTCCTGACCGGCTTTTACGGCAACATCCATTGTGTACTCGACCGAGTATTTTGAATCGCGCGTGGAAGTGGAGTCCTTCTTGCTTGACACCCCCACATTCATCTCTATCGAACCCTTTGCGATAAGGAAGTTGCATGAGGCCTTCGTGTTCATGTTAAAGTCCACATTCAGGCTCTCGTGCTGCTGTGTGGATGTAGAGGCGGCGGCAGAGATGTTGGCCTTGAAGGCTATGTCGATATCGCGGATGGCGAGGTACGGAATGGGAACGATCGTGAGCAACGGCACATTGAGCGTAGCGTCGCGGCCGTTTTTGCGGTATAGAAAACTAACGTATGTGGCTTTCTTCTCGCCATCCTCACCCTCAGTCAAACCCACTTCCCTGATAAATTTCCAAGTGGCCTGGGCTGCATTTGTCTGTGCCTCGACACAGGCCTGCAGCGGACCTCCTATAATAGTGCCAAACGGCAGTGCCTGTAGGGCAGACATTGCCACTGTCGACGGGGTTGTGTCTATATTGTTCTTTGCCATGGATTATTCCCTTTCATTCGGTTGATTGATGATTCGTTTTTTGACTAAGAATTCGAGTTAAACTCGAGCTTTCTTTCTATCAACACTGTGCCGCCCTCTTTGGCAAGAGCCTTTACGGTGGCCTCCTTGGTTGATTTTTCAAAGGTGAACTTCACCCCTTCGCCAAGGTATGAATTGTCTTTGGTTCCTGAGCAGTCGATACTCTCGGGTGCAAACTCCCCAAAGGGATTCTTGTAGGTGATAATAATATAGATTTTATCTTCACCCTGCTGATAAGGACCGTCAATCGTAAGGTCGCCCTTTTCGGGCACCACGTCGATGGCCTCGCTCAGCATGCCCAGTATCTTGGCCATGCCAGAAGGCATAGACTCCTGTCCAGCCTGGACATGTACATCCATCGTGGCCTCGATGCTAAAACGGGAATCTTGTGTGGACTTTGAGTCTCTTTTCGATGAAATACTGGTCTTCATCTTGGAGGTCTTACGCTTTGTAAGCCATCCACCGCCTTTCTTGCTCGACGTTTCTTTTTCAAAATTCGACTCGACAGAGGTGCCGTCTTCAAGACTTGACTCTTCGGTTCCATTGATGGCAACCTTGAAATCAATCTCAATATTGTTGATGGCGATATAAGGTATCGGGACAATCGTCAGCAAGGGGACGCTGATATTGGCTCGCCGACCGTTCTGAAGATATGAGAACACAACATACACAGCTTCTTTTGTGTTGTTCTCACCTTGCTGCAGGCCGACTGCTTCGATGAAATTCACTGTGGACACTGCGGCTTCAGCCTGTGCTTTGATGCACGCTGACAAAGGTCCACCGATAATACTTTCAAACGGTATACCGGTCAAGGCTCCTACCGTTTTGTTGGCTACACTATCTTCCGGAGGCATAACAGGAGTTTTTTGTGGTTAATAAATAAAGATTAAAATACGATGCAAATATAAGCAAAAAAAAACATAAAACAACTTTTTTTATTAAAAAAAATTAATAAAAACCACAAATACTTAATATCGAATAGGTTAAAAAATGTATCCGGAAGTTATAACAATTGTGTTTTCATTCATTTACATATCCGATTCTGATTTATTTTGTATATTTGCATCGCAATTTGTATTTGAATTCAATTTATAGAAAGATTATTTACAAAACATTACATATAATCCTACCTTGTGTGCGGCAGTCAATTTGGCGCGGAGTAGCTTTGGCGCTGCTTGTTGCGGTAATGGGTTCCACCGCATGGGGGCAGATGCGTTCTCCGATATCGGGCACGGTGTACGACCAGAATACGGGCGAGCCGTTGTCGTTTGTGCAGGTGGCCATTCCGGGCACACGATACGGGACGGTGACGGACATGGAGGGCCGTTTTGACCTGAGCGTGACGGCCGACGACACGGTGCTGAGTTTCCGGCTGGTGGGTTACCGGCCAAGGACAGTTGCGCTGAAAGGAAGTTCGTGGCGCCGCATGAAGGTGACCATGGAGCCCGAGGTGACCGTTTTGCAGGCGGTGAGCGTTACTGCCAAACGGGGCAAAGGCGACCGCTACCGCCGAAAGAACATCCCCGCCGTGGCGTTGGTGAAACGCGTGATAGACCACAAAGAGGAGAACCATGTGATGGCCAACGAACAGTTCAGCCGCAGGGTGTTCGAGAAGTTGAACATGTGTATTGACCAGTTCCACCCCGATTTTGAAGGGAATGCTTTTTGGCGGCATTTTCAGTTTGTAGAGAAATATATTGACCGCGCACCGTTCGACAATGCCGAAATATTGCATTTCTCGATACACGAACGCATGCAGACTCAGAACTATAAGCACGGCGGGTTGCGTACACTGACCACGGCAAACCGCGCCGACGGTGTGGATGCCAACGTGACGCAGGAGGGTTTCGACGACGATCTCGACGCCCTGTTCCCAACCATTGACATTTTCGACAACGAGATAGCCCTGATGTCGATACGTTTTGTAAGTCCGCTCTCTTCCGTTCTGGCCAATGCTTATTACCATTATTATATCACCGACACAGTGATGATAGACAGCCTGAAGTGCATAGAGCTTTCGTTTGTGCCGTCGAGCAAAGGGAATTTCGGCTTTGTGGGGTCGATGTACATTGTTGCCGACAGTACCTATGCCGTGAAACGGTATAATCTCCGTGTGCCGGAAGCGGTGGATTTGAATTTTGTGCGCGACCTGAATGTGTTGCAGACGTTTGAACGCGACAGTGCGGGACGCTATATGCCCATCCGAACCGACACTTACGGGCGGTTTTATGTGGGCAAACGATTGAGGCAAATCTATGCGCACAAGCTGCAACTGTACTATGACTATTCTTTTGACACCCTTATACCTCAGCCCGACAGTCTGTTTACGCCGATGTCGTCGTATGCCGAACTGCCCAACTCCCACCGAGTGTTCCGCAAAGAGTGGAATGCCCGCCGCCCGATAGAGTTGACCCTGTCCGAGACATTTTTGGACAGTATGCGCTTTGAATTGATGCGCATTCCGTCGGTGAGATTCACCATCAAGACAATCGAGACCCTGTTTATAGGCTACATCCCGACAAGTTCCTCGCGCGACTCAAGTCGGTTCGACCTCGGTTCCATTTACAATTTTGTGAGTCACAATGGCACCGAAGGACTGAGGCTGAGGATGGGCGGCATGTCGACTGCGTGCCTCAACAAGCGCAATTTCGTCGACGGTTTTTTGGCATACGGATTTAGGGACAAGCAGTTTAAATTCAATCTGAATCTAATTCACACCTTTGCCGACAAGCGTCGGTTCCCCAAGGAGTACCCACAGGGATTTGTCTGTCTGCATGCCGGCTACGACATTGAGTCGCCCGGTCTTTCGTTCGACCGCTATGATAGGGATAATATCATGCAATGGACCGACAAGGCTGTGCCGGCCATGTATGTAGCCGATGTGCAGCTGAGGTTGCGCAAGCAATGGCCCAGTTTCATCGATATAGACACCTGGGTAGGGGCGCAGCACCTGCGTCCTACAGACCTGCTGAGTTATTACCGTATCACTGACGTGGGCACGGAGCGGGTGGATGAGTTCTATTATGCACAGTGGGCGCTGAGCGTGGGCTTTTCGCCCAATGTGGCGACACGGAGCGGGCGCACTGGCGAGACTTCGCTGCTTAACCTGCTGGGCTCGGGTACTTCAATTACGCTGAGCCACGAGATGGGGTTGCTTGACGGGTTTTACTACAACCGCTCCACATTCAGCATTATCAGTAGGTTGTGGTCCGCCGCTTTCGGCTATCTCGACACGCGGGTGCACGGAGGAATAGTGTGGAGCCAGGTGCCGATGCCCAAGCTGTTTGTTCCCAACGGGAATATCAGCTATATGCTTTCGGAGAACGCGTTCAACACCATGGTGCCCATGGAATTCATGATGGACCGGTACGTGTCGCTCTATGCCACCTACCACATGAAAGGTCTGATCCTCAACCGTCTCCCGCTCATTAAACGTCTGAAATTGCGCGAGGTGCTGGGATTCAATATACTATATGGCGGCATGTCGGACATGAACAATCCCGCCAACGGACACAAAGGGCTTTACCTGCTGCCCGCACAAACCGAATTCCTGACCGCCACACCGTATATGGAGTACAGCATTGGTATAGAGAACATCCTGAAGTTGATACGCATAGACTATGTGCGACGTATTACATACCTAAAGGACGGAATTTCCCCCTGGGCGATAAAGATCTGCCTGCAATTCACGATGTAGAGAATGTGTTAATTCGTTAATTTTGTCCTTTTATGCTTTCAGTTGTCGGTATCGTTATCCGTTTCCGGCAGCAAAGATACGCATACTTTTACATTCAGGTACTTGTCTAACCACCCTTACAGTCCTACCGTGCTGCTGATGTGGTACTTGGCAATTATCTCCTATACCGGGCATCTGCGCTCGTGCAACTCCCGCGCTATCGCAATCTTGTCAGTCTCATCGAAAACACTCCTGTCCGTCTCGACCTCTTTCCCCTCATAACATGAGTTCTTCATTGTACTCCTTTTGGGTATATGTCTTTAGTCTCATTTTTACTTTTGGTATTGCTCCCAAAAGAGTCAACTTTTTTCGGGTTAAGACAGCCCTCGCTTTTCGAAAGATTAATACAGCTCGGCAGGGCTCGAACAAGTTCGGCTCTGCTCTCGGCTTCCGCAACGTTATTAATAGTCTCACCTCTTCGTACGAAAAAGTCCAATGAATTGTCCCTTTATGGGAAAGAAAAACAAAAAATGTTGGTGCCGTCAATACAGTAATCCGAACGTCCATAAAGGAATGGCTATGCCGTAGCCGTATTCTATATCGTCTTTGACGATATGGCCGTTGGGGATGTCCTCTATCTGTTTGGCACCCTTTTTCTTACCTCCTACTTCAAAGGTGTGGTCTTCGATAACAAAGTCGGACACTTTGGATGAGATTACATCGCTGACTACGCGTGTTTGATTATAGAAGAAGGTCTCACGGAGATTGCCAGTGTTGGTGCTGTCAGCTCCAAGCACATACATGATATTGGTGTTGTCCAGGTAGATCTTTTCCACTTTTCCAAGGCTTCGTAGGCCACCCGTCTCATCACGTAGCTGCCCTATCATGCCAGCACGCTCCATATAGAGGAAGTGGTCGGGCAACACGTTGCGGCTGACACCTATGGCATTGGCAAGGCTGGAATAGTCGGGCTTGAAGGGCGCACTCTGTGCCACAATACCCATCAGCCGGCGCAGCTTGCGTCCCGTGGAAACAGACAGGCGGGCGTATTGCGGAATGTCGGTCTCTAGGGTTTGAGTGATAATCTGGTCGAGACGTGATTTGTATGCACCTTCCTTGCTGAAAGGGTAGTAGCCGTCGTGCAGATATTGGCGGAAAAGGGGGAGGGGGTGTGGTAGGATAGAGTCGTCCACTTTGTTGTTGATGACCTCTTCCAATGTGTATTTTGGCATCTTGATGCTGTGAAACATTTCTAAGTATTCGCGGAACGAGAGCCCCTGCATGGTGTACATCACCGCACGACGGCTTAGGTCGGCCTGCCCTTTAAGCAGATCAAGCACGGAGGAACCAGTAAAGACCACATAGAGGGTTGGGTGACCGTCGTAAATGTTCTTCAATTCGGTAGACCAGTTTTCATATTTGTGAATCTCGTCGATGTATAGGTGAGTGCCACCTTCCTTAATCCAAGACGATGCCACATCCGCCAACGTATGCTGGGCAAAATAACTGTGGTCGGCTGAGATGTATAGTGCCTTTTGGCGTTCTTTTTCAAAAATAATGTGTTGTTTTATAAGGGTTGTTTTCCCAACTCCACGTGGGCCTATAAGCCCAAACATCCGTAGTGACCAATCAATTTCGGAATGCGTATGGCGCACAAAATCAACGCTTGTTATCGCCAGTTGCTCGCGCATGAACTCTATTAAGACATTGTCAATCATCAGGACTATTGTATTTATGTTTGCGGCTGCAAAGATACGAAATAATTCTGACGTGCACTAAAAAAAGTGCAGTTATTGTGAAAAACTGCACAAAAAAATGTGCATATTGTGCCATCTTGTTACAATGTCTTGGGAATCTGTGTGCTTCGTTTTTGGCTCATGAATTGGCTAAAAAGCACAACGAAAAACGCTGCAAAACAGTTTGGAATACTATTTTGCAGCGTTTCTTCAGCGGAAAGAGAGGGATTCGAACCCCCGGACCCTCGCAGGTCAACGGTTTTCAAGACCGCCGCATTCGACCGCTCTGCCATCTTTCCATTTGCGAAACAGGAAGTTACAAAGATAATATGCTTCCTGTTTGGTTTTGCAAATATACGAAGAATGTCTGACATGGCAAAAAAAAGTTTGTTTTCGTTTAAAAATGAGAATTCAATCACAACAATTAGTTTTTTTTTTGTATATTTGCACGGTTGAAAAGAATAGGCCATATTGGTCTGATTATTATATAAAAGTATAATAATGAGAAAGATTTGGATACAGCTGGTAAAGCTGTGGGGCTGGCAGTTTGAGATTCCCGACTTGAAAGACAGGCCGGAAATAGCACATTGTGTGGTTGCCGTGGCTCCTCACACAGCCTTTGTGGACTACATTGTGGGAGCTGCTGTGCTGTTTGCCGCAGGTGTGAAACCCAAGATTTTTGTGAAGAAGGAGTTCTTTAACTTTTTCACCCGTCCGCTGTTGCTCCGTCTTGGACTGGTGCCCGTTGACCGCGGCAATCGGCATAACGGCTTGGTGGAAAAGGCTGTGAAGCTGCTCCAGGAGGACAACGATGCCTGTATCGTTATCACGCCCGAAGGCACTCGTAAGCCTGTGAAACGTTTTAAAAGGGGATTCTATGAGATTGCCACTCAGGCAGGTGTACCTATCGTATTGGGATATATGGATTTCGAACGAAAACATGCGGGTTACGGCCCAACGATTATACCCACAGGGGACTACGAAGCCGATGTGGAGAAGATGATAGAATATTTCGCCCCCATTCCGCCCCGGCACCCAGAGGGTTGGGGCTTCAGCCCAGAAAAGAAACAGCCGCAAGGCAATGACAATCGATAAAGACTATAATAACTAACCCTGATAATTAAATTGTTGCTATGATAAGAAGAATTTTTGTTGAAAAGAAGGATGCGTTCGCCGCCCAGGCCAAAGGCTTGAGAGAGGAGATGGAGAAGTATTTGAACATCGAACCCAAAAGTGTTCGGGTATTGGTACGGTACGACATTGAAAACTTGTCGGACGAGACATACTCGAAAGCCTGCGGTACCGTGTTTGCCGAGCCTCCCGTTGACAGACTATACGAAGAAGAATTTCCCCACGACGTAGAAGATTTCGTGTTTACTGTTGAATACCTGCCAGGACAGTTCGACCAACGTGCCGACAGTGCAGTGCAATGCGTAAGGCTGCTCAATCCTGCCGAACAGCCTATTATCCGTTCGGCAACGACTTATGTGATAGGAGGAACGCTGAGCGACAAGCAACGCGAAGATGTGGTAAAGCACTGCGTGAACCCCGTGGACAGCCGAGTGACCGACGCTCCCAAGCCTGACACCTTGGAAGAGCATTACGACGAGCCCGCCGATGTGCAGATACTAGAAGGGTTCGCCACTCTTGGCGAAAAGGAACTGGCCGACTTGTATAACTCCCTGGGCTTGGCCATGACCCTGGCCGACTTTAAACATATACAGCACTATTTCCAAGACGAAGAGCATCGTGACCCGAGCATGACGGAGATTAGGGTGCTGGACACCTACTGGAGCGACCACTGCCGCCACACCACCTTTGCAACGGAACTTAAAGACGTTCAGATAGACGACGGCAAGTACCACCAACTTTTTGAAGAGGCGTTCAACCAATACCTTGAAGACCACAGAACCCAATACGAGGGACGCAACGACAAGTATGTGTGCCTGATGGATGTGGGAACTCTGGCTGCCAAAAGACTGCGCAAAGCAGGACTGCTAAACGACCAGGAAGTGAGCGACGAGATAAATGCCTGCAGCATTGTTGTGCCGGTAAAAATGGACGGCAAGACCGAGGAGTGGTTGGTGAACTTCAAGAACGAAACCCACAACCACCCCACAGAGATAGAACCTTTTGGTGGTGCAGCCACCTGTCTAGGCGGTTGTATTCGCGACCCGCTAAGCGGCCGTACATACGTGTATCAGGCAATGCGAGTAACCGGAGCCGCCGACCCGACCCGACCGCTGAGCGAGACCCTTCCCGGCAAGTTGCCCCAGAGCAAGATTGTCACCACTGCAGCTAAGGGCTACAGCAGCTATGGAAACCAGATTGGGTTGGCAACAGGGCTGGTGAACGAGATTTACCATCCAAACTATGTTGCCAAGCGTATGGAAATCGGCGCTGTAATTGCCGCAGCACCCCGCCGTCAGGTGAAACGCCTGACGAGTGACCCAGGCGATGTTGTGATACTGATAGGCGGACGCACCGGACGAGACGGTTGCGGCGGTGCCACCGGAGCCTCGAAAGCACACAACTCATCGTCGCTGACAACCTGCGGTGCCGAGGTGCAGAAAGGAAATGCCCCAACCGAAAGAAAAATTCAGCGTTTGTTCCGCCGCGAAGAGGTTTCTGGATTGATAAAGAAATGCAATGACTTTGGAGCTGGCGGTGTCAGCGTCGCCATTGGCGAGCTTGCCGATGGTCTGAATATCAACCTTGACCTTGTGCCAAAAAAATATGCGGGTCTTGACGGGACAGAGCTGGCCATTAGTGAAAGCCAGGAGCGTATGGCTGTAGTTGTTTCACCCAGCGACGTTGACCAGATGCTGAAATACGCTGACGAGGAAAACCTTGAAGCAGTGGCAGTGGCTACAGTGACTGAAGAACCCCGTATGGTGATACATTGGCGTGGGAAAGAGATTGTAAACTTGAGCCGACGCTTTATCGACACCAACGGTGCCCATCAAGAAACTACTGTGCATGTGGCCATGCCAAAAGAAAAAGACTCTGCCGAGACTGGTGCCACCCTCGCTGAAAACAACGTGAAAGACCGCTGGTTGAAGAATCTGAAGAATCTGAACGTTTGTTCGCAAAAAGGCTTGGTGGAGATGTTCGACAGCACAATCGGTGCAGGCAGCGTGGTCATGCCTTACGGCGGTGCCACTCAGATGACTCCCACCCAATGCATGATGGGCATGCTGCCCACCTTGACGGCTCAATGCGACACCGTGACGATGATGAGCTACGGATTCGATCCCTATCTGAGCAGCTGGAGCCCGTTCCACGGGGCAGCGTATGCTGTTGTTGACTCCGTGGCCAAGATTGCAGCCGGAGGTGGTGACGTAAGCCGCATAAGGCTCACCTTCCAAGAATACTTCAAGAAATTGGGGCAAGACCCATACCGTTGGGGCGAACCTTTCGCAGCCCTCCTCGGTGCCTACAACGCCCAGATGGGTCTGAAACTTCCCGCCATCGGCGGCAAAGACTCTATGAGCGGAACCTTCAACGACATTGATGTTCCCCCGACGCTTTGCAGTTTCGCTGTTGGAATCAGCAACATGAAACATGTCGTCACCCCCGAATTGAAACAAGCAGGCCATTACTTGTATCTGCTTGAGGTGAAGCCCGACCAACAAGACATGCCCGACTACAAAAAACTGATGACCATGTATAAGGCCTTGCATCAGGCTGTTGGCAAAGGCTCAATCAAATCAGCATACGCTGTAGGATTCGGTGGCATTGCCGAAGCTGTGAGCAAGATGGCTTTCGGCAACAGATTGGGTGTGACATTCGACGGCAACATCCCCGTTGAGGAGCTGTTTGAAAAGAAATACGGAGCTATCGTTGTAGAAGTTGTGAACTGCGGCTCCCTGCCCGCAATTGCCCGCAAGATAGGCCGCATTAACGATAAAGGTGTCTTTGAGATAAACAATGAATCCATTGGCATGGACGAAATGCTTGAAGCATGGACCAGCACTCTGGAAAACATCTTCCCCACCAACAGCGGAGCAAATCGCACTACCAAGATGGAGAACACCCCTGTTTTCAAAGCCAAGAAAACATACATCTGCAAACACAAAACGGCCAAGCCGAAAGTATTTATCCCTGTATTTCCCGGAACGAACTGCGAATACGACTCGGCAAGAGCCTTCATGAGGGCTGGCGCCGAGGCTGAAACAATGGTATTCCGCAATTTGAACAGCCAGCAGATAGAAGAGAGTGTAGCCGCTTTCGCCAAATCAATCGATAACAGCCAAATGGTTATGATTCCCGGAGGCTTCTCGGCAGGCGATGAACCCGACGGCAGTGCCAAATTCATCACCAGCGTATTCCGCAACCCAATGATTAGCGATGCGGTAATGCGGCTGTTGAAAGAACGTGACGGCCTTATGCTCGGCATCTGCAACGGATTCCAGGCACTTGTAAAACTTGGTCTTGTTCCTTACGGTGAAATCCGTCCGCAAAACGAAGATTCTCCCACGCTCACCTTCAACACCATTGGACGCCATCTGAGCATGATAGCCCACACTAAGGTCGTCAGCAATCTGTCACCATGGTTGCAGCAGGCCGAACTGGGCAAGACCTACGTCGTGCCCATCTCACACGGAGAAGGCCGCTTCGTAGCTCCGCAGCAGTGGCTCGATCAGCTGTTCGCCAAAGGTCAGGTAGCCACCCAGTATGTCGATTTGAACGGCAATGCCACTATGCAGGAACCCTCCAATATGAACGGCTCCTACTTAGCCATCGAAGGCATTACCAGCCCCGACGGCCGCGTGTTGGGTAAAATGGCACACAGCGAACGCAGACGTCCTGGAACTTATTGCAACATCATCGGTGACCAAGACCAACGCATCTTTGAAAGTGGCGTTGCCTACTTCACCGATTAAGATAGAATCCCTTTATCCGAACGCTATATGAAGAAAAAAATCCTTTTTTGTATCCTAATGTTGGCCACATTGGCGGTCTCTGCCAACCCGGTAGGCGTTGACAGGGCTTCGCGGGTGGCGCAGAATGCCGTGGCATATCTCTGTGCCGAACGGCACGGCCTTGACACAAAACAGCCCATCGAATTGACGTATGTATCGCCTGCCTTGGGTTTCAATCTCGTTCATGTTTACAATTACCGTTACGGAGATATAAAAGGATTTATCATCGTGAGCGGTGACGATATGACCGACCCCATTTTGGCTTTCTCCGACGAGGGAGAGCTGGACTCGAGTGGCCTCTTCGACAACCAGCATCTTGTGAAGAATCCTGCGTTTGTCCAGCAACTTTGCCACTACTCTGAAGAGATAAAGAACGCCCGTGAGGCCAAAGCTTCAGCACCCGCCCACGTTACCCACAAATGGCAGACTCTTGAAAACGAACCCCTTTTACCCAAAGGCGATTTCTACAACGACCAGATACGGCAACTTCTGGGCAGCATGAACTGGGGGCAGGGTAAGCCCTACAATTGCAAATGTCCCGGTCCCGGCAAAGCTGTCACCGGTTGCGTGGCCACCGCTTTCGGAATGATAATGAACTACTGGGACTATCCCGAGCACGGTTTCGGTCAGCATTCCTACAATGGGGAAAACAACCCCGCGGCATATCCCGATTGGCGTTACGGCGAACTCTCTGCCGATTTTCAAAACACCTACTACGATTGGGATCACATGCCTAACTCTCTGGACCTGACAAGTGACAATGCTTCCAAAAACGCCGTCGGCACTTTGCTTTTCCATATTGGTGTAGCCCTTGACATGCGCTATGGGGAAGAAGCCAGCGGTTGCTGGTCTCTGCCCGAATACGCCATCTTCGACACCAGTCTGCACCTCAGCCCACTTATCAGCGCGCCCTACCGTCTGAGCAAACATTTTGGCTATAAGTACTCCTACGCCGGCATGCGCGATTCCATCGGCGACGACACCCTCTGGCTGCATATGCTCTACAACAGCTTGGTCGACAGCATGCCTATCTACTATGCCGGATGGGCCAAAGACTCAAGTGCAGCGGGGCACAGCGCAACCTCCGGCCACGGATATATCATAGACGGCTACTTCTCCGACGAAGTCGACTCCAACTTTTTCCACATCAACTGGGGGTGGAATGGAAACGCCAATGGTTTCTTTAAAATCGACGCCATGCGTCCTTCCTCCTACGACTTCACGCAATGGCACGGTGCCGTCATCGGATTCCAACCCGACACCTCTTACCACGGCTACGACCCCCTTGCTATTACCTCCGTCGACAATTCCGTCCCGCGGGTATACACCCTCAATGGCTCCATCGTCACCGAAAACATTGCCAACCAGCCCGCTGCCATATTTGACATCATGGGTCGCTGCGTTGCAACACGCACTGCCAACCAATCCGACAAATGGACTATCACCGTCCGTCCGGGTATCTATATCATAAAAGTCGGACAACAGGCTGGTCAAAAAGTCATTGTCATTAAATAATAATTGCCACTGCTCTGCGCTCCTCCGCAACAATACGCACAGAGCCATGGCTTTCTAATATAACAACTAATATCATGAACAACACACTCGATAGCCTCCAGCCCGCCGCCGTTTGGAAATACTTCGGCGAACTGATGAACATCCCAAGACCCTCAAAACACGAAGCCAAAGTCTCCGCTTTCCTTCAGGACTTTGGACGTAAACTCGGATTCGAAACCCTCGCCGACGAGGTTGGCAATGTCCTAATCCGTAAACCCGCCGCCCCTGGCTACGAAAACGCCCCTCGCGTATGCCTCCAAGCCCACATGGACATGGTTTGCGAAAAAAACGGCGATAAAGAATTCGATTTTCTTACCCAGCCTATCCAGGCCTACGTCGAAGACGGTTGGCTCATCGGCGACGGTACCACTCTTGGCGCCGACGATGGCATAGGCGTTGCCGCTGCCATGGCTGTCCTTGCCGACAACACCTTGCAGCATGGCCCGCTCGAATGCCTCTTCACTGTTGACGAAGAAACCGGCCTCACCGGTGCGGCCAACCTCCACACCGATTGGCTAAAAAGCGAAATACTGCTTAATTTCGACGACGAGGACGAAGGTGAATACTGCATCGGCTGTGCCGGCGGAATCGACACCACCGTGGCCATCGACTACACCACACGCCCTGTTCCCGCAGGCGAAAGCTCTTACCGCATCATGGTGTCCGGCCTGACAGGCGGCCACAGCGGCGACGACATCAACCGCGGCCGTGGCTGCGCCATAAAAATCCTCAACCGCATTCTTTGGAACGCCACCGAGCATCACAAGATTGGTCTTGCCCGCATCGACGGCGGCAACCTTCGCAACGCCATTGCCCGCGAGGCTTGGGCCGACATTGTTGTCGCTCACGAACGCGAAGTGGCCTTCAAACAGATGGTCAACGACTTTGCCGACCACATCCGTTTCGAGTTTCGCACCACCGAGCCGAACCTCCAAATCTCCCTCGAACCCATTGAAGAGCCCAAGTGCCTCATCGACCGTCCTACTCAATACAACCTTCTCAACGCTCTCTACGCCTGCGCTCACGGCGTGCTGGCCATGAGCCGCGAGATAGAAAACTTTGTCGAGACCTCCACCAACCTCGCCTCTGTCAAGATGGATGGCCGCCAAATCCACATCGCCACCAGCCAACGCAGTTCTGTTGAAAGTGCTAAATTTGCCGCCGCACAGAAAATCGAATCCACCTTCCGCATGATTGGTGCACACGTCTCCCATGGAGACGGATACCCTGGTTGGACTCCCAACCCCGACAGCAAAGTGCTCAAAGTGGGTGTAGAGACCTACAAACGCATGTTTGGCCACGACCCCGTCGTTCGTGCCATCCATGCCGGACTGGAATGCGGCCTCATCGGTGAAAAATATCCCGACATGGATATGATCAGCTATGGCCCCACCTTGCGTGGTGTCCACGCCCCCGGCGAGAAAATTGAGATTCGTACCGTCGAGATGTTCTGGAATCTTACATGTGAAATCTTACGCAATCTAAAATGATTGGACTTCTTGGAAGCGGTTCCTGGGCCACCGCCATTGTCAAATTGTTATTAGAGCAGCCCTCTGCCAGGGTATGCTGGTATGTCCGTGAACCCGAAATACGCAAAAGCCTTGCCCAACACGGACACAACAACCGCTATCTTGGTGAAGTGACTATCGACCCGTCGCGCATCGAAATCTGCAGCCATCCCCAACAGGTTGTCGACCAATGCGAAACCATCTATCTCGTCATCCCCACTGCCTTCCTGCACTCTGCGCTCCAACTGGTCGACCCTGCCACTCTCAGGCAGCGCAACCTCGTCTCCGCCATCAAAGGCTTCGTTCCCGAAGCCGATATGATAGTGACCGACTACCTGCAACAATTCTACCAAATTCCCGACGACCGTCTGGCTATTGTCAGTGGTCCCACCCATGCCGAAGAAGTGGCGCGCGAACGGCTCACCTTCATCACAGCGGCATCGACCAATCCACGCCTCTCTGACGAGATTATACAGCAGCTCCACTGCCGCTACATCAACATCACCTCCTCAACCGACATCCGCGGCATACAATATGCCACGGCTCTGAAAAACATCTACGCCGTGGCAGCAGGCATCTGCAAGGGCATGGGCAGCGGTGACAACCTTATGGCCGTCCTCGTCAGTTATGCCATTGCCGAGATGCGCTCCTTCCTCCGCACCATGCAGCCCGACACCAACATCATCATCTCCCCCGAGAATCTTCCGCCCTACGTCGGCGACCTCCTCGTCACCTGCTACTCCCAGCTTAGCCGCAACCGCACCTTTGGCGCCATGATAGGACGCGGATACACCGTAAAAAGTGCCCAACTCGAAATGCACATGATTGCCGAAGGCTACTATGCCGCCAAAAGCCTGGAAAAAGTACGTAAGGCAAAACATATCGAAATGCCCATAGCGCAAGCCGTTTACATGGTTCTTTACGAAAACGCACGTCCCGACGTCATTCTCCGTGCCTGGCAAATACGCACCTCAAACAATAACTAATCCACCCAACCGATGAACACGTTAATTCGCTTATTCGTTTAATCGCTTAATCGCTTATTCGTTTAATCGTTTAATCGCTTAATCGGGAATCAAGGACTAACGAATTAACACATTAACGAATTAACACATTAACGAATTAACGAATTAACACATTCAATAACACATTTGAACTCGTTTAGTGGCTTAATCGTTTAATCGCTTAATCGGGAATCAAGGACTAACGAATTAACACATTAACGAATTAACACATTCAAATTCAAAGACTAACATATCAACACATCATGAACCCCAAAGTCAGCATCATCATGGGCAGCACCTCCGACCTCCCCGTCATGGAAAAAGCCTGCCAGTTCCTCGAAGAGATGGAAATCCCCTTCGAAGTCAACGCCCTCTCGGCCCACCGAACACCCGCAGAGGTCTCTGAATATGCCCGCAACGCTCACCTTCGCGGCATTCAAGTCATCATAGCCGGTGCCGGCATGGCTGCCGCCCTGCCGGGTGTCATCGCCGCCGAAACACCCCTGCCCGTCATCGGTGTCCCCATCAAAGGCAGCACCCTCGAAGGCCTCGATGCCACCCTTGCCATCCTCCAGATGCCTCCGGGAATCCCCGTCGCCACCGTCGCCATCAACGGCGCTCAAAACGCCGCCGTCCTCGCCCTGCAAATCATGGCCGTCGGCAACCCCGACCTTCAGCAGAAAGTACTCAACTACAAACAAGGCCTCAAAAAGAAAATAGTCAAAGCCAACGAAGACCTCGCCCAGCTGCAATACAAATACAAATGCTGATTGCTTAATTGTTTGATTGCTTGATTGTCTGAGTGATTTGACTGCGCCAGCTACTCAAGCATTAACACATTAGAATTCGTGAATTCGTAAATTCGTGAATTCGCTTAATCGCTTAATAGTTTAATAGCTTAATCGGGAGACAAGGACTAACGAATTAACACATTAACGAATTAACACATTCAAAAGGACTGACACATTGGAATTCGTTAATTCGTAAATTCGCTTAATCGCTTAATAGTTTAATAGCTTAATCGGGAGACAAGGACTAACGAATTAACACATTGACGAATTAACACATTCAAAAGGACTAACACATTTGAACTTGTTTGGTAGCTTAATCGGTTAATAGCTTATTCGAAAGCCAAGGACTAACGAATTAACACATTAACGAATTAACACATTGACGAATTAACACATTCAATATAACACCTTCAAAAATGATCACCATAGGCATCACAGGCACCCTCGGTGCGGGAAAAGGCACCATAGTGGAATACCTGCAACGCGAAAAAGGCTTTACCCACTATTCAGTCCGCGCCTTCATCACAGAAGAAATCATCAAACGTGGTCTTGAGGTGAACCGCGACACCATGACCCTCGTGGGTAACGACCTCCGTGCACAGCATTCCCCCTCGTGGATAATCGAGCAGCTATACCAGCAGGCACAAGCCTCCGGCTGCAACTGCATCATCGAGAGCATCCGAACCCCCGGCGAAGTCGACGCCCTCCGCAGCAAGCCCAACTTCTACCTCTTTGCCGTCGATGCCGACACCCGCGTCCGCTACCAACGTGCCGTTCTCCGTGGCAGCGAAACCGACCACATCGACTACGACACCTTCCTCGCCAACGAGCAGCGCGAAATGGAAAACCCCGACCCCAACAAACAAAACCTCCGCTACTGCATCGAGAATGCCGACTACCGTTTCGACAACAACGGCTCTATCGACGACCTCAACCGACAAGTGGAAGAAGTTCTCGGTAAAATAATGTACCGTCGTCCATCTTGGGACGAGTACTTTATGGAACTGGCCAACACCGCCTCCAAACGTGCCACCTGCGACCGCGGACGCTCCGGCTGTGTCATCGTCAAGGACCGTCAACTTCTTGTCACCGGCTATGTCGGCTCCCCCGCCGGACTTCCCCACTGCGACGAGGTGGGACACCTCTTCCGCAAGACCATCGAAGCCGACGGCCGTATCACTACCCACTGCGTCCGCACCGTCCATGCCGAGCAGAACGCTATCTGCCAAGCTGCCCGCCGCGGCATCGCCCTCGACGGCGCTACCCTCTACTGCCGTATGACCCCCTGCCGCACCTGTGCCATGCTCATCATCAACTGCGGCATCAAACGCGTAGTTTGCGAACGCAAATACCACACCGGAGCCGAGAGCGAAGAACTCTTCCGCCAAGCCGGCGTCCAGCTGGAATTCTTCCACGACGAAGTCCAGCAATACGACAACCAATAAAAATTGAAAGTTGAAAATATAAACAATATAAAAAAATACAAAAAAAGGACTTCTATTAACCACCCCAAAGGGGTGAGATATGAATAACGTTGTGGTAGTCGAGAGCAGAGTCGAACTTGTTCGAGCTATGCCGAGATAAAGCAACGTCTCGAAGAACCACCGTACAAAGTGCGGTGATTATCTGAGTCAGCAGAGTGCGTCCCGACAGGGACGCGACACGGAAACATATTAATAGAACCCGCCAAAAGAGACACAACTAACATAAAATAATAACATAGCGCGAGCGAATTATTCGGCACTGCCCTGAAACCTGAGAAATTTCAATAGTGCTCACACAGAATAAGTCAGCGAGCGTCTGCGTTGCAGAGCGTGGACGTGACTTATTTGTGAACACAGGCAATCTCAGGGCCTCAGGGCGTGGATAAGTCAAAATAAACGATTCCACGTCTCTGTTTTTTTATGGCCTTTGGATTCCTGTACATCAGAACAATAAGCCCGCATCAAAACGCAGACAACCCATGGCTACTAAAATCAAACGTGAAGCCCTACGCCAACGTATCAAAGAGCTTGCAGGGCTGACCGACGACGAGCGAGCAGCTTTACTTGAACTCGTCAACACCAAGAAGTACGGCCTCGTGTGGGAAAACCACCCCGAAGATGTCGAAGAGCGGCTACGCACCTCGCTCCCCGTCCTCGAAGAAGTAAAGGAACGCCACATCCCCGGCAGCACCCCCGACTCCCCAACCCATATCCTTATCGAAGGCGACAACCTCGAAGCACTCACCGCCCTCACCTATACCCATGAGGGCAAGATTGACATCATTTATATCGACCCACCCTACAACACCGGCAACAAAGACTTTGTCTATAATGACAAATACGTGGACAGCGAAGACGACTTCCGACACAGTAAATGGCTCTCCTTTATGGACAAACGACTCCGAATAGCCAAACGACTACTTTCCAACAAAGGCATTATTTTCATATCCATTGATGATAATGAGCAAGCAACTCTTAAACTATTATGTGATATGATATTCGGAACTTCTTCTTATGTTTCAACCTTAATCATTGAATCATCAGTTATTGCTGGACCAAGAAGAGTCCCTGCTATGCAAGGGAGTATAGTAAAAACAGCTGAATACTGTTTGATATATACACGTAAAGCTGATACAAAAATCATGGTAAACCTTAAATATGATTATATAAGTGGTTTTGATACTCACTACAATAAGTGGCTGGATGAGAATAATAATAGAATTATTTCACTACCAGAGTTAATACAAAATAATCTAAATGTTGCTTCTGAGTTTAATAAATACGGTCTTTCAATTAGTACTCAAAACTTTGGGAAAATATTATTATTAGAAGACAGAATAAAACAATGGTTATATAGTGATCAAATTGCATCTTATCTCTATCGTCAAGGAGAAAAAGAAGATATTGATGCTGCTGATACGATACAAGAAAATCATTTATTTAAAGTGGGCTCTAAATGGTACATAAAAACCAATGATACTGTTTACAACGTATTTAGGTATATAGATAGAATAGGAGAATGTAATGATTATTTCAATAACTACGGAGAACGAACAGTAAGAGGAAACTTATGGAAAGGTTTTTCTTCCGATGGAGGTAATTTAGAAAAAGAGGGTGGTGTTTCGTTTAAAAATGGCAAAAAACCCATTCGTTTGATAAAACAAGGCTATGTCACAACAAACAGTTGATAAATAGCCATTTTTGTAGGGGAGCCTCAAAACTCCCCTACAAACTGGAATTTGTCATTGCGATAATTCATCC
>ONIP01000033.1 GCA_900317955.1 uncultured Bacteroidales bacterium
GTAAAAGCATTTTTTTTGTTCATGACCTTTGACTTTGTCAAAGTAACGATAAAATCACGCTTCTGCGTTGGTTCGACCATTAATTTTGTCCATTACGTCCAAAATTTCGGATGAAATTCGACCATTAATTTTGTCCATTAGAGAGCATGTCCGCTAAAAAACCATTAATTTTGTCCATTACACCAAAAAATTGGATTACACACAGACTAATCTTAAAAAATCAAAGAACAAGCGTTGACAGAATATACTATTACACAAATTTTCACGAATTTACCACCAATGAATTTTTGTGCCATTTACGGATATTGGTGTTTCAATGTCTGCCAACCCACGTCTTACTCAATGTCATTCTGATATTCGCTTAGTCGCTTAATCGCTTAGTCGGTTAATCGGGATTCGGGGACTAACACATTCACACATTCATACATTCATACATTCACACATTTACACATTTACACATTCACACATTCACACATTCATTACTGGATTCTGACGCGGGGGTCGAGGAGGCCGTAGAGTATGTCGGTGAGGATGTTGATTGCTATTAGCAGTACACAGATGAAGAGGATGCAGCCCATGACTACGGGGAAGTCGTATTGGTCGAGGCCGTCTACGATGACGATGCCCATGCCTTTCCAGTCGAAGACGTATTCGACGAAGACCGCTCCCGCCAGCAGCCCGGCCAGCCACCCCGAGGCGGAGGTGACAACGGGGTTGAGGGCATTGCGCAGGGCATGATGAAAGATGACGCGCCGGGGGGAGAGCCCCTTGGCGCGCGCAGTGCGGATATAGTCCTGCGAGAGGACTTCGAGCATGCTGTTCTTGGTGAGCTGCGTGAGGGTTGCGAGGGGACGGATGCCCAGCGTGAGGGCGGGGAGGATGAGGTTCTTGAGGTCGAGGTATTCGCCCGTGCCGTAGTCGTCGACGGTATAGAGGTTGCCGAACATGTTGAGGTGGGTCCAGTCGGCAAGGAGGTAGGCAAAGAACCAGGCGATGAGGATGGCGGCAAAGAAGGAGGGGAGCGACATGCCCAGGGTGGAGAGGACAAGGGTGAGACGGTCTATCCAACTGTCTTTGTGCAGCGCGGAGACCACCCCGAGGAGCAGTCCTATAATCAACGCGAAGGTGAGTGCGACAACAGCAAGCAGAGCCGTCTGCGGGAAGGCCGAGGCGATGATTTCGGACACTTTGCGCTTTGACTGGTAGCTGCGACGCAGATAGGGGGCTTTCAGCACCACCGATGTGCTTCCTGCCTTGAGAAGCGTTGTGTAGGGGGCGTACTTGGAGCCGTCGAGGAAGAAGTAGCTGGAGGAATCGGCGTTGTTGTGGAACGAGAGGGGCAGCAGGTCGTTCAGATAGTTGAGGTATTGCAACCCTATGGGTTTGTTGCGGCCAAGGTCGCGATTGACTATCTCGATGCTTTCGGCATCGGCACGCTGGCCAAGCATCATGCGGGCAGGGTCGCCCGGCAGAATGTTGAACAGGAAGAAGACAAGAGTTACCACTCCCAGCAGTACCAGGAGTCCATAAAAGAGCCGTTTTAATGTATAGCGAAGCACTTTTTGAACGTGTTAATTCGTTAATGTGTTAATTCGTTAGTCTTTATCTCCCGATTAAACTACTAAACTACTAAGCGATTAAGCTACTAAGCTATTAAGCTACTAAACTACTAAGCGATTAAGCTACTAAGCGAATAAGCGAATAACCGATTAATGCAGCCCTCTGACTACTGATTTCTTGGCGACGAAGTCTTTGAGATAATAGGGTTCGAAATAGGCCACATCTTCGACTTCGTGACGCTCCAGCTTGTCGAAGGCAAGGGTACGGAGTCCCGACGAGGAAATCAGGAAGGTGTTGTCGTAACGGGCATTGGGATGAACGCCCAGCAAGGGACGTGTCTTCTCGGCACCGTCGCCGATGAAAGTGACCTCTCCCCTGTCAAGGAATTCATCGTAGATTCCCTGCGTGATGATGTCGGCGGACACACTTTTGAGTTCTTGGGCGGGGGAAGCATAGACGGCCGTGTAGCACTCCATGCGCCGCGCGTCGATCATGGGGCAGACCATCCCCTTGTAGTCGGGGTGCGAGGCGTAGTACTGTGCCGCCATACTTTGCAAGGTAGGCACCGAAAGCAGGGGGATATGGAGTGCATAGCAGATGCCTTTGGCGGTGCTGACCCCGATACGCAAACCTGTGTAGCTGCCAGGCCCCGAGGAGATGCAGACCCCGTCAAGCTGGGAAGGGGCAATACTGCACTGCTCGTAAAGCTGTGCTATGTAGGGCGAGAGTTGCGAGGAGTGGGCATTGGGCTGGAGGGTGTGCAGTTCGGCAAGAACGCCGTCGCTGTCGGCAAGAGCGACAGAGCAGACGGCCGTGGCGGTTTCTATGAGTAAAAGAGTGGGCATGTCTTGAATGCGTTAATTCGTTAATGTTTGAGTTATTGCTTGAATGTTTGATTGTGTTAATGCTTAAGTGGCTGGCGCAGTCAAATTACTTAAACAATAAAGCAATCAGACAATCAAGCAATCAGTATAATTCGTTAGTCCTTTTTGAATGTGTTAATTCGTTAATGTGTTAATTCGTTAGTCTTTGGCTCTCTATTAAACGATTAAGCTATTAAGCGACTAAGCTACTAAGCGATTAAGCTACTAAGCGATTAAATTTTTAATTCTATCGCATATCTACTATTTCCACGTCTGGGTGGGTCTTGGGGTTGAAGACGAAGTCGGCATCGGTGGCCTTGGTGTTCTTGAAATTGCTTACGGTATAGACCCCGCGTGATGAATCGTAGTTGTGCTGTTCCAACTTTTTCAACATGCCCGTTTTGGCCACTATGTAGAGTCTTATCTTATGGAACGGACGTGATTTCATGGGCTGGAGGTCGATAATGGCGGTGCCGTCCTGCTCTTCGCGTATGTACTTTGCCCGGAACGACTTGTTATATTCAGCCAGAAGGCGGGCAGGATTGGTGATGTCGTCGTCGGCATCGCTCATTGGGTTGACCACCACCTCTTTGTTGGGCTTGTTGTACTGCCACACGGCTTTGCCGTCGCAATACAGTTCCATGCTGCCGGCCTTGACGCGGTAGCGGGGGGCATTGTAAAGTACCTCGACTTTCTGCCGGAAAGTCTCTTTCTTGTCGGCATCGAGGTTCACCACGGTAACGGTGAAGCTGACGGTTCCCGACATTTTGGCGGAAGCCTTCTTGAGTATGGCATTCGCATTCTGGTCGACAGCGCCTTTGTCGGTGTGGGTGAGTTGCGCCGACATTTGCAGTGCGCACAGAAGGGCTATCATCAATGCTATGGTTCTCTTCATGGTTTTTGGGGTATTAGGACTTTAATGGAGGTCTACACCAATTATGTGCATAAATTCCTCTCGGGTTTTGGGGTCGTTCATAAAAGCCCCGGTGAAATCGCTTGTGGTGGTGACGGAGTTCTGTTTCTGCACACCGCGCATGGACATGCACATGTGCTGCGCCTCGATGACCACGGCAACGCCGAGGGGGTTGAGGGTTTTCTGTATACAATCCTTGATCTGTTTTGTCAAGCGTTCCTGCACTTGGAGGCGGCGGGCGTAGGCATCCACCACTCGCGGTATCTTGCTCAGCCCGACGATGGTTCCATTGGGGATATAGGCCACATGGGCCTTCCCTACAAAGGGCACCATGTGGTGCTCGCACAACGAATACAGTTCTATATCCTTCACCACCACCATCTGCTTGTAGTCCTCGTGGAACATGGCCGAACGCAAGAGCTCTTCGGGGTCGAGGTCGTAGCCGTTGGTGAAGAAGAGCATGGCCTTGGCAATGCGCTCGGGCGATTTCAAGAGGCCTTCCCTTTCGGGATCCTCGCCCAGCAGGCGGAGAATCTCTTTATAGTGCTCTGCCAGTTGCTTGACGCATTTCTCGTCGTACTGGTCAACTTTTATATATCCTTTTTCTTCCATAGTCTATTGTTATATTTAGTATTCAAAATGGTAGCATTCTTGCACTCACCACGGTTCCACCTCCAGCAGCAGCCCTTTGAGGTATTCCCCTTCGGGATGGTAGATACTGACGGGATGATCCATAGCATGGGGCAGCTGCCGCACGATGCGCACTTGCCTGCGGGCGTTGGCGGCCGCGGTGAAGCACATGGTCTTGAAATCGTCGACCGACACGGCCTGACTGCAACTGAAGGTCATCAGCAGTCCGCCGGGGGCAATCTTCTCCATGGCGCGCTGGTTGATGCTGCGATAACCTTTCAATCCTTGCTGCAGACTGCGATGGTTCTTGGCAAAAGCAGGAGGGTCGAGGATTATAAGGTCGAAGGTCGGGGCAACGGTGTCGAGATATTTCAGCACATCGGCCACCACACCGCAGTGACGCGACGGGTCGGCAAAATTCAGTTCCACATTACGGTTGCACAATTCTATGGCCCGCTTGGAGATGTCCACCGTCTCGACATATTCGGCTTCGCCGTTCAGGGCTGCCAACGAGAACCCTCCCGTGTAGCCGAAACAGTTCAGCACCCGCCTACCGCGGGCAAGGGTTTCCACCAACTTGCGATTCTCGCGCTGGTCGAGGAAAAAGCCGGTCTTCTGGCCTTCGAAGAAATTAATCAACAGCCTCAGCCCGTGTTCTTTTATCTCCCATTCGGCAGGCTCCTCGCCCCAAAGGTAACGGTTCTCGGCACCTCCGGGCACCGTGGCCTCGCTTTTGTCAAACACCGAACGCAGACCGTGCCGTTCCAGCAATTGGGCAAACAACCCGGTGAGCATGGGGAACTGTCTGTGCATTCCCACACTGTGGGCCTGCATCACCAACACCCCGTTGTACCAGTCGCACACCAGTCCGGGCATTGCGTCGCCCTCGGCGTGGATCAGACGGAAGGCATTGGTGTCCTCGCGGTCGAAAAAGCCGAGCCTTTCACGGTATTGGATGGCAGAAAGCAAACGGGCTTTAAAGAAAGCGGCATCCACCTCGGGCGTGTCGAACGAAAGCACTTTGCACACGATGCTGTCGTTCTGATAGTGCCCCACGGCTGCCCATCTACCGTCGGGAAGGCATACATCGACCAGGTCGCCCTCTTCGGGATTCCCGACAACGCGTTTCACCGCACCCGAGAACACCCAGGGATGACGGCGCAGCAACGCCTTCTCCTTGCCAGCCGAGATGATTAACTGTGCCCGTTTCATTGCTTCAAATCATGTATGGTCTGCTGGGGGTTGTCGCTCTTGAAGACGGCGTTGCCCGCCACAAGCACATCGGCACCTGCGTCGAAAAGCAACGGTGCATTCGATGTGTTCACGCCACCGTCAACCTCTATCAGGCATAAGGGATTCTTCCTGTTGCACAACGCCTTTAGCTGCCGAACCTTCTCGTAAGTGTTTTCGATGAATTTCTGTCCGCCGAAACCGGGATTCACCGACATCAGCAGCACGACGTCGCACAACTGTATGGTATCCTCAAGCAGGGCTACAGGTGTGCCGGGATTGAGCACCACGCCGCATTTCATGCCCGCATCCTTGATGGCATGCAACGTGCGGTCGAGATGGATGCAAGCCTCGTAATGCACCGTGAGGATGTCGGCACCCGCCTCCTTGAAATCGTTCACATAGCGGCCTGGATCCATAATCATCAGATGCACGTCGAGAGGCTTCTTGGCATAGCGTTTGATATGTTTTACAACGGGCTGTCCAAAACTGATGTTGGGCACAAACATGCCGTCCATCACGTCAACATGCAGCCAGTCGCACTCACTTGCATTCAGCATTTCAATGTCACGGCCCAACTGGCCAAAGTCGGCACTGAGTAACGAGGGAGATATTAGTTTCATGATATTAAGTTTTTCGGTTAGTCGGTTAATCGCTTATTATCTTAATCGCTTAGTCGGTTATTCGGTTAGTCGCTTAGTCGGTTAATCGGTTAGTAGCTTAATCGGTTAATAGTTTAGTCGGTTAATTGCTTACTCGCTTTTTAGTTTAATCGGGAGATAAAGACTAACGAATTAACGAATTAACGAATTAACACATTCATTTACAGTTTCAGTTTTTCAAAGTTCTTGCCATAGACGCCTTGGGCCTTCGAGACGGAGATGAAGGCGTTGCCGTCAATGCGGTGTATTATCTGCATCACATGCGGTTTGTCGGTCTTGTGCACCATCACAATCAGCACCTGGCGGCTCTGGTGGCTATAGCAGCCTTCGGCATCGAGCAATGTGGCTCCGCGTCCCACCTCCTGTGTTATCGCGTCGCCAATCTCTTTGTTCTTCTGCGAGAACACCAGTATCTGATAGGACTGCTTGTTGCCGTCCAGCACCATGTCAAGCACGTAGGTCATGGTAACCATCACGATGTAGCCGAACACCACGTTCTCAATCTTGTGCGACACAAAGAATGAGCTACCGATAATGAAAATATCCAAATACATAATCACCTTGCCCGGAGATATGTTGTAATATTTGCTCACTATCAAGGCAATAATATCGGTGCCGCCGCTGTTGCCGCCCATGGCAAACGTCATGCCAATGCCGCCGCCGCAAAGGGCGCCGCCGATAATGGCACACATAAAACCACCAAACTGGCTCACGTCGAAGAGCGTCTCTACATGCAGCACCTGCTGCCAAAGTATGAAGCAGAGCGACGACATCACGATTCCATAGATGGTGTTGGCACCGAACTTCGACCCCAACATCTTGAAACCCACAAGCACCAAGACGGCGTTGATAACCAGATTCATCACACCGATGGGAATGTGCAGCCCAACGGCATAATACAACACCGACGAGATACCGCTCACCCCGCCGCCGACAATCTTGGCAGGCAGCATCACCGCCGCCCATCCAAACGTATAAATCAAAATACCCAGCGTTATCACCAAGTACGAAATAATAACATGCTGTTTCTTCTTAAAAATCTGCATATATCGTCCTGTTTATTAGATTTGATATTTTGTTATTAGCTTAATCGGTTAGTCGCTTAATCGGTTAGTCGCTTAGTCGCTTAATCGGTTAGTCGCTTAGTCGGTTATTAGTTTAATCGCTTAATCGGGATTCGAGGACTAACGAATTAAAGCATTCAAGGACTAACGAATTAACGAATTAACGAGTTAACGAATTCAAATGTCATTCACCGCTACGCCGTAGTCCCTTGCGCCGAAAATAGTACTTCCCACACGCACCATCGTGCTCCCCTCCTCCATGGCGATGTCGTAGTCGTGCGACATGCCCATCGAGATCTCTTTAAACTCGGGGTGCCCTTTGAAATAAGTCTCGGCCAGTCTGTCTCGGTATTCGCGCAACGTGCGGAACTCCTTTCGCACCAGCTCGCGGTCAGTGGTGTTTGTGGCCATGCCCATCACACCCACAATCCGCACATGCTCCATCGCGGCATACTCGGGCGACTCGAGCAGGGCCTTCGCCTCCTCCATGTCCAAACCGAACTTGGTCTCCTCGGTGGCGATGTGGAATTGCAGCAGGCAGTCTATCACCCTGTCGTGCTTACGCGCCTCTTTCTCCACAGCCTCCAGCACAGTCAGACTGTCGATGCTGTGAATCATACGCACGTAGGCAGCAATATATTTGACCTTGTTAGTCTGCAAATGGCCAATAAAATGCCATTCAATATCCTCGGGCAGCACGGCATGTTTGTCGCGCATTTCCAAGGCTTTGTTTTCGCCAAACAGGCGTTGACCGGCGTCGTAGGCTTCCTGAAGGTCTTCTACAGGCTTGGTCTTCGACACCGCTATCAGCCGCACCCCGTCTTTCAAGGTCGACTGCACTTTTAATATATTATCTCTTATCATATCAACTATTATAACGCAAAACGCGCCCCAATATTATTGCCCCCGCAAATTTTCTTCCAAAAAAAATATTTAACCTAAATCACAGCTCAACTTAATAAGGAATTAAAGAATCAAATCATTAGTAAGTTATATAATATCAACTTATATGTCATGCATTGATTTACGAAGGCTTGCGTGTGCCAAAGGCACACAATCCTATTAACCCCGCACTAAACACCGTAGGTGTGCAGTGTGGGGATACTGTGCTCATCTCCATGCGTGTCGAAGACACGCCACAATATGACAATCAACAAAGTAGCGTGCCTTCGGCACGCAGTATTAGGGTATCTGTCCCTACCCCACACGGCACTTCGCTTCGTGTGGGGTTAATAGAATTACGTGCTTTCAGCACGTTTATCGGACACTAATAAAATTTGCAGATAGTATTCAAAAATCCTACCCAAAAAAGATAGTTTTTTGAAAATCATCTCACATTTTCACCTTCATAATTCAAAACAAACAATACGTTTGCACTCAATTCTCTTTATACTAGTTGTATTATTCGATTCTTATATCACTCTTGCTCCACAATTGTTTTGAACTGTCAAAGTGTAAGACGGGCATGAAACATGCGTTGCTCCAGTGCGGAGGTGGCGGAGGTTGACTTTTGCGGCGGCCTGCTACGGAGGTTTTTGCTGCTGGGGACAATAAAACGGGCAAAGAAACGTTATGGGAATCAAAGACGGGGACGAAGGGGTATTGGATGCACCCTCTCCCACCCGAGTTAAAACAATAACATAATAAGCATAAAGCCCTATGATAGACAACACTGGTACACCTTTCAATGCCGTTAGCGGCGAAAAACATTTAGGCATTATCCCCTCTATGGCCAACCGCCACGGACTTATTGCCGGAGCCACCGGCACGGGAAAGACCTGCACTTTGCAGAATCTGGCCGAAACTTTCAGCGCCATGGGCGTGCCGGTGTTCGCCACCGACATAAAGGGCGACCTGTCGGGCGTTGCCAAGGCAGGCGGCGGCAACGTGCATTTCGACAAGAGCATTGCCGACAACAACCTGACGGCCTGCGGCTTTGAATACAAAGAGAGCCCGGTGTGTTTCTGGGACGTTTTTGGCGAGCAGGGGCATCCGCTTCGCACTACCGTCAGCGAGATGGGGCCCATGCTGCTGAGCCGCATTCTCGACTTGAACGACACCCAGAGCGATGTGTTGCAGATGGTGTTCCGCATAGCCGACGACAACCAACTGTTGCTGCTGGATTTGAAAGACTTGCGCAAGATGCTGGAGGAGGTGGGCAACAACCGCGCCCAATACACTACCAGTTACGGCACCGTGGCCCCGGCCACCATTGGCGCCATCCAACGCAGTTTGCTGACACTGGAGAGCCAAGGCGGCGACAAGTTCTTTGCCGAACCCGCCATTGATATTTTCGACTTCATGCAGACACGCGGCGGCCGCGGAGTAATCAACATCATGGCTTCGGACAAGATTGTGAACTCGCCCAAGGTTTATACTTCCTTCTTACTCTACCTGCTCAGCGAGCTTTACGAGCAACTGCCCGAGGTGGGCGACCTCGACAAGCCGAAACTGGTGTTCTTCTTCGACGAGGCGCACATGCTGTTCAACGGCATAAACAAAGCCCTGTTGGAGAAGATTGAGCAGATGGTGCGACTGATAAGGTCGAAAGGCGTTGGCATATACTTCTGCACACAGAATCCCGATGACATTCCCGACAACGTTTTAGGTCAGCTGGGCAACCGCGTGCAACATGCACTGAGGGCTTACACTCCTCGCGACCAGAAGGCTGTGCGGGTGGCAGCGGAGACGTTCCGTGCCAATCCGGCGTTCGACACTGCCGAGACCATCACCCAAATGGGGGTTGGCGAGGCGTTGGTCTCCTTCCTCGATGCCAAGGGGGTGCCCTGCATGGTGGAACGCGCAAGGATACTGCCTCCGCAAGGACAGGCCGGAGCCTTGACTCCCGAAGAAAGGCAGCACATTATCAACTCGTCGATGGTGTTTGGCAAGTACGACAGGGTGAACGACCGTGTGTCGGCCTACGAGATTCTTAGCGAACGCATGGAGCAGGCCATGCAGGAGAAAGAGCAGGCTCTGCAACAGAAAGAAGAGGAGAAACGCCTGAAAGAGGAGGCCAAACAGCAACGCGAAGAGGAAAGGCTGCAAGCCGCCGAAGAGCGCAAACGCAAAGCAGAGGAACGCGAACGCCAACGCGCCAAAGAGAAGAGTCTTGGGGGCAGCCTACAGAAAATGGTGGTGACCAAAGCCAAGCGCGAATTAGTCAACGAGGCCTTCAAACTGGGCCGCGGCCTGTTAGGCTCACTGCTGAAAAGGAAATAATATTGAATTATTCTTGAAGAAAAAAGAGTTCCCGGTGTGGTAGGAAAGGTTTCCTGCACACCGGGAACTTGTTATTGTTGGGCTGATGAACGAATCAGCACACGATTAGAAATGATAGTTGAAGCCGAGGCGGAAGAGGTTGAGGTGGTCGGCAAGGCTTTCAGTACTGAAGCTGGCTACACAGTGAAAGTCTCTTGCAGTGGTTTTTCTTTCGACGTCGACACCACCGACTTTATCTTTATAGTGGGTGGTCTGGTTGACGAAACCGATTCCAAGAAGGTCGATGTAGAGGTCGGCAGAGAAATGGTTGCTGAAACGGTAGTTGATACCAGGAACAGCAGCGATTGACAATGAATTGGAAGTAGTGGTGCCTTCAACGGTTTCATCGTGGGGGTCGATTACACCGGAGACACCAGTGTTATGAGAATGAACCTTGCCCTTGGGAGTCATCGTATAGGCTAACTGAGCTTCAGCAAAGAAGGAGAGTTTGTTGTAGGTCATGAATGTGTAGCGGAAGTAAGGTGCGACATAGAAACCGTTGTTAGTGGTCTTGTCCCAGCCTTCGAATCCCTTGTGGGCGCGATAAAGAGCGGCATAGTTGCTATAATCTTTATACACCCTTGAAGTAAAGCCAAGGGTTATGCCGATATGCATTTTTTCGTTCAGGTTGTAACCGAACTTGGGGGCAAGAACGAAGTTGGTATTAATGTCAGCGGGGATAGTGTACTCGTTGGCAGCGTTATTATGCCAGGTACTACCACCATTGGTGTTCAGAGTGACTTGGCCACCGATAACAAATTGGGCGTTGGCAGCAAAAGCAAAAGCTGCAAGCACGATAGACAATAAAATTTTTTTCATTGTGTAAAGTTTTTAGGGTTAATAATTAAGTGTTTGACGATGCAAAGATACACTTTTTTTTTGATATGCAAGATATAAAAAAAATGCATCAAAGGGGATGGGAGATTATATTGCTGTTTATGAGAACTTAACAAAAAAAACAATCAGGAGCCGTTGTAGAAGATGGCTCCTGATTGGGAAGATGCATTGTAGGATGGCGATTAGAAATAAAGGTCGCGCTCGCCTTCACCTATTTTGCAGAGGTTGCCCTCGACACGTTTCTTGAGGTCTTCTTTGCTGAAGGTCTCGGTAAGCTGCTTGAGGAGGCGCAGACCTTTCTCCTTGGTGGCGGGGCTGGCGTAGTCCTCGAGATACTCGCGGAAGGTGAACATGGCGTTGGGCTTGCAGAACTCCTTGATGAGACCGGGCTTGGCAAGATCCATGAAGTCGGCACCCACACGGCCTTTGCGGTAGCATCCGGTGCAGAAGCTGGGGATGTAGCCGCCGTCAATCATCATGCTGATGACCTCGTCGAGCGAACGGTGGTCGCCGAGGGTGAACTGGGCACCGGTTTTCTGGTGGTCGCTTTCGTCCATGCTGCCTTCACCTGCATCGTAGCCGCCGGGGTTGGTTTCGGAAGCGGCACTGATTTGGCTGGCACCATATTTGACCAACTGGTCACGCATGGCGGGACGCTCGCGGGTGGAGATGATGATGCCGGTGTAAGGCATGGCGATGCGGATGATGGACACTATCTTCATGAAGTCTTTGTCGCTGACGGGGTGAGGAAGGTTCTCGGGCAGGGAGAAGGGGGTGCCTTCAGCGGGTTCGATGCGGGGGAAACTTACAGTGTGGGGGCCGCAGCCATAGTCTTCCTCAAGGTGGCGAGCATGCTCCATCATGGCAAGGATTTCGAAACGGTAGTCGGTGAGGCCGAAGAGGACGCCGATACCTACATCGTTGATGCCGCCTTCCTGGGCACGGTCCATGCAGGTAAGGCGGTAGAGATAGTCGCCTTTGGGGGTGCCAGCGGGGTGGAACTTGGCGTATTCAACGGGGTCATAGGTCTCTTGGAAGCAGACGTAGGTGCCGATGCGTTCGGCTTTGAGCTTGGCGAAGTCCTCCACGCTCATGGGAGCCAGCTCAACGTTGATGCGGCGGATGGTGCTGCCTTTCTCGTCCTTGGCGGCATAGCAGCGACGGATGGCCTCGACCATATAGTTGGCGTCGTTGCGGGGGCTTTCTCCACAAATAAGGAGGGCGCGCTTGTGTCCCATGCGCAAGAGGTGGAGGGTTTCTTGCTCAATCTCGTCCATAGTGAGGACTTTGCGACGGAGCTGTTTGTTGTCGCGACGGAATCCGCAATAGACGCAGTTGTTTACACAGGCGTTGCCGGTATAGATGGGGGCAAAGAGCACAAGGCGGCGGCCGTAAATCTCGTCCTTGCAGTACTCGGCGGTGTCGAGAATTTTCTGGATGTCGGCTTCGTCTTCGACACAGAGGAGTTTGGCGACATCATTAAGGATAAGCCCCTTGAGTTTTCGGGCTTTGTTGAGGATGTCGTTGAGTTCGGTCTGGGTGGGAACGTTATTGTCAAGCAGATTATAAAGCTTGTCGCGGTCGATGAAATTTTGGTTTCTCATGGTATTAAGGATTAACTGTTTTTTGTCAATACGGCTTTAGATTCGACGCCTTGAAGCCTGCCGAGCCTCCCGGTGAGGGAGTTGATGCGGTCGGGGGTGCCTTCGACAATAAGCGAGATGACGGCCACAGGACGTTCGTGGAACGGAAGCCCCTGGCGACAGAGCACGATGTCGGAAAAGTCAGAAATAAGAAGGTTGATTTCTGCTGACCGGGAACGGTCGAGTACGAGTATGGTGATAGTTCCTATTCTCTTCTCCATCAGGTGTTAGGCTTTTGGGTTAGACGAATACTTAATTGTTATTACGGCTGCAAAGATACGAAGAATAATTGAATTAGCAAGAAAAATGATTTTTTTTCTCGCCAATTGATAAAAAAATCGTAAATTTGCAGGCTGAAACATAAATAAACAATAGAACCTATGTATAACTATATTAAGATAGAACAAAAACAAGCCGTGACGGTGCTGACGATTTCGGCACCCAAATCGTTGAACGCCCTTAACAGCACTGTGCTCGGGGAGATGGACGATGCACTGAGCCACCTGCCGGAAGGCACCCGCGCATTGGTGATTACCGGCGACGGCGAGAAGTCGTTTGTGGCAGGGGCCGACATCAGCGAGATGGCCAATCTGAATGAGGAGCAGGGGTTTGCTTTCGGCAAAAAGGGAGCCGACGTGTTCCGCCGCATCGAGACCATGCCGATACCGGTGATAGCCGCCGTGAACGGTTTCGCCTTGGGCGGAGGCTGCGAACTGGCAATGGCTTGCGACATCAGAATTTGCTCGACGAACGCCAAATTCGGGCAACCCGAGGTGGGTCTGGGCATTATTCCGGGCTTCAGCGGCACCTATAGGCTGGCCAAACTGGTAGGCATGGGCATGGCTAAACAGTTGATTTTTACTGGCAAGCCCATCAAAGCCGACGAGGCGCTGCGCATAGGGCTGGTGAATGCCGTGTATGAGCAGCCCGAGTTGCTGAACGCTGCAGTGCAGATGGCTGAGAGTATCTGCGCCAATGCACCGTTGGCAGTGGCCTACGCAAAGGAATGCATCAACAAGGAGTATGACCTGAAGGCCGACGACGCCGTGGCATACGAGAACAAGATGTTCGGCCGTTGTTTTGCCACCGAAGACCAGAAGAACGGCATGAAGGCGTTCCTAAACAAGGAGAAACCCGCTTTCAACGGGAAATAGTAGTCAATCGTAATTGAAAGAAAATCATATTAAATAATCTACAACAAAATATTAATACCATGAAAATCTGTGTTATTGGTACCGGTACCATGGCAAAAGGCATTGTGAAAGCCTTTGCCGCAAAAATGCCTATCGTAATGAAGAGCAGAACCCAGGCCAGCCTCGACAAGGCCATGGGCTCCATCGCTAAATCGTATGCCAAGTTGGTTGAAAAAGGCAAGATGACCCAAGAGGCCGTCGATGCCCTGCTGGCCAACATCGCCACCACTACCGACTACGCCACCTTCGCCGACGCCGACCTCGTAATTGAAGCCGCCGTGGAGGAGATGCAGCTGAAGAAAGATGTGTTCACCGAGCTCGATAAAATCTGCAAACCCGAGACCATCTTCGCTACCAACAGCTCTTCGCTGAGCATCACCGAGATTGCCGCCTGCACCCAGCGTCCTGCCCAGTTCATCGGCATGCACTTCTTCAACCCCGCCGACCGCATGGCTCTTGTTGAGGTTATCCGCGGCCAGCTGACCAGCGACGAGGTTTGCAAGTGCGTTATCGAACTTGCTACTTCCATCGGCAAACAGCCTGTTGAGGTGAAAGAGGCTCCCGGTTTCGTTGTGAACCGCATTCTTATCCCGATGATTAACGAGGCAGTAGGTATTCTTGCCGACGGCATTGCCAGCGCTGAAGATATTGACAAGTGCATGATGTTGGGTGCCAACCACCCGATGGGACCCCTTGCCTTGGCAGACTTGATTGGCAACGACGTGAACCTTGCCATCATGGAAGTGCTCTACAAAGAATTCGGCGATCCCAAATACCGTCCTCATCCCCTGCTCCGCAAAATGGTACGTGCCGGTCTCCTCGGCCGCAAAACCGGCGAGGGATTCTACAAGTATTGATAGTCCCGCCTATAATCAAAACAGGAGGAAAACCGTTGGGTTTTCCTCCTGTTTTATTTTACCTCTGACCGTTTCAGCAGGTGGAGTGTATGGGTCTTGCCAATAGCGATGACGAGGAAATCGGTGGCTTGGAGACGGGAGTACTTGCTGTTGCCTAAAGGGGGGCAGTCCTCTACTTAGCAATAGTTTTTGCGGGGCGAATGCGGTCAACGATCACCGTGTCTTCCTCCACATGGAAAATGTAAACCCAGCGTTTGTTATGGCTCACCATACGCCGTGCCTTGGGGTGGTACTGCCGTATGTCAGCCATTGGGCTTGTCCTATATAAGTCGGCAAACAAAGCGAGCGACATCACCTCGGCAATCATTGTATCAAGATACCTACGTGCGCCCTCCTTGCTCAACACTGTCAACAGGAAATCGGACAACTCCTCAACATCGCGCTGCGCTTTCCTTGAGATCCTAATCCTGTAGTTTTTCATACTTCTCAAGATAGCGGTCCCACACCATGTCGAAGTATTCCTCCACAGACATCAACTCGCTCTCAGGCGTTTTTTGCACCTCCCTCTGTTCGTCCGTTGGAGCCTTGCGGACACGCCTGGTACGTGACAGCCCGACTGTATTTGTGGGAATTGTGCTTGCTGTTGTTTCCATATCTTGTTTCTTTTTTCAAATTGCAAAGATACAACAATTATTCCATACAGCAAAATATTTCTTCAATTCCCAAAGATGTCTGACTGTTTCATCAGGCGGAGGGTGTGGGGTTTTCTATCTCCGGCCGTACTGTTTCATGAGGCGGAAGGTGAGTTCGCGACCGTCGATAGTGGTGACGGTGAGGAGGTAGGCGGCCGGGAGGCGTGAGGTGAGGTCGAGGGTGTAGCTGTCGGGGCCTGCGGGGGTGAGTACCACCTCTTCGCGGCGGCCCTGCATGTCGGTGAGCCACGCGGTGACCACGCCGTTGTGCGATTGCAACTTGGGGCCGTTCACCTTCATGTTGTAGCGTTGGTGGTAGGTGAAGTTGGCGGACTCAGTTTGCGAGAAGGGTGTCCCCGGGCTGGTGTACAGCACCATGTTTATGTCACTGGTGTCGCCCCGACGTGGCTGTTTGGGCGGCAGTGGCGTTGCGGGCGGTGTCTTGGCTAGGTCGATGGTCACCATGCCGCTTGTTGGGTTGGGAAATATTTGGGGAGAAGAGTTGGCGAGGGCGTCCATGCCCACGTCATTGACCTGAAGGGTTTTTGTGACCGGCTCCGCCGGGAGGTAATAGGAATCGCCTTGTTGGGAGGCGGTGACGGTGGTGGTGCCGTTGCGCAGGAGGTAGAGCGTGCTGCCGTCGGAGTAGGCGATGGAGCTGTCACCACAAGAGTAGACGACAGGCAGCCCACTGGTAGCGTTGGCGGTTAGGAGAATCGGACTGTCTGCGAGATTGAAAGATAGTTCTTGCTGCCATACAATAGACTGTTCTTGCCTATCAGAAGAATGAGGGTATGGATGCATGAAAGCCGTGTCCACATATTTAGCGATAAACACCTGGCTGTAACCGTAGTTATGAATCCTTATACTGTCAAATATGGCATCTTCAAAGATGCTACCAGTTAGGTACACTATGCTGTCTATAATAATGGGAGAATTAACTAAATTATTCACATTACTCATATTATATTTTTTCAACATCAGCTCATGTCCATCGTAATCCCAAATGGCAAATGCTTTATCATAGTCAGAGGAACGACTTGCGTAAATTATGGAATCACCAAACGTAATATTTCCAAGAAAACTAATCTGAGAAAAGACTCTATTGTTTTTTGTTGCAATATGAGGATATGTTACTTTTCCATTATCACCAGGCTTTGCTAATCCATAAGAGAGAAGGGAGAGGTCATTCTTGTTTAATTGGAGCCAGAATCCAGATTTATTAGGAATAGCAATTGTATCATTTTGATAAACAATTCCATTGACAACATTTGAACTAATCCAGTCAGTATATCCCGAAACAAACACAGAATTTGTGTCACCGATGTAATTGTCAGTAATATTAATCTGTGGATGATCAGGACAATCCCCGAAGTAAGACAACTTTATTAGACTTGTTGCAAACAAATCGGAATTATACCGTAATGCCCAACACAACCCAATAGTGGTGTCTCCTAAATCCAGTGAGTTGGAGTTTGCAATTCTAAGTTCCGACGGAATCATTACTCCCGACAAATTAATATACAAATTGTTATACTTGTCAATATTAAAAGAATGTACTTTGATGGTAGGACGGCTTCGATGCGTTAATGCTGAATCAAATATATATATAGCACCTATCAAACTATCAAAATGAGGAGAGAACTTAATAATCTGCTGGTTCCATAATGCAGTCGGATATAGGACAGGGTAAGTCAGTGTATGAGTGCCGTCAACTACTATCATTATTGACCCAATGGTACCCTTGTCAATTCCCCAGTAGTAATAACCACCTTCGCATGTGTCGCAATACCTTCCATTAATATAATCTTCATGGACGCTGCGCACTACGAGAATATTACCGTCCGCATCAATGTTAAAGTTTTCGCTTGACAGCATCTGTGCAGACATCTTATCAAAATCGATTCCATGAGTAATTCGGGATGTCAAAATGTTCCCGTTAGTGTCAGTCAGTCCTTTACAAATGATATGACGTTCGGTTTCATTTCCATCGAAGTCGAAAGTGATAAATGTAGTGTAATAATTGCTAGATACGCTATCGGTAGGCATCAGATAGTCGTCGTTGCCAGTAAGTAGTGTATCAAGATAGTAGAGGTTCATATATTCATTATAGCCATGGTCGTATGGAAGACCCATACTTACCATTGTCATTATACTGCTGTCACCCACCATGCGCAGGGCATAGGCGTAGCAGGACTGTTTCCCATTGTAAATAGCCTTGTGCCACAGCAGTTCACCTGACGGGGATAATTTGGCAACCACGACGGCTCTCTTGAGCGGTGTTGTAATGACATCCATGGGCAAAAGGCTTTCTCCGCACAACTGAGCCTGCGGTGAGAACTCGCCGAGGATGTAGAGGTTGCCTGCCGAGTCGACGCAAGAACCCAACAGCTGGTTCGTCGTCACTCCGGAGGTAACCTCTTGCCCTGTGTAGGTGCGTACCCACTCGAAGCCTTGAGCCCTTAATGAATTGAGAATTGAAAATTGAAAATTGAGAATTAAGACAAGAAGTATTACTTTTTTCATGATGAGGGCAGTTTGTTATTTGACGTAGATTAATTTCAAACTGTTCCAGTCGACATTAAAGTCACCCCTTACCACGCCGTCCATTCCGTTATTATAACCGATGGTTTCCCCTTTGCAGTTTATCAGCTGTCGCGGATGGTCGCTGCACGTCGGCATGATATCAAACAGGAAGGCTTGACTGCCGTCCTCCAGCAAGCAGGCATAGATTTTGAAACTTCCGGGTGCTAGCTCACAACTGTTCTCGATTAGGGTTTTCATCCACGGAAGTTCCTCTAACGGATTGTCCACATTGCACCATGGACAAGGTGACGACATCTGGCAGTCGCATTGCTTTTCCTTATTACAACTCGTGGTTACACCTAACATAACCATTACAATAAGTGATAGGATGATTACATGTTTTCTGTCTTTTTTCATTGTTTGAGGACTTATATGACACACAAGGGACGATTTTGTTGCATTTTTTTAACATTATTTATGAACTTTAACATATAAGGACATTCCTATACAATAAAAAAATCCCGCAGCGGGAGTGCTGCGGGATTAGAGATATAGAAATCTCAATTAGTGTCTTAGTCCATGATGGTGTTCCAGTGGTGGACATCCTCGGCCTCGCCCAGCTGGATGGCACGAAGGGCGTGGTAGAGCTTGGTGCTCCAGGGGCCGGGTTCTTTGCCGAAGTGGTAGCTCTTGCCAGTCTCGGGGTCGTCAAGACGCTCGATGGGGCTGATAACAGCAGCGGTACCACAGGCACCAGCCTCTTGGAATTCGGCAAGTTCTTCAACATCGATGGGACGGCGTTCAACCTTCATGCCCATGTCTTCAGCGAGCTGCATAAGGCTCTTGTTGGTGATGGAGGGCAGGATGGAAGTGCTCTTGGGGGTGATGTAGGTGTCGTTCTTAATGCCGAAGAAGTTGGCAGCGCCGGCTTCATCAACATATTTCTTCTCTTTAGCATCCAGATAGAATTCGCAAGCATACTGACCACCGTGGCAGGCTTCGACGTGGGCGCGCAGAGAAGCGGCATAGTTACCACCGACTTTGTAGATACCGGTGCCGAGAGGAGCAGAACGGTCGTACTTACGAGTGATAACATAAGGATTGGCTTTGAAACCACCCTTGAAGTAGGGGCCTACGGGGGTGACAAAGATTAAGAAGAGATATTCGTCGGCTGGTTTCACACCCACAGTGATGCCAGTACCGATGAGGAGAGGACGGAGGTAGAGGCTTGCACCGGTGCCATAAGGAGGAATGAAGCGCTCATTGAGCTTGATGACCTTCTTGCACATTTCGACAAATTTTTCGGTGGAGAGCTCAGGCATCATGATGCCACGGCAGGTGCTCTGCAGACGCTCGGCGTTGGCTTCGGGGCGGAAGATACGAATCTTGCCGTCTTTGCAGCGATAAGCCTTGAGACCTTCGAAAGCCTCCTGGCCATAGTGCAGGCTGGATGCAGCCATATGCATTTCGATATGCTCAGAGGAGGAAACTTCAATCTCACCCCACTGACCGTCGCGATAGTAGCAGCGAACGTTATAGTCGGTTTTTACATAACCGAACGGAAGGTTTTGCCAATCAATATTCATGATATTTGAATTTTTTTAGTGTTAAAAAAAAAGTGGTCCCACTTGGGCTCGAACCAAGGACCCACTGATTATGAGTCAGTTGCTCTAACCGACTGAGCTATGGGACCAGCTTTCTGTCTTTTGAAATCGGTTGCAAAGATACACATTTTTTTTCATTCAGCAAGAAAATTTCTTTTAATTTCACAAATTCGCTGAACGTGGATAAGGTTAATGCAACATTGCCATAGCGTTTAACATCTGACAGGCAAAAATGCACCCTCCAACACATAATGTTCTTCTAAAGAGGAATTTTATTCGCTATTTCAAGAAAAAAATGTAATTTTGCAGTTTTAATTTTGATATTAAATAATGGGAAGAATCCTTGCAATTGACTATGGCATAAAGCGTACCGGAATTGCCGTTACCGACCCTGAGCGTATCATCGCCACAGGTCTGACCACTGTCGAGACCCCTAAGTTGATACTTTTCCTGCGCGACTACTGCCAAAAAGAGTGTGTTGATATTTTTGTTGTTGGCGAACCCAAACACATGGACAACACCCCCTCACAGTCGGCTGCCATCATAGAGCCTTTTGTGAAGCAACTGGCCGAAACCTTCCCCGACAAGCAGATTGCCCGCATCGACGAGCGTTTCACCTCCAAGATGGCCTTCCGCGCTATGATTGACGGTGGGCTGAAAAAGAAACAACGGCAGGACAAAGGAATGATTGACCAAGTGAGTGCCACCATCATGTTGCAGGACTATATGCGAACTTTGTAAAACTTTATGCGTACCTAATAAAATTTGAATAAATGCTTTATCCCATCATTGGCTACGGCCATCCCACTCTGCGCAAGGTTGCGCAACCAATCGACAAGAACTACCCCGGCCTCGACCAACTGATTGCCGACATGTACGAGACCATGTATGCCGCCGACGGCGTGGGTCTTGCCGCCCCTCAGATTGACCTCAGCATTCGTCTTGTGGTCATTGGATTCCGCCCCTACGACGAAAAAACCGAGACCTACGGTTCTCCCACCGAGGAGCATACCCTCATCAACCCCGAGATTCTGGAATACCTCGGCGAAAAACAATATTTCAACGAGGGCTGTCTCAGCATCCCCGACATCCACGAGGATGTCCTCCGTCCCGAAGGGCTCCGACTCCGCTGGTATGATGAAAAATGGCAACTCCACGAAGAGGAAATCCACGGCATGTTCGCCCGTGTTGCACAGCACGAGATTGACCACTTGGAGGGCAAGGTGTTCACCGACCGTCTCAGCTCAATCCGCAAAACCATGCTCAAACGCCGTCTGAACGACGTTATGAGTGGCAAAGTTAGAGTTCATTACCGCATGAAAATCAATAAAACTAAGAAATAAATGAAACGACTCGTACTTTTCTTATCAATAACGGCTTTGCTGGTAGCCTGCGGCCCCTCCAGACAGGATCGCATTGACCAGATTGAAGACTTCGAAGACTCGCTAACTGAATCTGCCATCGTCGTCGACTCAGCGGCTGCCGAACAACTCACCAACCTCTACGTCGAATTTGCCGACAAATACCCCTCCGACTCTCTCGCCCCCCAGTATCTGATGAAAGCCGCCGACATGCAGAGCAACGTCATGAACACCGAACGTGCCGTGGCGCTGTTCGACCGCATTATCGAAAACTATCCCGATTTCGACCAACTGCCCATCTGCTATTTCCTGAAGGGCAACGCCTACGAATCCAACAGTCAATTCGAGGAGGCAAAAGCAGCCTATCAGGTTTTTGTCGACAAGTTCCCCGACCATTTCATGGCTGAACAAACCCGCAAGATGATTCCCCTCGTCGGCATGAGCCCTGAAGAGATGCTCGACAAAATCCTTGACGACGCCAACAATTCTATTATCGCCCAATAGTCTGCCGCCCTCAAGCCCTGTGAGTGACATTATCAACATACTCCCCGACAGTGTCGCCAACCAAATCGCCGCAGGCGAAGTGGTCGACCGCCCTGCCTCCGCCGTGAAGGAGTTGCTTGAAAATGCCATGGACGCGGGTGCCACCAAAATACAACTTATCGTTAAAGACGCCGGCCGCACCTTGATACAAGTTATCGACAACGGCTGCGGCATGAGCGACAGCGACGCCCGGCTCTGCTTCGAACGTCACGCCACTTCCAAAATTCACAAGGCCGACGACCTCTTCGCCATCCACACCATGGGTTTCCGCGGTGAAGCCCTTGCCTCGATTGCCGCCATCGCCCAAGTCGAAATGAAAAGCCGTCTCCACGACAACGAACTGGGCACAAGGGTGATTATCGAAGGCAGCGAAATCAAGGAACAAAGCCCCTGTGCCTGCGCCCAGGGCACTTCCATCGCCGTCAAGAACCTTTTCTTCAACGTCCCTGCCCGCCGCAATTTCCTTAAACGCGACAGCATCGAACTCAGCCACATCGAAGAAATCTTCAAGCGCGTGGCCCTGGTCAACCACAACATCGACTATTCTTTCAACAGCAACGGCCGTCTGCTCTACGACCTGAGAGCGGGCAACTTTGCCGAACGCATCACCCAGATTTTTGGCAACAGCTACCACGAACGCCTCTTCCCCGTCAACGAGCAAACCGACTTGGCCACCATCCGCGGCTACGTTTCCAAACCCGAATTTGCCCGCAAAAGCCGTGGTGAGCAATACCTATTCGTCAACCACCGATTCATCAAACACCCTGCCCTCAGCGCAGCCATCGAGAAAGCCTACTCCGGCATCATCCCCGACCACTACTACCCCACCTATTTTATCCAAATAGACATCGACCCGTCCCGCATCGACGTCAACATCCACCCCACCAAGACCGAGGTCAAATTCATCGACGAGCACTCACTCTTCGCCATCCTTCGGGCTGCAACCAAAAAAGCCATCGGCCAGTTCAGCCTCTCCAACGAACTACAGTTCGACCCAGTTGAGGAAGTCGACTTCCCCCCTCCCCCAAAAGGCTACATCCCCCAACAGCCCACGGTCCACTACAACCCCAATTACAACCCGTTCGAAAGCACCTCGGCAGGTAAGCCGTCATCCCCCAGGCACTCCTCCCCCGAAAGCACCCGCCCCGACCCCCGATGGACTTCTTTTTTCGACTTGGACAAAACCACCCCTACCCCTCCGCAACCCACCGTCGACCCACAGGCGAAACTCGACATAGAAACTCCCGCCGTAACCCCTGCCGACCCCTCTTCCCCTTGTCTTCAACTTGCTGCAAGCCACATCGTAAGTGTGCTATCCTCCGGACTCTTGGTGGTTGACCAGCAGGCCGCCCATGAGCGCATCCTTTTCGAACGCCTCATGAAACACCAAACCTCCCCCAACGGACAACAACTGCTCTTCCCCGTCAACTGCCAGTTCTCCCCGGCCGACGCCGACATCTTCAACGAACTGCTCCCCGAACTGAAAAGCTACGGCTTCGAAATCGGTGTGCTCGGCCAGACAACCTTTGTCGTCACCGCCACCCCGCCCGACATTAAAGAAAGCGAACTCCAATCCCTCTTCGACCAGATTCTCGTCGAATACAAGAGTGCCATGATTCAAAAATTCAGCGACCGAAGCCAGTGCCTCTGCCGCTCCATGGCGCGCCAAATGGCCATCAAACCCGGCACCGTTCTCCAGCAGTCTGAAATGCAACAAATCATCGCCGACCTTTTCTGCTGCCAGAACCCTGCCATCAGCCCCTCCGGCAAAAAAACCATGGCTATCCTCCCTCCCGAACAACTTATCGTCTAACCCCATCCTTTAACAACAAAACAAACACCCTAAAAAAACCCGCATCATGTCCTACCCATCCTCTCAAAGCCCCAGCATGTTTCCTCCTGTTGTAAAAAACCTGCTGATAATTAACTTTATAGTATTCCTTGCAACCATAGTCCTCGAGCGGTACGGCTATGCCAACATCACCAGCATGTGCGCCCTCAACGCCATCCCCACCGGCCGTTTCCGCCTCTGGCAGCTCTTCACCTACATGTTCATGCATGCCAACTGGAGCCACATCCTCTTCAACATGTTTGCCCTTTGGATGTTTGGCTACGTTCTTGAAAACTATTGGGGTTCACGCCGTTTCCTCTTCTATTACATCATCTGCGGCATCGGTGCCGGCCTTTGCAACCTCTTAGTTCCAGGATGGGGCATCACCGTGGGTGCCTCCGGCGCAGTCTACGGAATCCTTCTGGCCTTCGGCATGATGTTCCCCAACGAGCAAATCTACTTCTACTTCCTCATTCCCATCAAAGCAAAATGGTTCGTCATCATCTTTGCCGCCATCGAACTCTTCGAGGGCATTTTCTACACCAACAGCGGTATAGCCCATTTCGCACACCTCGGCGGCATGATTTTCGGTTTGATTCTCATCCTCTACTGGCGCAAACATCCCTTCTCCAAATTCTGAACCCCGCGCTCACGATACATCAACCCCAACTATAACACAACCGCGAAGAGGTTCCCAACCCCTTCGCGGTTTCGTTTTATTTCTTATGCAACACAACCCGCTATAGCGGCATCTGCTGCGAAAGGCAGTGGAACGACCCAAGTCCCCACACAATATCGGTGCTGTCTATACCCACTATCTCCTTGTCGGGGAAGCAGGCCTCGAGCGTATACGCCGCCTCGTTGTCGGTCAGACAACGGTACGTGGGGAATATCACCTTGTTATTGGCAATATAGAAATTAGCATAACTGGCGGGCAGCCTCTGGTTGTCGTAAAACACCATGTCCGGCATTGGCAACTCCACCACTGTGGGCTGCTTGCCGTTGGCCAGACGGCATTGGTTCAGCACTTTCAAGTTATGCTGCAACGCCTCGTAATTCTCGTCCCACACATCCTCCTCCACAGCCGTAATAATCGTGTCCTCGGCTATAAAACGGCTCAAATCGTCAACATGTCCGTCGGTATCGTCGCCGGTAATGCCGTCGCCGAGCCATATAATATTCTCCACTCCGTAATAGCCTCTCAAATAGTCCTCTATCTGTGCTTGGCTCAAGTTCGGATTCCTGTTCGGATTCAGCAGGCACGACGTGGTTGTAAGCAGGTCGCCCACACCGTTCACGTCAATGCTGCCGCCCTCCATCACTATTCCCGGCTCAAACAGCTGCAAGTCGGGGTTCTGTTGCTTCAGGCAACGGTACACATGCACCGGTATCTGGGTGTCGAGTTCGTATGGATACTTGCCTCCCCAGGCGTTGTGGTTCCAATTCACAATAGCGCGCTTGGCGGGGTCAAGGCGGTTCAGCAAAAACGCCGGGCCATGGTCACGGCACCACGCATCGTTAGTCGGGAACTGGTGGAAGAAAATCCGCTCCATATCGGTGCCTATCCTTCTCAGTTCCTCGGCCACATGGTCTTCCATCCGCTGGTCGTCAACATTAATATGCACCTCCTCGTCCTCCGCCAACGTTCTAACAAAGATATGGTACGACGGAAAAATCGTCTCAATCTTCCCGGGCCACGAATCCTCGTTATGCGGATAGCTGAGCCAGGTGCCCTTATGTTTCGCCCACTCCGCGGGCATGTAGTATCCTTCTTCTTTCGGTGTCATAGTATATCTGTTAGTCAACTCATTAGTCAATATATCTTTTCAGTATCGGGGCATACGAGTCTATGCGTCTGTCACGGTAATATGGCCAATGGCGGCGGTAGTGGTCGCTCTCTTCCAAATCGAGCTCTTCCACGTGCAACGCCTCCTCCAGATGCGGGGCCTGGTACAGCACCCGTCCAAAGGCATTGGTTATAAAACTGCCTCCCCAAAACTGCATGCCGCCTTCCAATCCTGTGCGGTTCACACTTATCACCGGCACCCCGTTGGCCACTGCATGGCTCCGCTGTATGGTCTGCCATGCCTCGTACTGCTCGCGGTTGTCGTGCTCGTTCTGACGCACATCCCACCCTATGGCGGTCGGGAAGAAAAGCATCTCTGCTCCCATCAGGCTGGTGATACGCGCTGCCTCCGGATACCATTGGTCCCAGCATATCAGCACCCCGATTGTGGCAAACTTCGTCTTGAACACCTTGTACCCCAAATCGCCGGGCGTGAAATAAAACTTCTCATAATATCCCGGGTCGTCGGGTATATGCATCTTGCGGTATTTCCCAAGATAACTCCCGTCGGCGTCAATCACTGCCGTGGTGTTATGGTACAGCCCCTCTGCCCTCTTCTCAAACAGCGAACACACCAGCACTATCCCCAACTCCTTCGCCAACCCCATAAAATGCTGGCATGTAGGCCCCTCTGGTACTGCCTCGGCCAACTTGAAATTCTGGTACTTCTCTTCGTCGCAAAAATAAAGCGATGCAAACAACTCCTGAAGGCACACTATCTGCACCCCTTCGGCGGCCAACTCTCGCACCTTTTCCGTATATCTGGCTATATTCTCCTCCTTGTCGGCGACACACGCCATTTGTGCTATACCTACTTTGACTTTCATTGAGATAAAAGTTTTTTTTGTTTATTTTCAATTTGCAAATATACACTTTTTTTTTCGATTCTCAATCCAACAACAAAATATTCTCCTTTTTTTCTCACATCATCCTTTCTCAAGCCTTGGGTGCCTCTCTTCACTATGTCTCTCCCACCACGGCCAAACAATCCTTCACCCTCGGCGCACCCTCCTCTCCCGTCTCGCGCTCCCTCCGCGTCGCCTCCGCCCTCCTGTCCTTGGTCTCCACACCCCCCTAACCTTCACCACCGCCAACCTCCCCGCAGGCACCTACTTCGTCACACGCTCCTCCCCTCAAGGCTCCTCAACACAAAAACTCACCATCGACTAACCTCACCCCCCTTCAATAACAACCCCGCAATGCGCTGCACTGCGGGGTCTCCTTTGCTTTTCATCGGCGAATCACTGCCGTAGTGCCCTGCGAATTCTGCAACGTGACAGTTGTCGAATGCGTCTTTCCATTGCGGTAATAGGTCACGTCGACCAAGTCACCGGGAGCGTGGCGACCCACTTCCTCCATCATTTCTGCAAAACTGTTCACCTCCACTCCGGCCACCTTCAACAGTAAATCGCCCTGCTTCAAACCGGCTCTGTCGGCGGCGCAGTCAGGCACCACACGGGCCAGCAGCACCCCCTTCACCTCTTTCAACCCCATCTGCGCGGCCATGCTCGACGACATCTCAACCACATTCACACCCAAATAACCGCGCTGCACATGGCCGTAGCGTCTCAAATCGTCGGCCACCTTCTGGGCCAGATTGACGGGAATGGCAAAGCTGTAACCCGTATAATAACCGTCGGCCGAAGCAATTGCCGTAACAATACCTATCAAGCGGGCGTTGGCATCCACTAACGCGCCGCCTGAATTGCCGGGGTTCACAGCGGCATCGGTCTGAATAAACGACTCAATAGGGCTCTCCATGCCTCGAGTGTTCTCAATTATACCCATATTGCGGGCTTTAGCACTGATTATACCCGCCGTCACTGTCGACGTAAGATTGAAAGGATTGCCTATAGCCAGCACAGGCTGTCCCACTCGCGCACTGTCGGAGTTACCCATGGGGATAGGCTTGAGCCCGTCCGCCTCAATCTTCAACAACGCCAAATCCGTCGCCGGGTCAGTACCTATCAACTGGGCAGGCAGCACCCTTTTATCGTTCAAGGTCACCTGTATCTGTTCGGCATCCTGCACAACGTGGTTGTTAGTCAGAATATAGCCCTCGTCGCTGATGATAACACCCGAACCGTAGGCACTGTACTCCTTGCGCTGCACACCCTGGTTAATAATGAAGCCGAAAAACGACTGATACAAAGGGGTAAGGCGGGTCTGCACGGTGCGTATATGCACAACTCCGTCAATCGTTAAAGCCGCCACATCGCTGAAATCGGCATAGCGTACCCCCTGTGTGGGCATCGTTACCACTCGGTTCATCTCTTCATTCTGCTGCGTCTGCCCCGACTGGCACCCAATCAGAGCCATTGTCAATACGAAAACCAACTTTTTCATAATGTTTGATATTTAGTTATTTGTTAGTTAAAAATCATTGTCTTCACAACAATACACTCGCTCCAAAGCACTCACGTCACAATTCAAAAAAGAAAACAAAAAACGCCAATAATTATTGTATGTTTAATAATTTTTGTATTTTTGCAATCTTGTATACATACTCCATGCCTCCCCATGCTGCCACCCTATCCCCCACTGCCACACCATACTAACCCTTCACCTTGCAAACAATACAATTAATATACACATCATCACTGATACCATGCACATCGTCATCATAGGCACAGCCCATCCCTACCGCGGCGGACTCGCCGCCTTCAACGAGCGTCTCGCCGCCCAATTCCGCGACGAAGGCCACCAGGTGGAAATGTACACCTTCACCCTCCAGTACCCCTCCTTCCTCTTCCCGGGCAAGACCCAGTATACCGACGCCCCCGCGCCCGCAAACCTCAATATAAAACGGCGCATCAACTCCTGCAACCCGTTCAACTGGATTTCCGTGGGCCGTGAAATCAGGAAAAAGAAACCCGACCTTGTCGTCTTTGCCTATTGGATGTCATTCATGGCTCCATGCTTCGGCACCATAGCGCGACACATTCGCCGCGACAAGGAGATACGCTGCATTGCCCTCGTCCACAACATGCTGCCGCACGACCACAAGGCCATCGACCGCTACCTTCCCTTCTACTTTGTCAAAGCCATGCACGGTTTCACCACCCTCTCCGAAGCCGTCATCGCCGACATCAACCACTTCGACCGCCACAACAAACCCAAGACCTGGGCACCTCACCCCATCTACGACCACTATGGCAAGCCCGTAGACAAAGCCCAAGCCCGCCATGAACTCGGCCTCGACCCCAACGGCAAATACGTCCTCTTCTTCGGATTCATTCGCGACTATAAAGGCCTCGACCTCCTTATCGACGCCTTTGGCGACCCCAAGCTGCAAGACCTCGGAGTCAAACTGATCGTGGCCGGAGAATTCTACGGCAACCCCCAACCCTACCTCGACCGCATTCGTTCGCTCGACATAACCGACATCGTCGTTCTCCACAACGACTACATCCCCGACTCGCGCGTCAACCTCTACTTCGGCGCTGCCGACATCGTGGCACAGCCCTACAAAAACGCAACCCAGAGCGGCGTGACCCAGATAGCCTTCCATTTCGAGAAACCCATGCTCGTCACCAACGTCGGCGGCCTGGCCGAAATAGTCCCCGACGGCAAGATAGGCTATGTTGTGCCTCCCGACGCACAAGCCATCACCGACGCCCTTTACAATTATTACAAGCAACAAAAAGAGGAAGAATTCACAGCCGCCCTCAAACAAGAAAAGCTGAAATACACCTGGAACCGCATGACCCAGGCCATCCTCCAGGCCTACCACTCCACCCAACCCAGCAAATAGCACCAGTAGCAATACACATGCCCTACACCTGTTCCACTTTTGACTTACACCTAAAAAGTTTAGAACGAAAGTGGGAGAATTGTAATATGAATGGCAGATGACATGGGCTGGGACGCAGCCATACAAGAGTGAGTAAAGAAACAGACACCAAAAGTATGCGACTTTTGGTGTCTGTTTTATTTTATGACAACTTGCCGGTTTACTATTTCTTTACCCGCTTGGGGGTTCCGGGGCGCTCGGGTCCGGTGTGTTTCTTGCGGTCGGCTTTGAGACGGTCGCGGAATTCGGCGAGCTGCTCGGGGGAAAGCACTTTGTCTATCTCCTGACGTGTGCGGTACATTGCCTTGGTCATCTCGGCCTGAAGGGCGGCTTCGCGGTCGATGAGGGGGAAGAGTTTGTCGGACTGGTCGCCGTCCTGGTTCATCAGTTTGCGGATGTTGTTGCGGACCGACTCAAGTTCTTTCTGGATTTTCTCGGTTTGTTTCTTGCTGTCCTGGGCGATGGTTTCGAGTTTTTTCTTCTGCACGGCAGAGAGATTGGAGACCATTTCCTCCACTTTAGGAGGCTCGGGACGCTTGTGGTGCCTATGGTTGCCACCGGCAGGGGTTTGAGCCATGAGGGTCAGCCCAAGGGCTAAGGCAACGATGAGTGTGAGTGTTTTTTTCATGTTATGATGTATTGGGTTATGTTTTATTATTGATAGAGATATTCGTCTACTATCGATTCGTGGTAGAGGGAGGAAGAGCCATAGTCGGCTTGATAGTTGTAGACCGAGGCGATGACGTCGCTGATTTGGGCTTCGTTGTAGGAGCGGGTGTAGAGGTTGACCACATTGATGGCGACGGCGATAACGGCACAGGCGGCAACGGCGACGGCAATGCGGCGGAAGGTGTTCTTATATGGATTGGCGGTAGTTTGGCGATAGTCGCTGACAAGGAGGGGTGTTTTGCGTACTTTGTCCATGACGGCATCGACTACATCTATGTCGTTGGGGTAACGGAGTGCGCGCAGTTGTTGCAGCAGGTCGTCGTCAGGGGTTTGGGTTGTTTCTTTCACGTTGGGTTTTATATTTGATATGTTGTGTTGTCGGTTGGTAGTGCGGAGCGGGCAAGTGGGTCAAGGCTTGAGCATTTTTTTGAGGTTTTTGCGGGCTCGGAAGATAAGGGCTTCCACTTTAGCGGTAGTGCATTGCATCACTTCGGCAATGTCGTTGTAGGAGAAGTCGTTGTAAGTATACAGAACAAGGGCTGTGCGTTGTTCGGGATGGAGTTTGCCGATGGCTAAGCGCAGTTGGCGAAGTTGCTCGTCGCGTATGATGGACTGCTCGACATTGGGCTGTTCGCTGGGTCGGTCGGGCAAGGGGTTGTCGTCGGTGGGGACGATGACGCGCTTGCGGTATTTGAGTTCTTTGCAGACGACGTTGACGGTGATGCGGTAAATGAAGGTACTCAGTTTCGACTTGAACTGGAATCGGGGCAGGGCGGTGTAGAGTTCAACAAAGACCTGCTGGGTCATCTCGGGGATGTCGATGGTGGGGCCTCCCATTTTGAAACAGAGGTCTGCGACGATGGTCTGGTAAGTTTTCACTATTTCAGCATAGCGGTTGACGTTGCCGGACAGTATATCACGGATTACCTCTTCTTCGTCCATAGTCGAATCTGTTATTAAGTATTGGTTGGATTGTTTTTATTGCAATGGGGAATAATTTTTTTTTCAGGGTTGGTGGCCTGAAGGTGATGATGCGGGGCGGCATTATTTGTATTTGAACTCTTCTATGTCGCGCCGCTCGCGCTTGGTGGGACGGCCGGAGCCGCGGTCACGTTTTTCGAAAGCATACTGACGCACCAGTTGGATGCGTTCATATTCTTCCTGAGGGGTGAGGTCGGTCATGAAGTTTTCCACAAGCTTGGCCCCTACCCTGTTGCCGAGGGGCTGACGCACCTGGATGACTCGGTGGAGCTGCTCGATGGAGACTTCGTAGATTTCGCCTGCCTTGATTTCGTGCGAGGGCTTGAGGGGTTGGCCGTTCATGCGGACGTGGCCGCAGCGGCAGGCATCAGTAGCAAGGCTGCGCGTCTTGTAGAGACGCACAGCCCAGAGATATTTGTCTATACGGATGGGTTCGTCCATGGCTTAGTTGTTGCGGAAGACGTATGTGATGGTTCCTGTCTGCACCTCGGGGGCGTCGTCCTTCGGGCTGAATTTGGCTTTCATGGCAGCCGACTTGGCTAAACGGACGAGACCGGCATCGGTAAGGGTGGAGCCTTTTTCGGGTGCGGAGGTCTGGGTGACGTTGCCTGCACGGTCGACCCAAATCTTTACTACCACTTTGCCTTCTTTGTTGGTGCTGGTTTGAGGCGAGGGGAGCGCACGGGCGCTGCGGCCGGTAAGGCTGAAACCTGCGCCGCCTTTGCCGGGAGCACCGTCGTAGCGGTTGGAGTTGGGGTCGCCGCCTTCCTTGCCCATGTTGCCGCTGCCATAGGTGTTGCCCTGGCTGCCGCTGTTGGCGTTATTGTTCCGGTTGCCGCGGTTGCCGTTGAAGAGGGCGTTTTTGTTGATTTCAGGCTCTTTCGGGGGCTCGGGTTTGGTAGTGGTGGGAGTTTGGTTGTCGGTCTTGGCAGTGGAGGGCTTGTCGGAGGTGTTGATGGGAGTGGTGGACTCGGTGCTCTGCGTGGAGACATTCTCGGTGGCGGAGCGGGGACGCGGGGCACTGCTGGCCTCGGAGGGCTCGGGCATGGGGTTGTTGCCCAAGCCGAAGTCGCTGTTGCCAAGATTCACCTCTACACCTTCTTCGGGAATGGGCGGGTCGGGCGGGTCGTAGCCGAAAGAGAGGCAGACGATAAGTGCCAAAGCCATGCAGAGCGCGGTGATGACGCCCGAGATGGTTTTATTTTTCTCTTCTTGGTTCATTGGTGATGGTGTTTAGCGTATTGTTAGGTATGAGCCACTTCACTTCTTGGGCGAGGTGGCGAGAATGACCTTATGCTTGGAGTTGGTTTGTTCGTTGATGGCATTGACGGCGTCGATGACATTGACGACATACTGCACAGGCACGGTCTTGTCGGAGCGCAGTACCACACAGGCGTCGCTGACACCGGGTTCGATGCCGGAAGCGATGAGTGGCTGCAGACCTTCGAGGTCGGTGGGTGTGTTGCCTACCTGGAAGTTGTAGTTCTCGTCAATATAGACGGTTACGTTCTGCTTGGCCATGGTTTTGCTGCCGCTCTCGGGAAGGAGGAGCTTGACAGCGTTGGGGCTGATGAGCGTTGAGGTCATCATGAAGAAGACCAACAGCAGGAACACCAGGTCGGACATGGTGGAGTTGTTGTTCTCGATGCTGAGTTTATTTCTTGTCTCAATCATAACGGCTGCTGTTTAAAGGGACGTGATCAAGCGGGTTCGTGGAGGAGGTCCATGAATTCGGTGGCGCGGACTTCGATGTCGAGAACCACTTTATTGATGCGGGTGACGAGGACGTTGTAAAGGAAATAGCAGATGATGCCGACAATAAGACCGCCGATGGTGGTGACCATGGCTTCGTACATACCGGTGGCAAGGACGGAAATGTCGATGTTGTTGCCGGCAAAAGCCATGTCCTGGAAACAGGTTACCATACCGGTGACGGTGCCGAGGAAGCCGATCATGGGGCCAAGGGAGGCAACAGTGGCAACGAGGGAGACACGTTTTTCGAGGCGGGCCACTTCGAGCTTGCCTTCATTTTCGATGGCGGCCTGGATGTCGGAGAGCGGACGGCCGAGACGAGAGAGACCTTTGTCAACCATACGGGCCAAGGGAGAGTTGGTGCTCTTGGAGAGAGAGCGGGCACCGTCGACATCGCCCTTATGTATATACTCGCGGATGCTGTTCATGAAGAGGTCGTCGTTCTCGGTTTTGAGGGCTTGGCGAAGAGCAAGATAACGCTCTACGGCGATGTAGATGGCCAGAGCGAGAAGACCGGCGAGGACAAGCATAATCCAACCGCCTTTGAGGGTCATGTCCCAGAGGGTGATACGTTCGGGGGAGGCAACGGCTGCCATGGTGTCGACAACAGTTTGCGCATCAGCCATATCGGCTTGAATCATTAAGAATGGGTTCATGGATTGTTGAGTTTTTATCTAATTGTAAGGTTTTATTAAAATCTGAATGTCAGTTGCAGCGAGGGGGCTGGGGTTAGGGGCGCGAAGGCGACGGGGGCGAGCGAGGGCGAGAGGTTGAGGGAGAGGTCGTCGGAGACCTGGAAGTCGTAAAGGTGGCCGAAGACGTAGGCGTCGATAAGGTTGAGCCCGTAGACTGCAGCGGTTATAATAACGAAAAGTTGGAAGTTTTTATTGTTTGACTGGTAAAGATTATAGATGCTTGTGTTGGGATAGCCAGTGTAACCAGCGAGTTGAGGGGTGCCACCATTGACACGGAGCAGGTACTCGTCCTTGAAAGCTTTCATCTGGGTATAATAATTATAGGTGAAATAGCCTACACCGCCCAGAGCACCGTAGATGATGGGGATTTTCCAAGCCTGACCATTGTAGACCTGGCCTGCGCCTGGCAGGAGACTGAGAAGGAGGGCTTTGGTAGGATTGTGCGGCTGCTGCACGACGGGCTCGACAACCACGGGAGACTGAACACGGACTTGCTGGCAATGGGCGAACGGAAATACGAACAGGAGAACAAGAAAAAAGAGAGTCCGCAAAAGGTGTTGGAGATGCAGCCTTGCGGAGGAAGCATTGGTGAGGTTATCGCATTGGGGTTCAGACATGCGGGTCGAGCAGTTTCATTATTCTGTCAAAATCCTCATCGTTGTTGAAATGGATGGTGAGGGTTCCTTTGCCACGGCGGGAGCGTTTGATTTCGACATCGGATTGGAGGGTTTGACGCAACTGCGACTGGGCGGCACTGTGAGTGGTAGGCAACTCGGGCTTGGCCGTTACGGGCTTGGGTGCGGCTGCCTTGTTGGCTTTGACCAGTTGCTCGGTTTGGTGAACCGAGAGGTGGCGGTTGATGATGTCGTGAAGGATGGCGAGGTGGCGTTCGGGGTCGTCGACATTGATAAGCGCACGTGCATGAGCCATACTTATCTGTCCGGAGCTGAGGGCGAGCTGCGTTTCGGCAGGGAGGTTGAGCAGACGGAGGTAGTTGGTGATGGTGGTGCGGTCTTTGCCTACGCGCTGGCTTAGTTGCTCGTGAGTGAGTTGGCACTCTTCGATAAGGGCGTTGTAGGAGAGCGCTATCTCCATGGCGTTGAGGTTTTCGCGCTGGATGTTCTCCACAAGAGCCATTTCCATCATCTGGCCGTCGGTGGCGACGCGGATGTAGGCAGGGAGTTCGGTGAGGCCGGCGAGTTGGGCGGCACGGAAACGACGTTCACCCGCAATGAGCTGGTATTTGCCATCGGGCATACGGCGAACGGTGATGGGGGTGATAATTCCCTGTTCGCGGATGGACTGTGCTAATTCCTCGAGGGCGTCGGGGTCGAATTCTTTACGCGGCTGGAAGGGGTTGACTTCGATGTCTATGACTGGTACCTTGCTAATGGCGGCGGTGACGTCGGACTGGGGTCCATTGATGGTTTCAACATCGATGTTGCCCAAGATGGCATCGAGACCGCGGCCGGGGGTAAGGGGTTTCTTGCTTGCCATTGTAAGGAGAGGTTAAGGTGTTAAGATTGGTGAGACAGGGGTGCGACTTTCATTTTGTTGCGCTTGAGTATTTCGGTGGCAAGGTTGAGGTAGTTGACAGCACCGGCGCAGGTAGCGTCGTACATGATGACAGACTGACCGTAGCTTGGGGCTTCGGCGAGTTTGGTGTTACGATAGATGAGGGTATCGAAAACGAGACGCTTGAAATGGGAGCGCACATCCTCGACCACTTGCCGGGCAAGGCGCAGCCTTGAGTCGTACATGGTGATAAGCAGGCCTTCGATTGTGAGTTGGGGATTGAGGCGTGTTTGTACGATACGGACAGTGTTGAGGAGTTTGCCAAGGCCTTCGAGGGCGAAGTATTCGCTCTGGATGGGGATGATGACAGAATCGGACGCCGCAAGTGCATTGACGGTGATGAGACCAAGGGATGGACTACAATCGATGATGATGAAGTCGTAGAGGTCTTTTACGGGGTCGAGTGCACGTTTGATGAAATACTCACGGTTTTTCTCGTTGACAAGTTCTACTTCGGCGCCGACGAGGTCGATACGCGTGGGGAGAACAGTGAGGTTGGGGGTGTCGGTAGTGACGAGGCAGTCGTGGATGTCGGCCTGCCCGAGGAAGCATTCGTAGGCACTTTTTTCAAGGGCATCAGTGTCAATACCGAGACCGGAGGAGGCATTGGCCTGAGGGTCGGCATCGACGAGGAGCACCTTGTACTCCATTACAGCGAGAGCGGCACTGAGGTTAACGGCGGTGGTGGTTTTACCCACCCCGCCTTTCTGATTGGCAATAGAGATGGTTTTACCCATGGCCAGTTATCAGTATTTGAAATCTATGTCGTCAATGGTATAGGAAGGATCCTTGGCTTCGTTGTCGAAGTTCTGTTCATTTTTTTCGCCTTCGTCGTAGGAAGAGAACTGGTTTTCGGGGACGACAGGTTCGGGTTCGATACCAGTTTCGATGAAGGTGATAGCATTATCCAGACCTTTTCTGAACTTTTCGAAGTCCTCTTTATAGAGGAAAATTTTGTTTTTGTCGATATAGAACTCACCCGTATTGTTATCGAAAATACGGCGGCTTTCGGCGATTGTTACGAATTTGTCACCACCACGAGTTTCCTTTACATCAAAAAAATAGCGGCGTTTTCCAGCAGGGATGGCTTGCGAATACAATTCTTCTTTTCTGTGTTCCATATTGTGTATACGTTAATAATTCCGATTGCAAAAGTATGAATTAATTTTGAAAATGCATGTGTTATTTGTTGAAAGTTATCAACAGGATGTTGTTTAGGGTGTGCGGAAGGGGCTGAGAAGCGGGGAGTTATTGTTTGTGCGTCATGATGTCGAGGACGGTGTCGTCGACTTGGTCCATGCCGTCGTGGCCGAGGCGGCCGAGGTTACGGATAGAGCAGTCGACATCGCTTTCGCTGAGGCCGTCGGTAGCGTCGACAACGCAGTCGTGATAGGCGAGTTCGGCACTGACGAAGGCGCTGTAGAGTCCGGTGCTCATTTTGAGTGCGCAGCTGGGTTTGGCGCCATCGCATACCATGCCGGCAATGGTGTTGATCATGTTCTTGATGGCGTAGCACATCTGCTCGAAGGTGCCACCGTGGAGGTAGACAATGCCGCAGGCGACCCCGATACTGGCGTTGACGATGCCGCAGAGGGCGCTGAGTCGGCCTATGCCACGCTTGATATAGATGGACATGAGGTGGTTGAGAATGAGGGCACGGATAAGTTGCTCTTCGGTGCAGCCTTTGGCCTTGCCATAGTTGTAGACGGGAAGGGTGCAGGCTATGCCTTGGTTGCCGCTGCCGCTGTTGCTGTAGACGGAGAGGGTGCAGCCGTCCATGCGGGCGTCGGAGGCAGCTACTGTGCGGGCGACAACGGTATGGACGATGTCGCCTGCGGCGTTCTCCATAAGGATTTTGCCGGTATTGAGGCCGTAGCCTTTGAGGCCTTCGGTGGCAGCGGCATCGTTGTATTTAACAGTCTCCTTGATGAATTGGAGTTCTTCAATGGGAGCAGTGGTGGCATAGTCGTAGACCATACGGGCCGAGAGCTCGAGTTGGTCGGCAGCTGAGGGTTCGTCCTGCGTGAAGGTTTCAAGGTTGGGAGAGGTGGCGGAGGCATCGCAGAGGACGTTGCCGTTGCGGGAAATGAGGACGAAATGGGTGTGGCGCTGGCTGATGATGGCCGTGGCAGTGTCGCTGCAGGCAGTGCAGACGCATTCAATGTAGAGTTTCTCGCACTGTTCCTTGACACCGATGGAAATCCGCGAAGCGTTGTTGGCAAGCCATGCCTTGCCTTTCTCGACCTTGTCGGGGGGGAGTGTGAGCACTTCGAGTCCCCTATGGGAGTCGCCCGCGACAACTGCGAGGGAGACAGCGATGGGGAGGCCTATCATGCCTGTGCCAGGGATTCCGACACCCATGGCATTTTTGAACACGTTCTTGCTGAGGAGAATGTTGATGTGTTCAGGCTCACGTCCTAAGGTTTCGCATGCTTTGCTGACGCAGAGCGCGACGGCACCGGGTTCGGTGCAGCCGGTGGCCAGAACGACCTCCTGACGGAGAAGGTCGGCTAATTGCTTGCGGATTTTTTCTTCCATAATTACAATAAGGTTTAAAGGATGAAAAGGGCGAGCCGGGGAGGGCGTCCCTTTTCATCCGTGATTATGAAGGGGATTATTTTTCAAGAAGCTTCTGCCAGTTCTTGTATTCGCGGTTCTTCCAACAGCCGTTGTGGTAGGCGTAGGAGACGATGGCGGGGATGACCGTGGTGCCTTCGGCGTAGACCATCTGCTGGAGTTCTTCGCTTACTTTGCCCCAGCTGCCGGCCTCGAGGAGTGTGGAGGAGCTGCAAGCACCGTCACGCACATCGGCTACAGTGATTTGAACGGCATATTTGTGCATGGGGACTTCGTGGCCAAGGATTTCGGCGCAAACGACAGTGTCCTGTGCAAAGTTCTTAGGGGTACCGCCACCAACCATGAAGAGACCGCTTTCGGGGCAGGCCATCTTGATTTTGGTGAGTTCGACGAAATCGCATACAGAGTCGATGCTGAGATATTTCTCACCCTTCTGGGCGCGTTCCCACTGATGCTTGCCAATACCGAAGCCTGCGGAGCAGTCGGAGAAAGCGGGGCAGAAGATGGGGACACCGCATTCGTAGCAGGTCTGGATGAGGCTGTCTTTCTTGACGGCACGGCCGTTGTGGAGCCATTTGCCGAGTTCGTAGATGAACTCGCGAGAGCTGTAAGGACGTGCTTCGAGCATGTTGGCCAATTCGTAGGTGGCGTTGTCGCAAGCCTGAAGTTCCTCTTCGTCGATAAAGGTGTCGTAGATACGGTCGATATAGAGTTCGCGGAGTTTGGTGTCGGGGATGACGTTCTCTTTGGTGCCGACATAGTGTTTGAAGCCGAGGGCTTCGAAGAGGTCCATGTCGATGATGGAGGCGCCGGTGGAGACGACCACGTCGATCATTTTGTTGCGAACCATGTCGACATAGACTTGCATGCAGCCTGCCGCACTGGTGGAGCCGGCGATGGTGAGGATGTTGGTGCAGTCTTTCTCTTTGCACATCATGGTGAGGATATCGGCGGCACGGGCAGTGTCGCGGCTGGTGAAGGACATGCTGCGCATGGCGTCGATGAGCTCGGTGGAGTCGTATTTCTTAATGTCGATGTGTTTGATGGTCTCTTTGAGGAGATCTTTCTTGGTCAGATTGTCGATGTTTTCCATTGTTGATATAATTTTAATGATTAATTCAAAAAAAAATTAGAAAGGTGGCTCGTTGTCGGAGGGGAGCCCAGAGGCGAAGTCGGGGGAGTCGTTCTGCTTGTTGATTTTGGAATCGATGAGGATGGTGGGGGCTCCGTTGGAGTCGAAACCGGTGTTTTGCGGCATGAAAGTGTTGGCGAGTTGTTCGTTGGTGAGGAATTCGGGGTTTTCGAAACGGGCGTATTTGCCGACGAAACGCAGACGCACACGGCCGACCTCACCGCTACGGTGCTTGGCAAGGATGATGTCGGCCATGCCGACGGTGGAGCCGGCGTTGTCCTCCATAATACCATAGTATTCGGGGCGGTAGATAAACATGACGATGTCGGCGTCCTGCTCGATAGCACCGGACTCGCGGAGGTCGCTAAGCATGGGTTCCTTGGTGCCGCCACGGGTTTCGACGGCACGGCTGAGCTGCGACATGGCAAGGACGGGGATGCCGAGTTCTTTGGAGAGGGCTTTGAGCTGGCGGCTGATGGTGCTGATTTCCTGCTCGCGGTTGCCGTTGCGATTGGAGGAGTCGCTGCCGGCACTCATTAGTTGGAGATAGTCGATAAAGACCATCTGGATGTCGTGGTGCTGCTTGAGACGGCGGCACTTGGCTCGGAGTTCGTAGATGGTAAGCTGGGGGGTATCGTCGATGAAGATTTTAGCGTCGTTGAGAACTTGGGTGCGTGTTTCAAGTTGCTGGCGTTCCCAGGGCTGCAGTTCGCCTTTTTTGAGTTTGTCTCCTGGGATTTGAGCCTCGCCAGAGATGAGTCGCATGGCCAGCTCGACACCTGTCATTTCGAGCGAGAAGAAGGCCACGGGTTTCTTGTGGTCGATGGCCATATTGCGGGCGATGGAAAGGGCAAAGGCCGTTTTACCCATGGCAGGACGGGCGGCAAGGATGATGAGGGTGCCGGGATGGAAGCCAGCGGTTTTGCGGTCCAGTTCTATAAAACCAGTAGGGATGCCAGCGAGACCGTCCTCACTGTTGGAGGCTTCGTCTATTTGCACTGTAGCAGCATGGACGAGGTCGCCGACGGGACGGAAATCGGTACGGAAATTCTTGTCGTTGATGTCCATGAGATGACCCTCGGTTTTGTCGAGGAGGTCGACAACATCGGTGGTTTCATCATAGGCGCTGGTAATGGTCTCGGTGGAGACGCGAATGAGTTCGCGTGAGATATATTTCTCGCTGAGGACGCGGGCATAGTATTCGATGTGGGCGGCACTGACGATGTGGTTGGTCAGTTCGCTGATATGGAAAGCACCGCCTGCCGCTTCAAGTTCGCCCGACTGGCGAAGTTGGTTGGTGACGGTGAGCATGTCGACGGGCTGGTTCATCTCGAAGAGTTTGTGGATGGCCCGGAAGATGACTTGATGTTCGGGGCGGTAGAAATACTCTTCGTGCAGTAGTTCGATGGCAGTATTGAGGGCGTTGGCATCCAGCATCAATGCACCGAGCACATTCTCCTCCAATTCGGGAGCCTGCGGCGGCCTGTTGCCACCGTTGATGCTGAACACTTGTTCATAAGACATTCTATCTTTGCGTCTTGTGTTCGAATGAGACATTATTTCCATGCTACAAAGTTACAAAAAATAATCGTAACGCAGAGAATTATTTTTCAACCGGTATGTGAGGTGGGGCAAAAGGTAAGGGGTGGAACCTACGGTAGCCTGCAATAAACAAAGAAGAGGAGGACGGTAGCCCTCCCCTATTTTGAACAATATGCCAGTATGCCTTTTAGCGTTGGCAAACAGGTGAAGCCTTTAGTTGCATTGGAGCTTAAGGAACGGGTTGTAGCAGTGGGCATCGCAAAAGAGGTAGCCATTGGAGGATGCGAAGTGGATGATTTCTTTGCGGGTCTGGACGGCAGTGGCGGGGTCGTTGTCGTAACGGGCACAGAAGTCGGGGTATTGGAGCTGGAGGTCTTGGGCATGAATAATGTCGCCTGCTATCAGGCAATTGCCTACGAGATAGATCGTATGGCCGGGGGTATGGCCGGGGGCAGGAATGGTTTTAACTATGCCATCGATGATAGTGTCACCGTCGGCAAAGGTCTTGATGCGTCCTTTGTAGGCCGACTGCACCTGTTTCCAAAGTTCGTTCTGTTTGGACATGGAGCCTTGCTCGCCCCATGCGGAGCATTCTTTCTCCGAGAGGTATAGGGTTGCTTTGGGGAAAGCGGCCTTGCCGTTGGAGAGGAGTCCACCGATATGGTCGCCGTGGAGGTGGGTGAGGCATACAGCATCGATGTCGGAGGGTTTCACGCCGAGCGTATCCAGTTTATCCATAAAAGTGCCACCCGAATGGGTGCCGAGTCCTGCGTCGAAGAGGATATTATGTTGCAGGTTGTTAAGCAGGAAGACGTTGATAGCTGACTTTGAGCTCCCTTCGGGGAGCAGGGTTTGAAGAAGGCTGTCGTTATAGGAGCCTTTAAATAGGTCGATTGACATCTCGCTGGCGCGGTCTTGGAATGCGATGATTGCATCGCCATTAATGGTGTCTTGGCCATTAAGATAGTATTTTGAAATGCCGTCTTTAACTGCAACGCCTTCGACAATGGTTTTGAAGTTTTTAACGGCACTTGTGTCGGCGGGCTCGGTTTGGTTGCTACTTGGACCGCAAGCGGCACAGAGTACTGATAAGATAGCCGCGGTGGCTTTGATAATGTTTCTTTTCATGATATTAATGATGTTTAATTGTCGTTTCTTTTTGCAGCGGCTTGCAGGCCTGACGGGGTCATGAGGCCGCGTTGCTCGAGGTCGTGGACACGGGCGAGATTTGTATCTGTCCAATGGCTGTTCTTCCTTCTTGGGGAAATGCGTTGTGCCAGTCGTCCGTCGGGCAGCCGCTTGAGGGTGGAATCAATCCAGCCGAAACAGAGACACTCCTCTACGACAACGAGGTAAGGGAGTGCATTAGACATAGGGGTTTTGCCCCGATAAACGGCCACCCAACAGTGAGGCTCGGTGGAGTGGTTCTCCTCCAGCCATTGCCGAAGCTGTCCACGGTCGTTGTATTCCAAAAGAATGTCTATCTCCATTATCGGCAAGTTTTTTGTGAAAACATGCTGCAAAGATACAACTTTTTGCCGATTCGAGAGGAATTTTCTACTTATTTGAGAAAAAAGGCGTATCTTTGCAATCGGTTTTGAGCGCGGACTTCTTAAATATTATTCATTTGACAATGAAAAAACTGTTTTTAGGTAGGCTCTAATAATTGATTATTTTAAGTTTCTGGTTTAAGCGGAGAGCCTACTTTAGCCGCTTCGCCAGAATTTGTTATTATTTGCAAAGTTAATT
>ONIP01000040.1 GCA_900317955.1 uncultured Bacteroidales bacterium
AGAAGAATATGGATAACCCTTTTGTTTTCAATGGATACGCGGGTGCGGAGTATTTCTGCGACCGCGAGAAAGAGTTGGCGGAGCTGCAAAGATTTGCCGAAAACAATGTCAATGTCACCCTTATCGCCCAACGCCGTATGGGCAAGACGGGACTGATATTTCGACTGATGGATGAGTTGGCGCGCATCGGGAGCGAGATTAAGCCCATTTATGTGGATATATTTGCCACCCGCAATCTTGCCGAATTGAATCGCACGTTGGCAACCGCCATACTGAAAGCGTTCCCTGAAGAGTCGTCGGTGGGGAAAAGATTCTTAGGCATACTGAAAGGGTTGCGGCCGTCGTTTGGGGTTGACCCGCTGTCGGGGTCGCCACAGGTGCAGTTTACCTATCAGAACCAGACAGAAAAGGAACATACGCTGGAGGGACTGCTGACCTTTTTAGAACAGCAACAGCAGCCGGTATTGCTGGCTATAGACGAATTCCAGCAGGTGAGGGAGTACGACAATGAGAATGTAGAGGCCTTGTTGCGGACCTATATTCAGCGACTGCAAAATGTGCGGTTTATCTTTTGCGGCAGTCGCAAGCACCTGATGACTGACATTTTCAGCAATCCAAGCCGACCGTTCTTTGCCAGTACCCAGTTCCTCGGACTTGAGACCATAGCGGCAGAGTCGTATGGCAACTATATCACAAAGATGTTCGTGGCGGGCGGGAAAGAGATTGATACCGAAGCGGTGGAGCAGATAATGCAGTGGTCGCGGAGGCATACCTATTACACTCAGCGGCTGTGCCACGAGGTGTACGACTTCCCTGCTCATCATATCGGCATTGATGAGGTGAACGGCTGTTGCAACACCTTGCTACAGCTGAATGAGCCTTATTTTCTACAATACAAGCAGCTGTTGACGGCAGGGCAATGGAACTTTATGATTGCGCTGGCCAAAGAGGGAACAGTGGAACAGCCTTACGCCACGGCATTTCTAAAGAAATATGACGTGGGAGCCACTGCAGTGGCACGGCGACAATTGCAGACACTGATAGACAAAGACCTAGTGTTTGCTGAGACCACCAAGGAAAAAACTTGCTATGCCGTTGCCGACCTGTTCTTGATGCGGTGGCTGGAGAAGGAGTATTAGTAATGTGATAACGTGTTAATGTGTTAATTCGTGAGTCTTTGATGCGTCAAGAACTAACATATTAACACATTAACACGTTCAAGCAGTCATTCCTCGGTGCGGAACTGGGGCCGCAGGGGTTGATTGACGGTTCCTTGCTGCCCACCGTTGACGAAGGGGAAGGAGACGTCGCTGTAGAAGATGTTTTTCAGCACAGAGGAGTAGTAGCGCAGCGTGATTGGCTCGGTGTTGCCGACTTCAGGGGCGATGATGTAGACGAAGAAAAGATTAGGGGTTGGCTTGGCCACACCGACACATTTGTCGCCACAGAAGGCACCGACCATGTCGGAAGAGTCGACATGCCAATTGTTGGCTGCCTGGGAGTAGGTGAGCGAGAGTTCCACTTCTACCACAGCTGTCATGCTGCTGCTATAGTCGTAGTTGGTGTCGACACTCCACAAGGGAGTGTTGACACTGCCGTGGGGTGAGCCGAATGTACCATTTGTGTCGATGGAGGTGATGCTCTCTTTATGGCATCCTGCAAAGACAAGTCCTACAAGGGCAAAGAGGGTGATTATGATTCTTTTCATTTCTTTATCAGTTTGAGGGTTGTTATTGTACCATTGTAATTAATTGTTGCAAAGTATACGCCCGCGGGGAGTGCAGCGCATTCAGTCCACATAAGCTGGGGTGCCGGGCCTTCGAGAGTAGCAACCTGCACACCCTGCATGGAGTAGATGCGGACGCTCATTGGGGCGTCGAGGGGAGCATGAGAGTCGGTTACGGCAAAGGTGACACGGTCGGTGAAGACTGAAGGCAGTGCCACAGCGGAGTGGCTGCTTTCGCCCGAAGGCTCGAGGGCGAGCATTACGGGCTGGCTGAGCGTTCCGAAGTGGGCGTTGGGCTGGTATGGGATACGCTTGGAGGCTATGCCCGTGAGGTTATCCCCGTACTCGAGCAGGAATGACACTTGTCCGCCTTGGTCGGAGCCAATGGTGATGAAGAAGAGGGTGTCGCCATCCACGACCTGAGGCATGGCAACTGCCGAAAGTGAAGAACCTACGTAAGCCAGCACACGGGTGCAGTGGGAAGGATTCTCGACGGTGGCAATCATGGTCATGTTAGTGGAATGGGGCTGGGTGAAGACAGGAGGTGTTGCACCTTTGCTGCCGCTCGTTGCACCGTTCTTATTGCTGTTGTGATAGGTGAACGATACCGGTGTGGCAGCAAGACGTTTGAGGAGGTAGCCCTCGCCCGGGTGCATGAGATTAAGCGAGCCTTCCCAGCGCAGGTTTTCGGAGAAGACCACGAAGTTGTGCTGCGACTTGATAATGTCGCCCACGGAGGCGTGATCCACGTAGTCGGCCATGGCATTGGTGATGTCCTCGTCGTATGTGAGCAGATAGGGCAGACTGTTCCAATCGTGGGAGAGTTGGATGGTACGTTCGGAATCGGTAGTAATACGTCGGCCTGCCACTTGGGTATTGGCATGGGCGTCGCCGACACGGAACATGTACATCTGTTTGTAGTTTACGTTGGAGAGCGAGCCTTCCCAGTGGGTACCGTTGTATTCGGCAAACTGCATGGCAGAGGCTGATTTAATCTGGTCACCGGCAGTGAAGGGGCTGGTGGTGAAGAACAGGTTGTTCAAATCTCCGTCGCGGTCGGGTATGATGTTGAAGGAAATCCAGTTCCAGCCAGCGTTGAGATTGAGGTTCTGCACCTCGTTGGCGGAGGTGGTAAGCGTAACAGGTGCGGAAGGTGGCAAGCCTGCCGAGCCATTGCCTTGGAAGGTGACAGGTTCGGACGATGTAAGGCTGAAGATGCGGCCCGTGGTGGACTCCCACAGACGGAAGTTGACGGGACGGTTTTGCGAGGCATCGTTGCCGTAGATGGTCATATAGACATAGCTTGTATTGGTTTCCTCTTCGAAGTAGATGTTGCATCTCCCTACAATCTGGTCGTCGACAATTGCCGCGACAATATCCTCGGGATTGGTGTCGTAGATGCCGTCCAAAACCACCTGGCCCCGGAAGGTCATCTGACGGTCGAAATCGTTGAAGTTAAGCATCGGCCATGGGCACTTGGCTTTTACCTGGATATAGATTTTCAACGGTTCGGCCAGTCCGTCTTCATCGGTAAGATAGATGATTTCGGCATAGGTGCCAATGGGTATGTTCTTGTCCAGAATTATCTGCAATGTGAGGGTTTCCTGGGGCTCGATGCTGCCGTAAGACTGGTTTATCCTCAGCCAGTCGGGCTGGCCGTCGATGTAGTACTGGTGGCGTTTGCCGCTTACGTTTCTGATTTGAATGGGAATTACGTAGTCTTCAGAAGGTCGGTCGGTAAACACCTCGTTAATGCCGTCGGAGTTCCAGACAAGGGTGTTCTTGTTGACATACACCTGCCACATGATGGGGTTTACCGTGCGGTTGCCATTCAAGTCCTCGACATTGCGGACGGTGAGATAGATGTTGTTCTTGTTGATTTCGCGGTCGAGCATGTTGATATTGATCATGAGTTCGTCATAGTTGAACGACCAGTCGAAGTTAATCTTGGTCAGCAGGTCGCGTTCGCGTACGGGGGCATGGCTGTTGTGGTCGGCCATGGAGGCAAGAGTAGTCGAATCGGGTGAGATGACCAACGGTTGGATTTTGTTGACCACGATACCGTCGGAGGTTTTAAAGATACGACGGTTGTTGACGGAGAAGACCTCCTCCATAATGCCGCTGGAGTTCTCCTTCTGGTCAGAGAAAGAGAGGAATCCTACCAGTCCCATCTCATCGCCGAGGGGAGAGATATTGTCGTAGGTCTCGATAAGGCTTCTGGGCAGTGCCTGTTCAAAGATAGCAATGTCGTCGAAGTTGCCGGAGAAATTGCGGGTAAGACCGTAGGCATCGCCGCCTAAAACCATGACACCGCTCAACCCGCTCAGGCTGTCGGTGGCAAAGGTGTTCACCATCTCACCGTCGATATAGATGGAGGCATTGTTGAAGGTGCGGTTTACTGTCAGCACGTAGTGGTGCCATAGACCGTCGGAATAGAGGTTTGTAGTTTGCAGCGTCATCCCGTTGTTGCGGAAGGCCACACGACCGTTCTCGATAGAGACTAAGGTACCCTTTTGACCATTCCATCCCGCCGAGAGAAGACCAGTGTTGTATTCAGAGGTGCGGAACCAGAACATCAGGGTGTAGTCCTGAATGTTCGAGCGCGACAGCACGTCTTGGTCGAGCGTGACGGTGCGTGTGCCGTTCATGTGGAGAGAGAAGCCCGAGGGAGTAGTCCAGTTGGCGCCATGCATCGTCAACGACGAGCCGTTGGCAATGTCGTAAAGAATATCGCCACGTCCCTCGTTCATGGGATAGTAAGCAGCCAGTTTGCGCTCATATCCCGTAAGGCGTTTCTGGTGAGTCTCGACAATTTCATCGGGCAGGAGAGCCTTAATCCACAGTCTCGCCTCCAACATATTGCCTTTGTATCCATGTCCGAATTTCAAGGGGGCGGAGCCTGTGTAGGCAGGTGCCGCAGGGACGTCGCTGTCCGAGTCGGTCACATCCTGTGTGCCTGCATAGAACCTCACCTCGTTGGTAATATTGTCGTAAGTCATCACCACGCGGGTAAAGGCTGTCAGCGGTTCGAGGGGACGGGAGTGGACAGTGTAGTCGTCGATGGTGCCATACAACCGGTACCGGTTGCCATCGGGTTCCAGACCGAACGAGATGCCGCCGTTCTTGGTAGTATGTCCAAAAAGTTCCTGCGGGCGGTTCGAGATGGGTGCATCCGGCTTGACCATCATATCGATGGAGAACGATTTGGCGGACAGCACACGGGTGACGGCACTTGTTGCCTCGCAACTGGGAGTACCGTCGAAGTAGACCGACGTCGAGGAGGCTATCCCTGACCGATTGGTGACGCCCAGCAACTGGAAGTTGTTGTCCTCGTCAAGGTAATTGCCCGCGATGGGCTCATTGAAACGCAGGCTGCAATAGTCGCCCACACCGAGGATGCTGTTGGCCGGTTGTGGTTCGCCGAACACGCGGGGACACCGGGTATCTTTAACACCGCTCAGCACTTCAGACGAGCGCGAGATGAAGCCGCTGCCATGACGGCAGAAACTGACGGCACGCAAGTCGTAGCGTTGCTCTATGGGGTCGCGTTCGCCATAGAAACGGATATTCTCAATACTTCCGCCGAGAATCATGGCTTTGGTGCCGCTGGCTGCGAGATAGAGGGCACTGTCGGCATAATAAGAGCATATATTCACCCAGCCATCGTCACTCTGCGTGGAAAGTTTGTATTGTAGTTCTATGTGGTCAAAACCCCTGTAATTGACATCATAGCCGTTGATGGTTACAGGTAGGTAATAGCCCACCGAATCTTTTGGTGACAAGGTGTTCATCACCCAGCCATCGTGTGGCGAGACAATTTCCACATTGCATGACACCGGCACAAAATGCACAGAGAACTGGGCTTTGCCTTTTGCAGACGAAATGCAAGTCGACCCCAATTCAATTACAAGGTCTTCAAAGTCGTAGCCATCACCAGCATACACCTCCATCGTCTTCGTCACCACCTGTCCCCTGGTGAGGGTGATGATGCGACCGTCGGTAAGGGGCATACCGTCAATATACACCCTTGCCCCATGGGGGTTGCTGAGGTCGTTCATCTTCAGCTTAAACTGGATGGCTGCTGTGGCACCCGGACCTGTCGTCGCCTCCACCTCGTTGGACAGATAGATTGTGAACACAGCGGGTCTGTCGGCTGGGACATTGCTCCGCTCGTGGACATTGATGTCCACTTTGGGATTCTCCAGTTTGAGCGAGCCTGCCGAGATGGGCATTGGGGGTACGTAATAGTGGGTGCTGTCGGCCAACTCGCAGGGACATTTCGTGGCACCGCCTTGCAGATAATATACCAACGAGCCATAAAGATAATCGCCGTTATCATAGTCACCTCCACTTTCAACAAAATCACGCGTCTCCGCCGACCCAATGTTGAACGCATAGTCCGACTTGTTTTTCTTGATGCGGAAAACCGATACATCCATATTGCTGTAGGCATCGGGCACGAGCGAGAAACCTATGGTACGGGTATGCGTGGTTCTTTCGGTGGGGTCTCGACTCCAGTTGAAGTCCAGAATCGGGGTAATACTGAAATCAACATGGCTGCCTGTCCAGCTGCTGACGAAACGGATGGGGTCATACCCCTCCTCGCCGTCATGGCTGCGACTCTGCACCTTATTGTACTTGTCTATCATCAAGTCCCTCACCGCCTTGCCAAACCATCTTCCAATTTTAAGCAGATTCGAAGACCCAATGCTGAAGCCGGGATAATCCACATACACGTGGTAGGCATCGCTGTAAGAGTAATTGTTCGTCACGTTGACTGAAGTGCCGTTGCTGATAGAATAGGTTGCCACCCTGTCGTGGCTGTTGTGGTGGATGGCCGACACCTTCTCGGCTTCGTTCATCAGCAGCAGCGACGCCCAGTCAGTAATTGTCCTGTTGATGCTTTGCACCTCGTTTGAGTGGATTTGCGAACTGTAATTAGGAAATATCATTTTATAATAACCCTCACAGGCCCAGTTTGTGTCGCCAGGGGACACCCTGCTCCAGTACACAACCTTTTGCTGCGCATTCGCAATACTTTGCGCCGTGGCACTGTCGCATGTCAGTAAGAGTGCGTCGCGCTGCAACTTCAGCTGAGGTATGATGTTGTTTACAATATGGCTGTGAGTATAGGCAAATGTCGAGGCCAAATAAGGGCCTGTCTCAATCTCGTTGCCGATTACCAAATAATAGCGTTTGCCGTCTGAGTCCACGCCTTGCGCTATCGTGCGCATGCTTCCTGAAGCACTTCGTGCCGCAAGGGAGGCATAGGTCAGCGAGTCGATGGGCTGCACGGCATCCACCTGTTGGAAGTATACGTTCTGCACCGCTCCGATGTATACATCGGCATCCTGTCCCACATTGTAGGGGCTGTTGCTGGTGCTGATGCGTTCGCTCGTTTTGAAAGTGTAATTGCCCTCATGTTTGTGGTAATAAGTAGTCTGGACGGGAACGGCAAATGATGTGACGGTGCTGATGTTGAAATTCTGACCAGCGAAAGTGCCGCCGCCCACACCTATAAAGGCGCCCATCACGGTCGAAGCCTGACTGCCGATGCCAATGCCGAGATTGAGTCCGAACTTAAAGGAGAATGAAGAAGTATAGCTGTATGAATATTCGGTACCCGCCTCGATGTAGGCCGACGAGCCACTGCCCGGGGGGTCGCGCAGGACATCCAACAGTTTGATAGTACCGTGGGTAGAGGTGACTGTCCCTGTCCCGACATTGCGGTGTCCAGTCACATACCCTCTCAAGGCCTGCAGTTCGACATATTCCCCTTCGCTCTCCACCGAGAGGTCAAGCACTCTCCGCACATTCTCATCATTGCGGACAAACGACACATAATCGACAGGGATGGTAAAAACGGCCTGTCCCAGGCTGTCGAGCTCTTTGGTGATAACCTGGGTATTGGTTGCATCGTGCATCCCATTATATACCTTCAGCGTACCGCCTTGAATGCGCACCTGGTCGTGAGCCTCCTCGGGGTCGTTGTTGTAATAATAGTCCTCGTGAGCGTAGGCGCGGAAGTCATAGTTGCCGGTAAGAAACACAGGTGCTCCGAAAAGGTAGCTGTAATTTCCGTTGCTGTCCTTCGTGGCAAGGGGCACGTTGAATTGTGTGTTCTGAATATTGGTTCGCTGAATGAACAGTTCTCCAAAGTAGTCCATCTCCATGCCATAACGCAACTGTTTGCACGTGATGTTGATGGGGCTGCGGTAGGTGAGCTGGTATTCGGCATTGTGAAGGGTGTAATGGTTGTCGCGCTGGCGGCGCACGGTGTCCTGAGTGACAGCTGCGTTGCTGAGGTCAATGGTCTCATTTGTTCTGCCGTGGCTGAAGAGGGTGGAATAGCCCTGAGCAGTGGCTTGGATTACCTTGTACCGCACGGGAAAGAGGTCGGCACAGTACTCGCCAGTAGCAGGATCTGGCTCAATAACAATGCGTCGCAACTGGTAGTGTACATTGGTGAATCCGGTAGTGTCGGGAGTATTCGTGCCGTTGTACACCAGATGGGGTACCGTGTAGTCAAGAGTGTCCCTCGTAAGGTCGCTTGGTATGCGTACAATGTAGCTCACGTTGTCGCCTTCCAGTTCAAGCACTAGCTTAAGGTTGTCGCCCAAGTTGTTGTTCGATTCACCGAATCCCAGAGGCAACCGTCTTTGCGGTAGGCCACCGGCCACACGCCCTGCCAGTCGCACTTTGGTCTGGTCCCACAGCCGCACCCCATCGAGCGGAGTCTCCAGGGTCAGCACACTGTCGCCGTCGATGCGTACAAAACCGCCTTCAGCAAAATGATGTCCTTCTTTCACCACCTGGAGGGTGAATGCACTTCTTTGCGGCACCCGCAACTCAAAATTACCAGAAGCGTCGGTCTTCAATGCCGAGTTGGCCATGCGAACGATGTTGCCGTTGAGCAACAGGTTGGCATCGCGAACAGGAATGGAACTGTTCTCATACAGCACTCGTCCCGTAAGCCGCACTGCCGAGATATTGTCGAAGTTGATGTCCGTAACCAGACATCTGTTCAGCGACAGGTTTACTGTTGCCGAACCCGATGTGGTGTTATTATATTGGAATGTGGCATGCTGCGAGGTGGGAGTGATGACATATTGCTGATTGCCGCCATACGGCAGGCTGTCGAATTGATAAAATCCGCTGTTGTCAGTCTCCACAGTTTGCACCACAAAGTTGTCACTGGAGCGCGTGGCCACCACTGTGATGCCGGGGCAGGCGGTGCCGTCTTCATAATGCACCCGTCCACTCACTCGTCCCCAAGGAGAACGGGCGCCGACAGTCTGGCGGCTGTCGCTTGTGGTGACACCTTGGCAAGTATAGCGCATTGTTACGCGGTATTGCCACTCCGTGCTCACCGAAGGGTCAGCCGTTTCGTCCCGCCAGTAGTTGTAGGAGGTGGTGCCCAGTTCCTGCCAGTTTTCAGTACTGTCTGCCCGGGTTTCCACAAGGTAGTCGTCCACCTCTCCTTCGGTGGCAGACCACGTCAGCAACACATGGTCGGGATATTCTTGGTTGGAGGCAGTAAGGTTGTTGAGGCCGGCAGCATCGGTGAAGTAGGGCGCCACGTTACCGCGCAGGTAAATAACTCTTGGTATAGTGTTGTCGATGCCATAGGGGAGCATTGGCAGCGCCATGCCAGTGGTGTCGTAATAGTACCGGTATCTGTAGTGTACGCAGGGTGTGTTCAATACATCCACCACATGTAAGATAGGGGTCCCGTCGTGGAAGGTGTCGTATACTGGATGCAGGTGGTAATAATCCAGGACAGCAATCACTGAGTCGGCCGGTACGCGGATTAGCACCGTGTCGTGCGTTTCGTTGAGTATCCTTTCTATGCACACGGTGGCGTGTTTGTCCCAATAGAACGATGTGGTTCTTGGCCTCTCTGGGGTGCCATCGCCCCAAAAACCGTTAGGCATCTCAAAATAGAGATGTGTCTTATGATTGTTGAAGAAGTCGTCGTCGATTCTGTAGTACATTTCCCTCATGTAGGGCATTTCAGCACGAATGAACTCCCAACTTTTGGCAGCGTAGGGGTGGTCGTCCCATCCCCACACGGCGGCAGACGCTCGCCGTACGCGGTAGTAAATCTTTTTGTTGTTACCGGTCTCCAAGGGGTTGTTCAGTGTAGCCTCCGACGAGTCAATATAATGGTATGTGGTGTCGAGCAGCGAATCGCCCACCCCCCATACGATGGGGATGGTGGCGATGGTTTGCGCATCGGTGTAGTTGCTGTCGTATGCCCGTTGTATCTCGAACAGGTCGTTGGGTACGATGTCGGTTTCGCATGGCAGACGGAATTTCCAACTGATGTCTAAGTAGCGTCTGTCCTGGTGGTAGAGGTTGGTCCGCTCGTCGAAATAGGTGTAGTATTCCACGTCCATGTCGTAAATTCTGTGGTATGCCGGTATGTCCACCATGTTGGAGCGCAGCCATTGTTTCCTCACGGTATCGCCTGTCGACATGCTATGGCGGGTCTGCATGGTGATGTGAAATCCTGTCTGCACCGAGTCGCAACTGGGCACATAGATAAGACCCGACTGGTCGGTGCAGGGAACGTTGGTGGGACTCCACGCAGTGTGGTATTGATAGGTCTGCTGGAAAGCGACGTAGGGTACTGCCAACATGCCGTAGCCTGCCACTCCGTAGCTGGACACCCCGTTGTAGTTGGCTGTATAGAAAATAGGATTCATCAACTGAGGCTGTTGCTCGCCACCGTCGAAATAATCAACAGAAAATTGGCTGGTATCATAGGTGTTGCCACCGCTTTGGTGGTATACCGATTCAATGCAACTTTGGAACAGGACATTTTGCATGTTGTCGGGTAGATACCAGTCGAACTCAAGGTAAGTCAAATGGTCGTTGCCGTCGATGCGGCGCAAATCCACCGAATGCCAATTGTTGTCGGCAGTGAATACGGGGTTGCTGCCGTCGTAGCTGTTGGTTACCACCACAATGCCCTGGGTCACTTTCAGCTCTGCCCATCCCTTGTCCCTCGGCCTGCCGGGGACTGCGCCGGCCTTGCATTTGAGGTTGTCTGATGCGTAATAGATGAAGTTGGGCCATCTGTCGCCATTGGGGGCATGAGTCCAGATGCGTGAGCCATTTCCGCCTTTACCGGCATTGTAGTTGTGTTCCACCCCGTCGGCAAATACAAGAACCTTGTAGTGGATTCTGCCCCTACCCAAGGAGTAGGCATCGTAATTGCTTGCATTGCGGAAGTAAGTGGATCCGTTCTGCGGTGTGGCTTGCAAGGATGCCGGCAGCAGCAGAGCAAGAAATACTGCTGCAAGGCATAATAAACCTTTCAAGCCCCCTCTTCTACGGCCGCCGTTGCGGCTCGTAGGGCCATAATAATTGTTGTTCATGGTAGTATTGATTTATTTGTTATTCTCGATATGAAATTGCAAATTTACGAATATTTAAAAAAATACCAAAAAAATGTCATGCCGGTTGGTTTTTTCTTGCCGAAATAAGTAATAAAAATTAATGAAAGAGTAGAGTTTTTTTTGTACTTTTGTGTTTGGATTTAAGTTGTGTAATCTGTGCAATATTGCTCGTACAACATTGATTTTTAATATAGTATTAAATTATGGAACAAACAGTTTATGCAGGAATAAGTGCTCGGTCTTGCACAGTAATGCCTGAGTACGAGGCTCCATGCGTCAAAGTAGTAAAGTTTGTTGTGGAGAATGGTTATACCCGCTCGTACACACAGAAACTCGGATTGTCGGAAGACTTAGGAGACATTAATTTAGAGAGACGTAGCAATACGGGTGGAAACTGGGGTGGTGAAACGGACGAACATTGGTATTGATGAGCGGACGAAGTATATGCCTACATACTAATAATCTGAATTGCTATGATAAATTTTAAGGATAAGAAAAACACGATGAAATACGGTTTGTTGACAATCATGGCACTGCTTGGCGGTGTGTTGGCAGTCAGTAGCTGCCAAAAAGAGAATAACATGGAGGGCATTCCTGAAGGGGCTGTCTTGATTACCGCTGAAGGCTTTGGCGGCATGGAGGGAGACAAGACCTCGGTGAGTGCCGAGAGTGTGGTTTGGGAGAACGGGGACAGGGTGAGCCTCAATGGTGCCGACTATACCGTCACGGTAAGTGGCAACAAGGCCTACGTTTCGGGCTTTAGCAGCCCTGACGACCCGTTCCGGGGCATTTACCCAGCGGGCTTGACGACTGGCACCCAGACGGTGACAGTCCCATCTCAATATGAGAGCCATTACACCAATGGACGACAGGTGCTGCATCTGCCCATGCTGGCTATGGCTGACGGGGGTGCCGATGCAATCCGTTTCCGCCATGTCACTGCTGCCGTCCGTGTGCTGGTAAAGAACTCGCTGAACGTGGACGTGGTGGTGACCGGGGTGAGGGTAAGCAGTGCAGGAGGACAACTATGCGGCACACGGGGTGTGACCCTTGGTGTGGGTACCCTCGCGGTGGCAGCACAAAGCGAAGACGGTACGATTGCAGAAGAGGACAAGCAGGTGTCGGTTGCGTTGACCGATTGCCCTGTGCTGGCTCACGGCGGCAGCGACATCATAGAGGTGCAAGTGCCCATTTTGCCCGTTGCTGCAGGGGATATGACCATCACCGTCTATGCCCACATGGCGGGTGCCGCCCAGGGTGCCAGAAACTTCACTTTTACCCACACGGATTCGCATGTCGCTTTGGACCGAAATGTGATGATGACTGCTCGCATCAACCTCAGTACAAATGGGGGACGTACCACCGAGGACACTAAGGGCCGCTTCTCTGTGGGGGAAAACAGGTGGGTGGTGTTTGCCCAAGGCAATCTGCAATATAATGCTGGCACAAACACATTCCGCTTTGCCCATAACCAGTACGAATTGATAGGCGATGACAACAGCCATATTGCTCCCAACTATTCTGGATGGATAGACCTGATGGGATGGGGTACCAGTGGCTACGAGGACAGTTACCCCTGGCTGTCGACCATCATCTTGACTGATTATGGTCCATCCACAGGCAGCATTTCCGGGACAGAGTATGACTGGGGTGTACATAACCCCATCGAAAATGCGGGAACGTCAGGCACCTGGCGTACACTTACGAGCAGTGAGTGGGATTACCTACTGAATTCCCGCAGTGTGGGCAAACGCTATGCAAAGGTGTCCCTATCGGTCGGAAACAACACTATTATCAATGGACTGGTTTTGTTTCCTGATGATTATGACTTTGAGGATGGCCTTGTCTGCAATGAGAACCGCTTGGGTTATAGCTCGAACGCTATTTCGTTGGGCCTATGGCAACAGATGGAGGCTGAAGGTGCTGTTTTTCTACCTGCAGCCGGCTATAGAGAGGGCACTCTGATCTACCAAGTTGATGGTACAGGCTACTACTGGTCTTCTTCAAGAATAGGTGGATATGCGCGGGCGCTCCTATTTGATGACGGAAATATGGAATACGACAGTTCTCCTGCCACCTATTACGGAAACTCTATCCGTCTATGCTACGATATAAATGCAGCGTCAAATGATAATTCCAAGTAAATAAAAAAAATAATTAAGAACATAAATAATAACGCTTTATGAAAAGAATACATGTAATGACGATAGTCGGCCTGATGGCTGGATTAATGATGCTGGCAAGCTGTGATAAAGAGAACGGCACTGAAGACGAAGGAATGCTTCCAGGCGCGTTTTCGGTGAGTGCCACGCAACAGGTTCATTTCTCGAAGGGCAACCTGCAGTACAAGGCAAGCACCAATACTTGGCGTTTTGCAGAGCACCAGTACGAATATGTGGGCAGTGCCAATAACAACATCAGTTCTACCTACAGCGAATGGATAGACCTTTTCGGGTGGGGTACCAGCGGATGGAACAGCGGGGCTGTCTGCTACCAGCCTTGGTCAACCAGCACTTCATGGATGGACTATTATCCCGGTGGTTCAAACACCATTAGTCTGACGGGAGCCTACGCCGGGGCCGACTGGGCATGGCACAATGCCATCAGAAACGGCGGAAATACTACCCACCAGTGGCGCACGCTCACCCATGATGAATGGGATTACATGCTAAACACCCGCACCGACGCTGCTTCCAAACGCGGCACTGGCAACATTGACGGTGTAGGCGGACTGATTATACTGCCCGACAGTTGGTCGCTGCCTTCGGGATGCCCTCAGTTCAATCCGGGTCTTGCATCGAGTTATAGGGACTGGTCACTCAACAGCTACACCTATTCCCAATGGAAGCAGATGGAGGATGCCGGTGCAGTGTTCCTACCTGCGGCTGCCCGCCGCAACGGCACGACTGTCTATGATGTGGGCAGCGACGGGTTCTATTGGGCTTCCACGCCCTACAATGGGGGCGACGCGTACAGTATGTACTTCCAGAGCAACGAACTCCACGCCGCGGACAGATACAGTCGACACAGCGGGTTGTCCGTACGCCCCGTTCGGGCTGGGAATTGAGAGCTGAGAGCTGAATTATTGCTTGAATGCTTGATTGTGTTAATTCCTGAGTGGCTGGCGCGGTCAAGCCACTCAAGCAATCAAGCAATCAGACATCAAGCAATCATATCTCAACTTTCAGGAAATTATTCGGTGTAGAGGATGAAGTGGGGGCGGGTGTCGATGGAGAGGAGGCCGTTGTTGGCTTCGGCTTCGGCGGTGAGTACTCGGACGGCGTTCTCGTTGTCGATAAGGTCGTTTGAGACGAGCCGTGAGGTTTTGCACCATTCCACAAGGGGGTTGTGGAGTTGTGCGTCGCGGTCTTCGCGGTCGGTGGTTGCTACATATTCGCTGACAGCAACGGTGAGGGTGCGCGACGACCAGTCGGAGGTCCATTGCCCATTTTGGTAGATGGTGGTGCCGTCCTTGGCGAGAGAGTGGAGGGTGTGTTCGTAGTAGATTCTGCCCGAGCTGCTGGTGCGTTCCGTGCTGGTAAAGTAGCAGTCAAGGCCTGTCATCTGTGTCAGCAGAATCCTGCCCGCTCTGGTCATGGAGTATTCAAACAGTTGGAGCAGTTCGGCATAGGTGATGCGGAACACTTGGATTGGGGTGCCGAAAGGGAACATGTCATATACGTTGGCTACGGTGATGTTGCGCGAGGGCTGCCCGTCGAGAGAGAAGTAGGTGCGGATGCTGGTGCTGTTGAGGAAAGCAACGTCGGCATTGCCGATGCGTTGCATGATGTCGCCCATCCAGTTGCCCATGACCGAGGCGCGTTCGCCGCTACCCTCGATAAAGTATTTGGAAGCGTTGACGGTGATGTGTCCGATAACCCTTGAGAGTTGCCCGGATATTTCGGAGATGGCGTTGTCGGAGACGGAGAGGATGTCGTTGTCGAGGTCTTGGGCGTTATGTCCCGAGAAGAGGTGCAGGTCGCGGGTGGCATCGACAGCGATGGTCTGCTGCCCGTTGACGCTCGTGAAGGAAATGCTGCCGTTGTTATCGACCCGGAATTGGAGCTCAGCGTAGGCGTAGTTCTCGCTTTTCTTGCCGGCTTGCAGGTAGGGGAGTCCCCAGCTTGTCTGCCCCGAAATGGTGCGGTGGGTGTGGCCGCCCAGCACGAGGTCGACAACGGTGCTCTCGCCAAGGCGTTCAGCTGCATTGTCGGCGGCTCCGTGGGTGAGGAGGATGGTGGCATCGCATTGCCCAGAGGCCTCCAGCTCGGAGGCGAGGCTGTTGGCGATGGTATAGTTCTCCTGGATGGAATAGCCTTTGCCTGAGAACTGCGAGGCCATGATGCTCAGAGAGTAGTCTTCTGCAAAGCCGATGATGCCTATTTTCACGTTGACGCTACCGCCGCGGGGATTGACGGCGGTTTTCTCCACAATGACGTAGTCTTTGGTGCACGAGACGCGGTTACCATGCTGATAGAGGTTTGCGCAGATGACGGGCACTTCATTGACGTAGTACCCGCCGTTGTATTCGTAGTCGAGCAGCGTGGCGTCGGGATCGACCATGTTTTCAAAACCCCAATCGAAGTCGTGGTTGCCCAGTGCCACCGCATCGTATTCCATCCTGTCGAAAGAGACATAGATGGGTTTGCCCTGCTGCAGGTTGGAGATGGTGGTGCCTTGGTAGAGGTCGCCGCCGTCGAGCAGCAGCAGTCGCTCTTTCTTGTATGCCCCGCCGTGACCACGGATGTCCTTCACCTTGTCAGCTATGTAGGCCAGCCGGTAGTGTATGGAGTCGGTTGAGTTATCGACTATGAGGCCATGGATGTCGGTGGTTTCGATGAGGGGCAGCAGATAGTCGCCTTCGGCCGGTTTGATTGGCGCGAGGTCTTCCTTTTGGCACGAAAAGAGCATGGCTGACACAAAGGCCACTGACAGTAGTAGTTTGAAGATTTGTTTCATGGGCTATTACTTTTATTTGTTTGAGGATACTTGACCATTCGCATTGAGCATCAATCTGTTTTGTAGCAAGATATTCAATGCGGACATTATGTTATCGGTTGCAAATTTACGTATTTTTCATGAATTACGTTTGTATTTATATAAAGTTGATACATGTGGTAAGGGCGGGTCTGACAGGATATGTTGTCGCACACAATCGGACGGGGTGACAATTTGTCAGTGGCAATGGCAGGGGCGGTTGTTGGCATGGATGTTGATACCCTTGATGTCGGATTCGCCCGCAAAAGGGTGTTCCAGAAATAAAATTATCAACAAGAAAATAAAAAAATAGAATATCATGGGAAAAATAATTGGAATCGACTTAGGTACAACTAACAGTTGTGTATCAGTCATGGAAGGTAATGAGCCGGTTGTTATCGCCAACAGCGAAGGCAACCGCACCACTCCCTCAGTAGTGGGATTTATTGAGAACGGCGACCGCAAGGTGGGCGACCCCGCCAAGCGTCAGGCTATCACCAACCCTCACAACACGGTGTACAGTATCAAACGTTTTATGGGCGAGACTTACGACCGTGTGCAGAAAGAGATTGCCGCAGTGCCTTACAAAGTGGTGAAGGGCGACAACAACACGCCTCGCGTGGAAATCAATGGCCGCCTCTACACCCCACAAGAGATTAGCGCCATCGTGCTGCAAAAGATGAAAAAGACCGCTGAGGACTACCTCGGAACCGAGGTGACTGAGGCCGTCATCACCGTCCCCGCTTACTTCAACGACAGTCAGCGTCAGGCTACCAAAGAGGCCGGTGAGATTGCAGGCTTGAAGGTGCGCCGTATCGTCAACGAGCCCACCGCTGCCGCTTTGGCATACGGTCTGGACAAGAAGGCACAGGACATGAACGTTGCAGTGTTCGACCTGGGTGGCGGTACATTCGATATCTCCATCCTGAACCTCGGCGACGGTGTCTTCGAGGTGAAGAGCACCAACGGCAACACCCACTTGGGCGGCGACGACTTCGACCAGAAGGTTATCAACTGGCTGGCCGACGAGTTTATGGCCGAAAAGCACATGGATCTGCGTAAAGACCCGATGGCCATGCAGCGTCTGAAAGAGGCTGCCGAGAAGGCCAAGTGCGAGCTGTCCTCCTCTCAGGAGACCGAAATCAACCTGCCTTATATCACCGTGGCTGACGGCGTGCCTCAGCACTTGGTGAAGAAGCTGACTCGTGCCAAATTCGAGCAGTTGTGCGACGACCTGATTCAGGCCACTATCGAGCCTTGCCGTCAGGCCATGAAAGATGCCGGCTTGAGCAACAGCGACATCAACGAGGTGATTCTGGTCGGTGGTTCGACCCGTATCCCCGCCGTGCAGAAAAAGGTTGAAGAGTTCTTCGGCAAAGCCCCCAACAAGGGTGTCAACCCCGACGAGGTGGTGGCTATCGGTGCCGCTATCCAGGGTGGTGTGCTGACCGGCGAGATTAAGGATGTGCTGCTGCTGGATGTCACTCCTCTGTCATTAGGTATCGAAACCCTCGGCGGTGTGATGACCCGTCTGATTGACGCCAACACCACTATTCCTACCAAGAAGAGCCAGGTGTTCAGCACCGCTGCCGACAACCAGCCCGAGGTGGAAATCCACGTACTGCAGGGCGAGCGTCCTATGGCCAACCAGAACAAGACCATCGGCCGCTTCCACTTGGCAGGCATTCCGCCAGCACCGCGTGGAGTACCGCAGATTGAGGTCACCTTCGACATCGATGCCAACGGCATCCTGAATGTCAGCGCCCTCGACAAGGCCACCGGCAAGAGCCAGAACATCCGCATCGAGGCCTCCAGCGGTCTGAGCGAAGACGAAATCAAGCGCATGAAGGCTGAAGCCGAAGCCAACGCCGATGCCGACAAGAAGGCCAAGGAGGAGATTGAGAAGATTAACGCCGCCGACGGCATGATCTTCCAGAGCGAGAAGAACCTGAAGGAATATGGCGACAAGATTCCCGCCGAGAAGAAGAGCGCCATCGAGGCCGCCCTCACTGAGCTGAAGGCTGCCCACAGTGCCCGCAACGTCACTCAGATTGACGCCGCTATGGAGAAAATGAACCAAGCTTGGCAGGCTGCCTCGCAGGACATGTACAATGCCCAGCAGCAAGCCGGCGGTGCCAACCCCGGTGCCGGCTTCGACCCCAACAACATGGGTCAGCAGGGTAACCCCAGCGCAGGCCAGCAGTCCAACAACGGTAACGATCAAAACGTTACAGACGTGGACTACGAGGAAGTGAAATAATTTTAATTAAAAAAGGGTTTGCACAAAGTAGTGCAAACCCTTTTATTCTGTATAACCTAAAACCATATGAGTATGATTGACAAAAAACGAATTCGAAATGTAGATGCGTATCTTCTTGGTATAAAAAGAGGAGATTTCTTTTATGTGGCGAAAAAAGCATCAGATGTTAAGTCAGACCTACTTGAGAAACTAGGATTTGGAATTCCCTTAGAAGAGGGCGTGAAATTACTAGCCAAGAAGATTGGTCCTGTAAGTAAGTTTAATGTAGATGGCTCTTTCGAACGACTAAAACACTTGCCCAAAGAAACGAAGACAAGATTAGCAGTCCTAAAGGATTGGCATGGCAATTATCATCTTGTTGATATATCATATCAGCGATACAAACGGCGTCCGATTAATGCTCCAGAAACCGAACTATCTGTTTTCAGTATAAATGACGAGCCATTTATTATTTCAGAACTATTGCAGCATGCAGAAGAAAATGATAATTACAATCGACATGTGATTAATTTGTTTTTGGAGTATTTTGGAGATTGTGAAATTTTAGACGAACAGAAGAATACGGCATTCAAGAACATTCCAATTCGAAGAGTGAATTGGGAGATTCTGCCAAAGGGTGATTATCCTTGGGATCGTATTCCATTTGAAGATTTCAAGGAACGCGGGAAAAACAAAGAGAAGTTGCAAAGATACACATATGACACTATCGTCAAATATAAACCTGAAGATGTAACCATAGGTAAGGGCGGCTTTAGGGGATATATTGCATTCCATTTCCCTCAAAAGAATATTGTTTTGTTGGAACACTTCAAATATGGCAATGCAACATATGTGTTTAATAATAATAATTGGGAAAACATTTCTCAGTTAACCAAGTCCCAAATAATCAATGCCCATATAGAGAAAGATCGTATTGAACATCACCTTGGCTGGGAAGACGAAATCAACAAATTGCTGAAATAATAAAGAGAAACCATAACTTCACTAAAGAAAGGCGGAACTTGTAGTTTCGCCTTTCTTTACAGAATGATTTGTATTTGTGATATTTTGGTCTAATAGTCATTTTGCAGGCTGCGTCATGGTCTGAATATAGGAACAGCGGGCGTTTTGAGCGATTCAAAAGGTTTTTGCAAAAATCGGCTTG